>DACO01000143.1 GCA_002508635.1 Methanolobus sp. UBA118 | reverse complement strand
TCGCTGAAAGTACTCTGCTCATTGCCTATCAGTGAATCCATTGTCTTCGAACCGACATCCTCGGGGTTTCCGGGATCTATATCTATATGCATGCCAATTTCCCTGAGCAGCTTCCCGGCGGTCTTTGTACCGATAAGCTTTCCGATTAAGGCCGGATCGGCCTTCCTGATGTCTTCAACTGTCTTAAGACCACTGTCATAGAGCCTGCGGGCACGTACTCTTCCTATACCCCGTATCCCCACCAGTTCCATGAGTTCCGGCCGTGCTCCATAGTGAATCCTCTTCTCAATCAGGCCTGCCATGTCAGCAGCAGTATGTCCCCGGACCCTTGCAAGACGTGAGAGCGAGTGCATGAGCCATTCGGATAACTCCGCAAGGGCGTGTATGTCACCTTCGCCCACATTGAAACTCTTGCTTATGTCATCCATTGGCCGCTCGTTTATCCAGTCCAGCACAAGAAGAGCTGTCTTTACCTCAGCAAGGAACCATTCGTAATCGGTGTCCTTGAACTGATTTGGTATTTCGGAGAACTCCTCCGCATGCGTGATGACAAAATCATTGATCAACTCATAATCACCGGACCTCAGGTAGAGCTGGCGCATATCAGGAGTCTTGCAGACCAGATGCATCAACGTAAGTTCGGTGATATTTTCCGCTTTGTCCAGCCCATCCAGCATAGTTGCTGCCGACAGGGGATCCACATAAAGCATGGATACAAGGTTTCCAAGAGGTGTGGCCACAAGCCGGGTATCACCTTTGAGCATATCATGTTCTTTCAGGAAATCGATACAGTCATCAAGGACCTCCATAAGTCCCCATGTATCGTTCTGGTGGGCAAAGAACGTAGCTTCGATAAATTCCATCAGGCCGTCACGGGTGTTTGCAAAGCCATTAACGATAGTGGACAGGATATGGGTCCTCAGTGCATTCTCTGCACCAAGTTTTGACCAGATGTCCTCTGCATCGGCATCGATGTAATTATCGAATAGCTGCTGCATTTCACCATAAGATTTTGCAACGAGAACAGACTCCCCATAGGGATCAAGGTGGGGACGTCCTGCCCTGCCTGCCATCTGCTTGTACTCCAGGACAGGGATAGGCTGCATTCCAAAGTTTGAATCGAAACGCTTGTAACTTCTGATGATAACCCGTCTTGCAGGCAGATTCAGACCCGCCGCAAGTGTGGGAGTACTGCATATGACCTTGATCTTATTTTCCCGGAAACCATTCTCCACGAGTCTTCTGTGAGCTGAATTAAGTCCCGCATGGTGGAAAGCCGTACCGTTTCTGATGCATTGAGCCAGTACCTTTGATGCCTCAGTCTCACCGTTTTCAAGGACCTGCTCGACTATCCTGTCAAGTGCATCACGTGTGGGCCTGTCAAGCAACCGGGAAACTTTGCCCCCCGCCCTTCTGGCAAATCCGACACTGTTCCTGCGGCTGCTCTCAAATACAAGGCACTGCCCTCCATCTTCGAGGATATCAAGAATTATGTTTATGGCATCATCCTTGGAAGAAGGTGCGATAAGTTTCTGTGAGCCTCTGAAATTGAGGTTCCCACCATAGTAGACACCTTCCCTGAGATCAGTGGGTCTCCATTCGCTGAGTACAAGTCCTGCTCCGAGCCAGTCCGCAACTTCATATGCGTTTCCGATGGTTGCGGAAAGTGCAATGATCTGGCATTCAGGATTGAGCTTCATTAGTTTGGTGAGCGTTACTTCAAGAGTGGGACCCCTGTTTGCCGAATCAAGAAGATGTACCTCATCCACAACAATAGTTGTGATCTCCTCCATCCATGCTGTCCCGTTACGCAGGAGGGAATCGGTCTTCTCGGATGTGGCCACGATGATGTCGTTGGAGCCAAGCCACTCGTCCCTTGATTCGAAATCTCCTGTGGATATACCGACCCTGACACCACCATCCTTTCCGTTCTTCAGATCTACGGATGAGAATTCCCTGAAACGATCGAACTTCTCCGATGCCAGGGCTCGCAGAGGTACAATGTATAAAGCCTTGCCACCTTTTGAGATTGATTTGAGCATGGCAAGCTCTGCCAGTAGTGTCTTTCCCGATGCGGTGGGAATGGCAGCAAGGATATTCTTCCCGTCAAGTAAGCCTTTCCCGATAGCTTCTGCCTGGGGAGGGTACAGTTTCTCAATCCCGGAATCCAGATAGAATTGAAGGACCTCTTCCGGAATATCAAGGGATCTTATTTCCATATTATCGGGATAGAAGGTGGATGATAACTAATAAAATTACCCTAGCAGAGTGAAAGTGTAATTTACTGCATATCTTTTCGCTTCTGGCCAAATAGAAATTACTTTCACCCACCTTAGCATGAGCTTTTATATTCTTATAGCAGAAAATGTTTGAAGTCAAAGGTTGGTGATAAGTTTGGAAATAATAAACGAGCCGGAAATAACAGAACTTGAAGAAAGGGATGCAGCATGCGTTTCATTTGTTGGTAACTATCTGGGAAATGCCAGTGTCTTCGAAGAACTATTTGGCAGGCTTTTCAGCTGGGCAGGTTCGAAGCAATTGATGGGACCGGATACTCTTTTGATGTCTGCCTACTATGATGACCCGGGTGTCACAGCTCCTGAAGAGCTCAAACTGGATGTATGCATGACCATTGCAGATGACGTGCAGGTTGAAGGAGATATAAAGAAGAAAAAGCTTCCCGGAGGAAAGCACGTGGTGATGCGTGTGGAGCTGACAGGACCTCAGGAATATGCTCCTGCCTGGGAAAAGATAGTTGAGTGGGCGGTACAGAATAAGCTTGAAATTGATATGTCACGGGCAAGCTATGAGATATATCTAAATTTGCCGGAAGAACATCCTGAAAAACATCATATACTCGATATCTGCATGCCAGTAAAGTGAAAGGATCCGGTGGATTTTAAAAATAAAAATAAAAAGAGCAGATGACACTCATCTTAGTCAAGCTCTTTTACCCCTGATACATAATCATAGACAAAAGCTGCAATTAAGGCACCAGCGATTGGGCCGATTATGTATATAGGGAACTGCCACCAGAAATTTTGACCCCCCAGCAGAAAATCTGCAAGATACGGACCGAAGGTACGCGCAGGATTGAGCGACGAGCCTGTGATGTTACCCACAACCGTTACATCTGCGGCAACCACAAGACCCACTGCCAGACCTGCAAAACCAGCCGGTGCCCTGTTATCAACCGCAGTTCCCATTATTGTTAACATAAGGAAAAAAGTGGCGATTGCCTCACACAATATAGCCTGACCATAACTCACACCGGCAAACATGGCTGTTGCCCCAAGACCTGTTGCAACCGCACGTGAACCAAGTATGGCAACTATGCTAAAGGAAGCAAGACTTGCACCAATGAGCTGGGCAACAATGTATCCGACCATATCTTTAGTGGGGAATCTTCCCGTAGCCCACAATGCAATGCTTACAGCCGGATTGATGTGTGTTCCCGAAATATGTCCGAAAGCATAGATCATAGCCACAATAGCGATTGCAAAGGCCATACCAATTGCAAACCAGGCTGCGATATCCAGGCCGATACTAAAAGTGTTACCTGGCAGTAGTTCTGCTCCCTCGATCAGCAGCACCGCCGTAACTACTGACCCCGTACCCAGAAACACAAGGACATAGGTCCCTATGAGCTCTGCAATCGACCTCCTGAGCAAACTGATCTCCACCATACTTCACCTCCAAAAACCGAAATGTGCCTGTTTCAGGCACAACTTCGATCAAACTGCCTCCGTCCAGTTGCAGTATCCGCACTTGTAGTCGAAGTAGTTGGCCGAACAGAACTTGCATACACGCGCAGGTGAGTGTGCCTCTTCCTTGTGAAGTGCGATGATATTGGTCATCATGGTCGCAGTCACAGGTTCACTTGTCAGCAAGCATGGGAAATCCGCCAGACGCATCAATGCCGAGAACCTTACAGTGATGGCACATGCAGGATAAGTGTAGCGTTGAGGATTATTCAGGATCTCACTTTTTTCGATAGGACTCAGGTCTATAGTAATACCCTGTACCATTCCACCTGCTCCCCTTGGCTTGTGGTCGATTATACGTTCACCCTTCTCAATGAGATCAATGAAATCTACATTGTGGAGCTCGGCAGCGGCACCTCTTCTTGGATTGGTGAGGACCAGGTTGTGGAATCTCTTCACAAGCAGATCCAGCACCATCATGGTGGTAAATCCATCCATCCAGAGAATCTTTGTGGTTGCTGCTGCTGTGGCATCCGTTGCAATAGTAAGAGGCGAATATTCATCCCTGAAATTACCCATGGCATTATTCATGGTACCCTCGAGCACATCCGAGACAACATTGATGACTTCCATTACGACATCATCTTTTGTCATATTGAACATGGACTGAGAGATATGGTGCGCCACATCCCCAACACCATATGCAGGAACTGTTACTATGTTCCCGTAGAAAACTTCCTCATCCATTGCAGCCCTGACAGTCTTTTTCATTTTCTGCTTGTACTGGTCCATGTACTTCCTGACATCAAAAGAGCTGTGACCTGCTTCTTCCATCAGTTTGAACTGGGCCTCCACAGGTGTATCATAGACCATTTTGAGCATATCTATCTCTTCTTTCAGAGCTTCCGATGGAGTCTTACCATCTTCGATAGCTATCTGGAATTTTGCTCCGACTCCATAGGATGTGTTCATACCCCAGGATTTAGAAGCAAGTATAGCTCTTTTATGCTGAAGAGGAATGTCCATATCCTGAAGGATCCTGTTTACGACATTACTTGTGCTTCCGGGAACAAATGCAAAATCCACCACACAGGTAGGACCGTAGAAACCTGCATACCTGCGAATTGATTCCTTTCCGATAAGCGATTCGGATCTTCCGATCTCTTCAATGAATTTCTCAACAGATGTCCGGAAAGAAGGATCTTCCTCATACAGGATTTCCAGTATAGGAGGAGTCTGGTAATGTTCAACAAAAGGATCATCTTCCGGCCTTACGGTTTCCGTTAACCCCGTGAGTACATCAAAATGAGCATTCACTGAATCTACATGAAGATCGAAGACTTCTTTACTTTGCTCACCCTCTGGCTTCATGCGATTGACAGCATCGACATAAGGCTGGGCATCTTTTACTTTGAAAGATGTGCCTCTTTTATTGTTTATTGTGCTTACAACTGCCTTCTGGGCATTCACGGCTTCTGTAGCCATCTTGTCATATATCTCTTTCATACTAACCCCTTGTTTATCTGTAGCTGCCAAAAACAAAGGAAGCAAGCTTCTAACAGAGTCATTAGTGGTCATGAAAAGTATCCTGATCACAAAGCAAGAAAAGCCTTAAAAATACTCCCTCCAACAAAATTTTGGTAACCCCATAATAAGTATGACATACATTTAAAATAAAGTTAACGAAACTTTATTTTTTATAGATACATGTGATCATCAAAGTACAAAGCACAGTAAGTTTCCTGAAATTCTAATATAAGGTAAACCTTGATTCAATAAGCTATTAATAAAGTTATTATGAAAAGTTATATTGACCATCAGATAAACAGACTATACAGAACAGAATAAGGATATAGGAAGGGGGTTTATTCCTGGGCACAAGCTTTCTCCTTATGCAATAAGGAGAGATTAGCTTGCAACATTGCTGCTCAGATTGTATCCTCCCTG
Source organism: Methanolobus sp. UBA118 (assembly GCA_002508635.1). Lineage (GTDB taxonomy): Archaea > Halobacteriota > Methanosarcinia > Methanosarcinales > Methanosarcinaceae > Methanolobus. Next base: position 6,817 of record DACO01000143.1, on the reverse strand, counting down.
ATGGAGATAAAAGAATGAGATATGTTGTATTCACCGACCTTGACGGTACCCTGATAGATCATAACACCTACTCCTATGAAGCTGCAAAACCAGCCATAGAGATGCTGAAAGAAAAAGACATACCGCTTATTTTCTGTACGAGTAAGACACGTGCGGAAATAGAAGTCTATGTCAGAGAACTGGAATCTAAACACCCGTTCATCTCCGAGAACGGAGGAGCGATATTTATTCCGAAGGACTATTTCAGCGTGGATTATCCGGTATCAAAAACAGAAGGTAACTATAATGTTATCGAACTGGGGACTGCCTATAACACTCTCAGACATGTACTCACAGATATCCGCAGTCATGAAAAAATGGATATCATTGGTTTTGGGGATATGGACGATAAAGGTCTGAGCGAGGATACCGGACTTGACATCGAATCTGCAAGGCTTGCAAAGATACGTGAATACGACGAAGCTTTCAAGCTCAATGGTGATGAAGAAACAGCAGAACGACTAAAGGAGCATATAAAGTCAGAAGGTCTGAACTACACAAGAGGTGGACGATACTGGCATATTATGGGAGATAACGATAAGGGAAAAGCTGTCAATATCCTGACCGGACTTTACAAAAAAGAGTACGGCGATATTAAGACCATAGGACTTGGAGATAGTCTTAATGACCTCCCCATGCTTCAGGCTGTGGAGATTCCCGTACTTGTCCAGAAGCAGAATGGGAAACATGATCCAAAGATAGAGGAGCCCGACATAAGAAGAGTTGAAGGCATAGGACCTGTGGGATGGAATATGGCCGTACTGCAAATAGTATCCTGAACCAGTGAACATAATGCTAATTGCAACTGCTTACGGAGACTTTAGTTGAAGAAAGTGAGAACATGTATTTATAGTCACGGAAATCAATATTCTATTATAAGATAAAAATCAATTATTTACACGTCAGGCATATCTGTTGTAGAATATTAAGCAATAATTAACTGTCATCGGAGAAGGGGTGATCAAATGATAAGACTGGAAAATATGTTTCCACAGGCATTTTTGGTCGGTGTGACAAAAATGGTTGATAAAGACGGAACACTTGAAACTATACATTGGCTACAGGAAATAGGAGAAGAGCTTGCAGCCCTTGAGGGACCTGGATTTGAGGGTGCAAGAGAGGACAGTATCAATTACTTACCCATATGTCCTTTTGGTAGCGAGATTACTGAATTCAATGAAATATACGGACACCCTGCTGAATTTGACGATATTGTCAAAAAAGTATATGAAATGAAAAAAGCCTCTGACAAACCCTGGGAATACCCTGCTCTGACACATGCACTGGGAGTACTGCAACACAGTTACAGTACGAAAAGGGCAGAACTTGCAGGAGCAGAATTATACAGTCTGGGGTCAAAATCCCCGAAGGGAGATTTCAAGCAGTTCAATGAAGAAGCCCTTGAAAAGGTAGGAATATCAAAGGAAACTGTTGGGCAGATGCTTGACAGAGCATTCTATGTTTATAAAATAGTATATCCGGATAAGGAGTGAGAAATTTGAATCGGATAGAAGCGGAGAAATTATACGAGAACAGTGTCCGCATACTTAAAAACAATCAGCATGAAAACGGAGGATTCTATGCCAGCCCTCCCGGAACACGTTATCCTTTCATTTATCCCAGAGATCATTCCATAGCAATACTTGGTTGTGTTTCCGCAGGACTCATGGATGAAGCCAGAAAAGGGCTTGAATTCATATTAAGTTCTCAGAAGCCTCTCGGGGAATTCTCCCAGAGATATGACGTCGATGGAAATGATGCCAGTTATAAGGACCTGCAGATAGACGGTAACGGACTTGTACTCTTTGTACTCGGCAAGTATTTTCAGGCAACAGGCGGTTCATTCTTTAAAGAAATGGCTGATACGGCCTTCATAGAGAAATACTGGGAGACCATTGAAAAAGCTGTAAGTTTCATCCTTCTTAACAAGAACGAAGAAGTTGACCTGATACATACCATAAACAGTATTCATGAATATCCTGCTTATGAACATGGCTTTGAGATATACGCCAATTGTGCATGCTGTGCGGGAATATATGCCGCCGTCAGTATGGGAAAAGTCCTCGGCAAAGATGTTTCCGAGTGGGAAGAACAGGCAGACATTATCAAAGAATCAATACTTACCCGCCTGTACAGTCCCAGAAGACGTTCTTTCATCAAATGTATCCGTGTAAAGGACAAAAACAGCAAGCCTATCGGATACGATCCTTTTGCTTCCACAGTACTCGATATCGACGCAGCGGAATATGCTCCGGCCTATTTCGAGCTTATCAAGGACAGTGATGTGAAGATGATCACTACTGCCAAGCGTATACATAAACATCTGTGGGATAAGGAGATTGGCGGGCTTAATCGCTATCCTGAGTACTGGGGAAGAAATAATGGAGGTTACGGACCATGGTGTCACTTCACATGTGAGCTGGCAAATCACTATATAGAGACAGATGACCAGGACCAGGCGGAAATGTATCTTGACTGGGTCGTGGATATGGCGCATAACTATACTCTCCCGGAGCATATCTCAACCATCGAGAGATTTGAACTATGGCTTGAGGACTATACCAATGCCAAAATTCTAAGGGACAGTAAGGTCAAGCTGATCGATGATGTAAGAAGCCATCCCAAATGGAAAGACGGCCTTGCATATGTCACTATACCGCTTATCTGGCCCCATGCGGAATTCGTAATATCCTACAAGAAATACAGTGATAAGTTCCATTAACCGGAATTAGAAAAACAGGAATAGATGTGTGACATGTATCCATGCCACACATGAATTTCACTTTTTAATCTCAATTGTTCAAGTTCTCAGTCATTACTGAGCTCTCCTGAGAAGTACTTGTCATATGAGCTCATGTCGAAATGTCCATGACCGCTCAGGTTGAACAGTATTGTTTTCTCCTCACCTGTCTGCTTGCACTTCAAGGCTTCATCGATAGCACACTTGATAGCATGTGATGATTCAGGAGCCGGGGCGATACCCTCACTGCGTGCAAATTTCACCGCAGCATCGAATACCTCTACTTGATGATATGAGGTTGCTTCCATGATTCCGTCTGCAACAAGCTTGCTGACAATTGGTGAAGCTCCATGGTATCTCAGACCCCCTGCATGGATTGCCGGTGGTATGAACTCGGATCCCAGAGTGTACATCTTAAGCAGTGGTGTCATCTGTGCCATGTCACCGAAGTCATACTTGAATTCACCTGAAGTGAGAGTAGGACATGCGGAAGGTTCTACTGCTATGAATCTGGTGTCGGTCTTACCTGCAAGGTTGTCCCTGATATATGGAAGGGTCACACCTGCAAGGTTACTTCCACCTCCGCAGCATCCGATAACGATGTCAGGATAATCCTCGGTCTTATCGAACTGTGCCTGGGTTTCAAGACCTACAACGGTCTGATGCAGACTTGTGTGGTTGAGTACGCTTCCAAGTGCATACCTTGTATTGTCATTGAGAGCAGCTTCCTCAATTGCTTCACTTATAGCAATACCAAGACTGCCTGTTGTTTCAGGGTACATCTCGAGTATCTTTCTTCCAAACTGGGTCTCAGTACTTGGAGATGGTATAACATTTGCTCCCCAGAGGTTGATAAGGGACTTACGGTATGGCTTCTGGTAGAAGCTTGAGCGTACCATATAGACCTTACATTCAATGTCAAAATAGTTACAGCAAAGCGATAATGCACTGCCCCACTGACCCGCGCCTGTTTCAGTGGTGATCCTCTCAGTGCCTTCCTTCATGTTGTAATATGCCTGTGCGATGGCAGTGTTTGGTTTGTGGCTGCCAGCAGGACTGACACTCTCATTCTTGTAGTATATCTTTGCAGGTGTCCCTAGTGCCTTTTCAAGCCTGTGTGCCCTGTAAAGAGGCGACGGTCTCCAGAGTGTGTAGATTTCCCTGATCTCTTCAGGAATGTCAATATATCTTTCTGAGCTGATCTCCTGCTGAATGAGTTCCTTTGCAAATATAGGCTCAAGATCCTTTGGATTCATTGGCTCATTGGTTGCAGGGTTGAGTGGGGCTTCCACCGGCAGGTCAGCAAGGATGTTATACCACTGTTTTGGCATTTCGTTTTCATCGAGTAAGATTTTCGTGTGATCCATGATTATACCTCTGTAAAAAAGTGAATCAATAATGTATAACTGAGTACATTGGAGGGGGTATTTAATGTTTTTCATTTTTGAGATACAGATGAGTCAGATTCAGACTTGGCAACACAAACTCCAGAAAGTCAAAAAAATTAATAGGTTGCTAATAAAAAAGTGATTAATAGATTTATAGAAACTACTTTTTCCTCAGGGCAACAACTAAAATCAGAGCCAACAGTGCAAGCAGGGCATTAAAAGCAGGAGTTGTCTGTGAACTGGTCTCGTTAGATGGTGCTCCTGAAGTGGAGACTTCTACAATCTCTGGACCATCGTAGTATTCGTCGGAGATTGTGACGTAGGCGGCGGTGAATTCACCACTTGTAATCATTCTGCGCCTTTCTAAGTCCATCATTTGGTAGTAAAAGTTAATAGGAGCACTTCCACCTGCCCATTCTTCATTAGGAACTACAGTCCACTCAGCAACCCAAGTCTCGTTTTCTTCAATGATTTTGTCGGTATAGCTTCCTAATTTTGATGTTGGTCCTTCAAGTATGTCAAAATCATTATTGCCAATTGACCATAACTTTACCGACAGCTCATTACGTTTGTAACATGTTACTTCAAACTTAAGAGTGAAAGGTTCACCAATTTTCAAAAGTGGTTTTGGGGTTGAAGCTCCCGGATACAATTGATCATTATAATACACGTCAATCTTTAGATTAGAACTCGTTGATGATGCGGGGACTGGAAACAGTATTAATAAACATATAGCACATGCAATACCTAATTTGTAATTCATATTCTATCCTCAAAATTGTAACTCAAAATCATCATAAAAAAGCGACTTTTCATCCCTGTCTCCCACTTTATCACCAACACCTTTTGGACCAGGCCCTACTATAGTTGCTGCGTATCCTGAAAAACTAAATTCTATAGGAAGATTGTCTCCCAGATAAATAAATCCTCCATCTTTATCCATTTTTATTGGATGAGCAATCCTTTCGTTTTTCCGAACGTAAACCTGTGCATCATGTCCAAAATAAGGATTGAACATGCACTCATTGTCATTATCAATAACCTCAAACTCTTTGTATGCACCTTTTACATCATACTCCCAAACATTCACAGTACAAACCCAATGCGGAGGAATCACCGGAAGACCACAAGGCACAAGTTTCATGGATTTCTGCAGCCTTTTTTCTATTTTCTCGGCTAATTCTCCGGAAAGCTTCTCGGTTGATTCGTCAAGTTTGTTCTGTAACTCGGTATTTATGTTCTTGAAGCACTCATCAATTACTTCCTGACTGAGCTTGACCGCTTCACATACTCCATTTGCTACGCCTATCCTCATGTCAGCCTCTAAGCGGTATAACACTGCATCCATTTCATCAGAAGCTACTGTGGGATTGTCAGCTATAATCTTCTCACTGAGCTGAACGAGTATCTCATTCTGCAAGGTGTTATTCGCAGCCATCTCAACAAGATCTTCGTCGGAAAGAGTATAAAGATAAGCTTCAGTTATCGAAGTAACTTCGGATTTGTCAATCCATTTGCTCAGAACCGGATCTTCTGCTACTTCTGCAGCAACCAGATCAGGAACCTGTCCTCTGATGCTGGTGCTGTATTCGGTCATCAGTCTTGTACGGTTCTCTTCTATAAGACTCATGTCCGCAGATGTATCATTAGCAATAAGTGCCGCACTCTCTGAGCCGATGTCCTCAATCAATGAATCTACCTCCGCATTCATGTCCGAGATGCTCTGGCTCATGGACTGAGAGACAGCATCTTTCAGAGGTGATGAGGCAGTCTCCATCATTGCTGCAATGTCATCACCAATTCCTGTTGAAAACACACATACATTACGTACGCCAAGAGGATATACTTCCTTGCCGGATTCATCAACCCATTTATACTGGCTCTGCAAGTCGAAATCCGGGTCATGGTAGAGATAGTCGGGATACTGATCCACCAGAAGTGTCATGTTCTCGGTCCAGTTGTACTTGCTACGTGGCTCACCGGTGACCTCCATTGTCTCAATGATACCCACCTCGTTGGCAAGGGCAGTGGATGCTTTTTCCATGGCAGGGTTGTTGAAGATAATATCAGTGGAGACAGCATTTTTCACAAGGTCGAGAAGGGAATGACCCTGCTCCTGGGTGAAGGAGGCATTGATGTAATTCTCAAATGAACCTTCAACGTTCTTATTTCTCTCCTCGAGCTCCATAAGAAGGCGGTCATAGGCTTCATTCTTTGCGATGAGACGGCATGCATCACTGCTGGTGTTGTACTGGTCTGCATTCATGTATTGTGACTCATCTATGAATGAATCGCGTTTTGTATCGGCTGCCATCTCAGTGGCAAGGTCCAGTGACGCTTCCTTGATTAACGTGGTTGGATTCTTACCAAGGTTCTCGCCAAGCAGGGAGACTTCCCTTGTGGGATTGTCTTCGTTGATGGCAGCGAACATGTTCTCCATTTCCTGTGTCATATTCTTGTGGAGCCAGTCAGGGACATCACAGTAGATCTTTTCTTCTGAGAGCTTTGTTCCATCAGGATATAAAAGATGATGTTCTTCGATGCTGTATATATCTACAAACACATCGCGATACTTATCAGCCGCATCACTGCAGTCCTTATCTTCTCTGGGGATGCCATCTACGATGACTGTTGTTTTCCTGTAATCATT
>DACO01000120.1:2047-7041 GCA_002508635.1 Methanolobus sp. UBA118 | reverse complement strand
CAGGGAAGTGAACATTTCCATGCGCTGTTCGCTGTTGGTTCTGTGCTGTTCATAATCACATTCATCATAAATGTTGTAGCCAGCAACATAAAAAATAGATACAAATTCAACCTGTGATAGCGATGTTATTCAATCCCAAAACAAATGAAAAGATAGCATTTACAATACTTAGGCTCTCCGCTGCACTGGTTGTCTTTTTCGTCATTGCCATACTGGCTTATGTACTCTACAACGGAATCGGTGCACTTAGCATAGACTTCATAACAGAGATGCCACGAAGCAGGATGACAGAGGGAGGCATATACCCCGCTATTGTCGGAACTGTCTACCTTATAGTGATCTCCATGGCAGTTGCGCTCCCTGTGGGTATTCTTGCAGCGATCTACCTGAATGAATACGCAAAGCCCGGAAGGACCACATGGACCATAGAACTCGCGATAAATAATCTTGCGGGAACACCATCGGTAGTCTTCGGACTGTTCGGACTTGCGATGTTCGTAAAATACTTTGGCTTTGGCCCTTCAATACTTTCAGCCTCATTAACTCTTGCATTACTGATCCTGCCGGTTATTATAAGAGCAAGCCAGGAAGCCCTCATTACCGTACCAAAGGAATACAGAGAAGCGTCACTCGCCCTGGGAGTAACCAAATGGCAGACAATACGCAAGGTTGTCCTCCCGGCAGCAATACCCGGAATGGTAACAGGTGCAATACTCAGTGTAGGAAGAGTAGCAGGAGAAACAGCGCCAATTTTGCTTACAGGTGCAGCTTATTTCCTTCCAAGGTTACCGGATTCGGTATTCTCACAGTTCATGGCATTGCCATATCATCTGTTCGTGCTTGCAACCGCAGGTACCAACATTTCACAAACAAGACCCATTCAATACGGAACCGCACTTGTACTGCTGTTAATAGTCCTTGGAGTGAACCTGCTGGCCGTCACTATCAGAAACCACTACAAGAAGAAGATAAAACGGTAATCACAATCATAATTTAGTCAAAAAGAGAATTCCAGTGTCTTAGAGGTACATCAAATGTCAGATAATTTCACAAACGGAACAGAGATAGAGGTCAGGGACCTGAATCTCTGGTACGGCGAGAACCACGCCCTTCATGATATATCAATAGATATTCCGAAAAACAGTGTCACAGCTTTCATTGGCCCCTCTGGTTGCGGAAAATCTACGTTTCTCAGATGCCTTAACAGAATGAACGACCTTATCCCCAGCTGTAGGATAGAAGGTGATGTGAACATCAATGGAGAGGACATATACTCCAGGGATGTGGATGTAGTAGACCTGAGAAAAAGAGTGGGAATGGTATTCCAGAAGCCAAATCCATTCCCTATGTCCATATACGACAATATAGCATATGGTCCCCGCATACATGGCGCCAAGAAAAAAGATCTCGAAGGCGTTGTAGAGGATGCACTCAAATCCGGTGCCCTATGGAATGAAGTCTCAGACAGGTTAAAGGTCTCAGCCCTTGACCTTAGTGGTGGGCAGCAACAGAGATTGTGCATAGCAAGGACACTCGCAGTCAAACCTGAGGTAATCCTTCTTGACGAGCCTGCAAGTGCACTGGACCCCATATCCACAGGTAAAATCGAAGACCTTATATCAGAGTTAAAAAAGAATTATACTATAGTCATAGTAACACACAATATGCAGCAGGCTGCCAGGATATCAGATTATACGGCATTCTTCCTGCTGGGAGATCTGATAGAGTTCGGGAAGACCGAACAGATCTTTGAGAGTCCTAAGGAAAAGGAAACTGAAGATTACATCACCGGAAGATTCGGGTGAAGCAAATGACACGTCAAAGATATCAGGAAAATCTGAATACACTCAAAAGATACGTTATGGAAATGGGCGAGAAGTCCTACAAGTCTGTGGAAGATTCCATGTATTCCCTAAATTCCATTGATATGGAACTTGCAGAACAGGTAATTCAGGGTGACAGGGAAATTGACGAATATGACCTGAAGATCGAAAAGTGTGTCAGTCAGCTAATAGCACGTCAGAGCCCCACTGCAGGAGATATGAGGTTTGTTACATCATGTATGAAAATATCACTTGATCTTGAAAGGATGAGTGATCTTGCAGTGGACATTGCCAAGGTCACAAAATGCATTGAAGAAGAACATACAAAACCCTTCTCCAATATCCTTAAGATGGCTGAACTGGGTAAGCAGATGCTGCAGCATTCAATGATTGCCTTTGAAACTCTGGATGAGGAACTGGCAAGAAGAACAGCCGCAAAGGATGATGAGATCGACAAGCTCTTCTATGAATCAGAGAATCAGCTTATGGAGATGATGAGTGAGGACAGATCAATGATAAACAATGCCTCATACTTGCTATTTGTCCTGCGCTATCTCGAAAGGATAGGAGACCATGCCTGCAATATCTGTGAAAGTGTTGTATACATTGCATCCAGTGAGAGAGTAAATCTCAATTAGATCAAAATTAAAAGTCGAACAATGAACTCTGGGCATTGCTTGCCTGTGAATCATCAACTGGCTTTTCTTCCCTTTTTATCCTTTTTATCGGCATTTCCTTTGGCTTGTCAGAGAAATCGAACAGACCCTTTTGTTTAGAGTCATAATCAAGGTTTGCAGTATCCACGCCAAATACGCCAAGTATGCGCTCCACAGGAGGCAACAACTGCTTCTTGACATAATAGTCCACATCGATGGGTATATTGTGCTCTCTGACGTATTCAGGATCCTCAGCGCGATTGACAAAAAGGTCCTTACCTGCAACAATTACAAAGGGTATACGCTCCCCTACCGGAGGCGGGTTACCCGTCCTTTCCTCGATCTTCTCGACAACCGTAAGATGAGGCTGTTTGTTCTTATACCGGGAAGCACTTTTTGAGAACATCCTTGTCATTACAAGGTCATCGATTACATTCTCATCCTTCTGAACATCGATGTTCCTGATTCCGTCAACGACATCCCTCACATGCAATACCGCAGCTTCGAAGTCACCTTCTTTAAGAACCAGTTCAAGTACTTTGTTCAGGGTCTTGGATGTCAGTCCACACCAGTCCCGTCGGACGGTCTCCATTCCCTTGACCTTTATGGAGTCTTCCCACTGATCACCGGACCTCTCAAAGACCCAGATAGCATATCGTTTCTTGGCTATGAAAAGACCTCTGCGGGCAATCGACTCGAATTCAAGTTCCATGGGATCAGGCAGTGAAGCCGAGACCGTGCCTGCAATCCTGTTACCCACAAGTTCTGCATCTTCAAGGGAGATAGGATCATCAGAGCTGCACTGTACAAACACACTGTCGGTGTCACCGTACACAACAGAGAGCGCTACTATGCGATCATCATCATTGATAGCATCGACTTCTTCGGTGAAATAGACCGTACTGTCACGCAGTATTACCTTGTTTATGCTACCATTGACAATTGAGCGGGTATTGAGAATATTATCTCTTCCGAAACTAGTAACTGCATTTGCAAGTGCAAGGCTGTAAAGCCGTGCCCTTGTATATCCGGAATAACCATAGAAACTGTTCAGAAGGATCTTAAGGGCAAGCTGCGTAGCATCTAGTACACGATACTCACTCTCATTGACCGCATTTTTCATGAGCTTCTTGGTTTCCACCCTTCGGTCCAGCAGATTCTCGAGAATAGACGGCATTATACCCTTCGAGACTTCTTTTGAAACGAATTCTCCTCCGGAAGGTGGCTTTATAGTCTCGCTGTCGGGACGGTCCTGATCCACAACAGTGGTATAGCAGAGGTTATGGGCCATCATTATGGTGGGATAGAGAGACTTGTAGTCAAGTATGACTATGTTCTCAAGCAGGCCCTTCTTGGGCTCAAGCACCTCGCCTCCTTTCAAACCTTCACTACTGCGATTTCTGAAACTCACCAGATCATCGGACGGTTTTGTAGAGATGACACGGTCCCTTTTACCGTACTCACGCAGGAGCAGGTTCTCAACCATGGAGGTCTGACCGCCGTCTACCACTTCCTGCAGGAGCGAACCGCTTACCTGCGCTATAGCGATGTGTTTATCCAGAAGCCTGAGTTTCATGAACAGCTCAAGGGCCAACTCGGAGTCACGCTGTGCATAATCTATGAAATGCAATATCTTTTCACCGTCGTCATTCCAGTACTCTTCCATCTCAGCAGGTGCAACGTCCAGCTTTTCTCTCCCAAGCAGCTCTTTTGCAACATTTCTCAGCGTATAGCGTTTGAGACTGTACTGAGTTCTGATAAGCGGGAGGGCATCCACAACAACACGCCCCGGGATTGACACCATGGTACGGTTGCCTATCTTGCGGTAACTCAATACCCTTCCATCCCTGCCAACAACAGGTTTTAGCCTATGCCCCATATCATTGAGAACATTCACCCTGTCCGCAATATAAGGAATATCAAAATCAATTTCATTATATCCTTCAACGATGTCCGGATCGTATTTCTGGAAGATCTCGAAAAAACGCTCAAGCATGGATACTTCGTCCTCAAAGCATTCCACATTATCCGAAACGCCTTCAACTTCCCTGGCCACAAGGACTTTAGTATCAAACCCTTCAAAAGCAGGGCTGAAGGAAAGACTTATCATAATAATAGGAGAAGATTCAGGTACAGGCAAAGAACCTCCAAGAGGCAGACACTCTATATCAAATGCCAGATGTTTAAGCGGAGCATTGGAGAGTTTTTCAATCTCCTCCAGGGAAGAAGCTGTAAACGCCTTATCACAGTATCGAGCCTGTCCGCCTGAATAATTTACTTCTTGTGATACGTCGGCCTTTACCCAGCCCATACCGTGCAGTTCCCGGTCGATCAGGAAACGATTCCTGAAAAGGATGTCAGTTTCATATATTTCCTTTACAGCAGGTATGTTTGCAATATCATCACGTATTTCAGGAACATTACCGGGTTCGAATGTAATGATCTTTAACATTGTTTTTTTAGAGACCTGGTATCCCACAGGCTCAAACTTCCGGACAAGCTCCACTCTTTTGAT
>DACO01000120.1:0-1780 GCA_002508635.1 Methanolobus sp. UBA118 | reverse complement strand
ATATTGACATAAAAATATGGCTCAAAGTCCGGTACAAAACAGCAGACACTTTCCCCATCCTCACTCCTTCCGAAAAGGCGGATCACGGGTCCTTTATCCTCACGGATATAATCGGCGTCCAGTATCTGAAAATTCATGCCCTATCTTAGGGTTGTACTATTCATATATGTTTTGTTTTGGCAAATAAGAAGATTTCAAAATACCACAAAAGAATATAGTTTGGAAAAGTGTCTAAAAAACAAGATGCTATAAAATCAACTTCAAAATGAAAGATTTGATGCCCGGAGCGTGACTCGAACACGCGACCTCCAGATTTCTCAGGAGATTTGGACGCACGGTTAATATTCCCTATGAGTCTGGCGCCCCAACCAACTAGGCTATCCGGGCAGTGCAGCATGTACAAAGGGCAAAGTCATATTAAAGCATGTCGATTGAATCTTTTTTAGGAAAGGAGAACTACCGGGTCAGTACCCGGTAGATTCTGCAAGTGAGAGCAACATGGAATAATCCTCAGTTGCGCCACCAACGACAAAAACGAAACTGTCGTTGCTCCATATGTAAGTATATCGGGGGCCCTGTTCCCCGCCTACCGTTGAATAGGTCTTTATCCTTAAAGCAGAGTGATCGTTAAAGGTTTCTTCAGCAAAGCGCGTACCGCTTGCGAGCTCTTTGAAACCGGACCTGTATTCCGATATGAACCCTTCTGCCATTTCAGGGCTCTCCATCTCGATAACCTCAATGTAGAGATCCACACTACCTGATCTGTAAAGCCCCTCTGCGGCAGCAACGATCCCGCTGGTATTGACATACTCCCTCTGGACCTCTTCCACAGTCAGTGAGGGGGCACCCAGATACTCATAGCCTTCCGGAAGGTCCTCGACCACCGCCAGCTCCTCTGCCGACATATCACTGATATCTTCCTGCCCACCGTCAGGAACCTGTTCGTCCGTGCAACCGGAAACAAATAGCATCATCATGATCAAAGCTGACACTAATAGCAATTTATTAACCACTGTTTCACCTCGATATTGAACAGCAAAAAAAGACTTTGATTTGACAGTAACTGAAAAAAAGAAGTGTTAGAAGGGAAGATCCCTTCTATCTATTGTTCATTTAGTTCCTTCTTACAAGGTATGCGACTGCAAGGAGACCTGCAACTGCGAAGATCGCCTCGAATCCTGGGGACTCGGCTGCTGGCTCGTCAGCTGGCTCGTCAGCTGGCTCGTCTGCTGGCTCGTCTGCTGGCTCATCGGCTGGCTCGTCGGCTGGCTCGCCGTCACCCTCGATGGTCATTTCAACGAATGGGTAGAACCTGAGAGTGGAGTCATCATCAGCTACCTTGAAGCTCATACTTTCTGCGATTTCAAGGGTCTTGTCTGGAGTCAGTACAAAGGTGTTGTCTTCATTAATGAACTCAAGATTATCTGAACCTACGGAAACAGTGAGTTTACCGAAATCATCATCATCCTCAATCTCAAGAACATCTTCGTAGTCCATGAGCCACAGACCTTCAACAACTGCAAGGCTGTCTACCTGGCCCTGGAACACGTCCGTTACACGTACCCTAAAGACCTCAATGTCATCTTCGCCTGCAACATCATCAGCTTCGTATACCCAGGTAATTGTACTTACATTACCAGAAAGATCAAGAACCTGATCCTCTATGAATTCTCCATCCTTGGAGAGTTCCATCCAGACCTTGTTACCGTCAACATCGATCTGCTTTGGAGTTAGTTCAAAGCCATTTGGAAGCTCGTGTGCTGAACCGGTCCTGAGTGTG
>DACO01000123.1 GCA_002508635.1 Methanolobus sp. UBA118 | reverse complement strand
GGCTTATGCGAAACATATATACGTTATGCAGGATTATGCTCACTTTCATGAGAGAGGAAGGACGGCTGCCGGGCCTTATGGCCTGAGGAAAGTCTCCCCACCATTTAAACACACGAGTGCCTGTAAAGGGCACCGGGCGAGAGTCCGGGCAGTTGCGTTGCAACTCATGCAGTTTTTCTGCGTGCTGGCACAGAAACGATACCGTACCATGTTAATGCTGTGATGCTGAGAGGCTGAGGTCGCATGGATTGCGGATGGAACGGCGAATCCTCGTGGGTGCAAGTCGAAAAGGATTGATCTTTGATCATCCGGGTTTATGACGCTTAGCCGAATGCCGTCAATGCAGCTCTTTGGAGCGCATCTTCTGCCAGGCAGATAGATGTATTGCATTAACAGAAGGGAGCTTACTCTCCTCACTCATATCAAGCTTTTCGGGATATATTTTTAAGAAGCCATCCGGGCCTGAAGTTGAAGATCAGCCACTTGAGATACTCTTTGTAAGTTAACCTGAAGGCTGCAACCTCAAGGAAATGGTCGATGATAGCTTCTTCACTTGTGAATATCTTGAAAGAAACTTCCGGGAAATTGTGCATCATCTTTGCGAAGACAAGTGAATACTTAAGATGCCCTCCGAATTCTAAGTCACACCTTTTTTCGTATTCTTTGAGATGTGTAAGATCTTTATTGCCTGTGTTCAATGTTTCTGATATTACCTCTGCTGCGATCTGTCCGGATCTTATAGCATATGCCAACCCCTCTCCGCTGAATGCGTCTACAAAGCCCGCTGCATCACCACTAAGCAGGATCCTCCGGTCTGTGATCTTCCTTTTGTAACCACCACATGGTATCACATGACCATTGAACCTGTATTTCTCTTCAAATCCGTTGTCCTCAAGATATTCCCTCATGGCACTGTTGGGATCTGATAAAAGACTTGCAAGTCCTCCTATTCCCACAGAGTAATAATTGTCATGCGGAAATATCCAGCCGTATCCCATGCCTGCAACTCCGAACCGCATTTCAATACCGTCACGGATGTAATCGTCTATCTTTTCGTTCTCTTCCGCGACTTCCGTGACTATACAGACTCCGTATTCTTTTTTGCTGTCCTTTCTGCGGACGATATTCTTAAGGGTACCCTGCGATCCTGTCGCTATTATGACGAATCTGGATTCGTATGATGAGTTTTTAGTTTTGACCTGAACACGGTCATCCTCGTTTGATATGGAGATGACCTTTTCACCCTGAAGGATCTCTATACCTGATTCCTGAGCCTTAGAAAGTAAAAAATTATCAAGCTTGCTACGTGTGATCGTCACAGCTATGCGATAGTCCTTGTAACGCTCGATTACCCGGTCCCTGAAGCAGATCCTGGCTCCGTATAGTTCTTTTTCGATAAGTTCGTCAGGGAACTCAAAATCAAGGTGTGATATCGCATGGTCCGAAAGTGCTCCTCCGCACGGCTTGTATCGTGGGAATATCTCTTTTTCTAGAAGCAGTGTCTTCAGTCCTGCTTTTCCCGCTATCCTTCCTGCTGCTGAGCCTGCAGGGCCGCCACCCACAATAATAAGGTCATACATATGTTTCACAGGTTGTAGTATTTTCGATTCACATCAAACATTTCAAGCGTTTCTAGAAGTTCACTGTATTCAACTTCTGTGTTAAAACATCCGTCATTGAGCATGGGAACGCCATATGTGACAATGTTTTTCCCTTTGAGTCCCATCATTACTTTATTAAGCTCGTAGTCGCAGGCGATCAGAAGTGCGCCTTCATATTTCCCGTCTTTGATGATGTGTTTCACAAAGGAAGAGCCTGTAACGATATAAAGCTTGTAGCCGTACTTTTCTGCATCTTCCTTAAGCCTGGTGAACACACATTTTCCGCAGGAAACACATTGTATGCCGGATTTGGTAGAGGATGCCGGGCAATCAAGGAAACGCATACAATGGGGGGCTATTATCATTCTTGTCCTTGTTTTAGCAAATTTGTTCCTATGAGCGATATTTTTCAGGGAAACCATCCACTTATCGAGTTTTCTGGTGTCGGACAGTCTGAAGAAAAAGAATTTTACCGGCAGGTAGAAGAAGTCAAGAACTTCTGCGAAGAAGCCTGCAAGCCAGACATTGTGGTTGAGATTCATCCTGCTTACCGCCAGAGATACACTTGCCAGCAATACGGATATGACGGAAATTACAAGTATGGCCTCTCCTAAAAGACTATACATCGCATTCCTCCATTTTCCTTATAACTTCGTCTACATCGACCTTTGTATCAAAGCATCCATCCTTTCTCAGTGCAACTCCCTGGACTACCATAAATGGTGATGCTCCCTGCATGGATTCTGTAAGTTCCGGATAGCATGCCACACCTATGCAGCTTTCAGGTCTTTGGGTTTTGATTATTTTCTTTACGAAACTGCCTCCGGGTATGATATAGACGTCAAATCCATGTTCATTTGCAGCTTCATGTATTCTGCTGATATCACAAAGGCCGCAAACTTTGCACTCATATCCCTTGATCGGATCACAACGTGCCTTGCAGTCGGGATGACGCATGCACTGTGGCAGGAATATTGCACGATTTCCTTTGGTTTTTTTAAATTTATCTATCATGACGGCATTACGCACTTCCACAAGTATCTCATCCACTATGGCCTCGTTTATGAAAAAGACCCTGCATATTATTTTAGCAGGTCCGTAGAAAAGGTATAACACAAAGAGGGTAAAATTTGGGAATAGTATCTTGCGTTTCTTATAACTGTAGGCGCCCAGTATCAGTGCCAGCAGTATTCCTGCAATAACAATTAAGGCGATTATAATGAATACTTTTCCAAGAAAATCATAAGGTATGGTCATGAGCACATAGAAGTAGGATTGAAAAGTATATCTGGATTATCTCTAAAAATTTAGAATTGGCAGGGTGAATGTTCACTCTGCCTATGTGTTCGTTATCATTTAGGTGTGTCACTGAGGTCGATTCCCATTGCCTCAGCAGCGAGAACTACAACGTCCTCCACTTCAAGATCCTTTGCACCAACTGCATCTCTTCCGTCACTGAGGTTCCTCTTACAGAACGGACAGGCGCTTGACAGAAGGTCAGCTTCTGTTGCAAGAGCATCGTCAACACGTGTTGATGCGACTCCCAGTGCAAGGTCAGGAATACCTGCTTTTACACCACCGCCGGCTCCACAGCAGCGCTGGTTCTCTTCGATCCTTTCCATTTCGATAAACTCGATACCTGGAATTGCTTCGAGAACAGCCCTTGGTGGCTCGAAGACACCTACGTGGCGACCAAGGTGGCATGGGTCGTGGTATGTGACCTTCTTGTCAATGGACTTCTCCCACTTGATCTCTCCCTTCTCGATAAGGCCCTGCAAGTACTCTGTGATATGCATTACCTTGAAAGGGAGTTCCTTTCCTGTGAGCCTTGGCCAGTCGATAAGTGATGCCCTGAAACAACCTGCACATGCGTAGAGTACGATCTTTGCACCCCTTGCCTTGA
This sequence comes from Methanolobus sp. UBA118, assembly GCA_002508635.1. GTDB lineage: Archaea > Halobacteriota > Methanosarcinia > Methanosarcinales > Methanosarcinaceae > Methanolobus. The sequence goes on along the minus strand of DACO01000123.1, from coordinate 26,526 downwards.
TGTTGTCGATGTTCTTCTGGGCATTTTCCTTTGCAGTATCGTTGATGAAGTACTGACCGGTCCTGATGAGTGCTGATCCACAGCAGATCTCGTCTTCACCGAGCATTGTGAACTTGATGTCGAGCTTGTTCAGCAGACGTGTAGTTGCAAGTGCAAGTTTTCTCTGCTTGAGCTCTGCGGTACATCCTCCGAAGTAAAGAATCTCAGCTTCATCCTCGACCTTTACATCTTCAGGAAGCCAGTTGACCCTGTTTGCGTTGTCTTCCATATAAGGGTTCTTGTACTCCCCGATGAGCTTGAGAAAAGCACTCTGCTTACCGAAAGGCCCGTTACCTCGCTTTACAAGATTTGCACGCATGGATTCCCAGAGTTCGACCGTGTTGATCGCTGACTCACATACCGTCGCACACATTCCGCATGTGGTACAACCATATACATCATCCTTGAATTCTTCGATTTCTTCTTCTGATATCTGCTTTGGTCCGAACAGCCTGGCTCTTAAGCCATAGGACTTGTTCATGTATTCTCTCCATCTGAGAATCTTGTCCCTTGGTGCAAGACCCGGATCCTCTCCGGAAGCATCGTAGGTTGGACACCAGTTCACACATTCGCCACAGCGGCTGCATGAATCAAGTTCCATTAACTGAACAGCTGTAAAGTTTTCTGTATTAATTGAAGGTTCGCGCTTAGCCATTATTATTCTCCTCCTTTATTTGCAAGGAGTGCAAGCGGTATTGCTATCATGTGTATGTATTTACTGAAGGGTATGTATGCTATACAGAACAGCAGTGAAATAACCACGTGGAACAGTGCTGCAGGTGGTGCATACTCGATTGGCATGTCAAATCCCCAGAATCTTCCGGTCCTGATTCCGTCTGCAACAAATCCTGTTATCGTGATGACTGTAAGTCCTATAAGAAGGATTGAGTCGTATGCTATAGTTGCTTCTCTTACCTTTGTCATGAAAAGCCTTCTGTATATTGCTATTACGATACCTACAAGCAATATGTAACTGAATACGTCATTTGGTACTGCGAGTAACTCTCTGAATACCACAGGTTCGAGGAATTCAGGTAGTGAATGTGCATATCCTACCTCCTCGCCTATAAGGAATATCATTTCAACGAGGAACATCGCAAGTGAAAGTGCAAAGAGTGCCATCCATCCAAAGAATATGGTGAAGTGCATAAACCATCTGAGCGGACTTCTTTGTAAGATCCTTCTCTGGAATAGAATATCCAGGAAGAATGTTTCCAGCACAGATTGATTATGTATATGTGCATGTTCGCTCATCTGATATGCGAGCATCTTGGGGAACGCAAAAATACTGCCTGAGGGTTCAAGACCATATCCGGTGGAACCCATACCCCATTTTTTCAGATTTATATACATTCCAATAAGGAAAATACCAATTGACAGGTTAGCCAGTATCATAACCTGTACGAAAGTAAGTCTCAGGGCATCAGAAATGCCAGCAAAGTACTCCATACTCATTTTTACCTTTCTCCTGATATATCATCATAAAATATAATTACCATCTTAAAGAATCAAAATCCATTTTTACCTATGAGTAACCGCTTTGGTTTGCATGATTGTAGTATCGATATTATTTAAAGATTTGCATCGAAAATATCTGCATCAGGGGACTCGATGCTCAAAAAACTTTCCAGGCAATAAATTCCTACCTGCTTAAATAAATAGTATCCTGACATCTGGTGTATCAAAGATGACACAGATGATATTATAATCACCTTCTAATAATTCAGCTTAAAAACTTAAGGAATATTCTCATGGATCTCAAAGTAATACTTGTTGAACCTCTGTACCAGGGTAATGTAGGTTCTGTGGCCCGTGCAATGAAGAACTTCGGTTTTTCCGATCTTGTGCTCGTAAACCCATGCAAACTGGAAGTTGAGGCCAGGGCGATGTCATCCCATGCCTGGGATCTGCTTCAGAATGCGACTGTTGTTTCCTCACTTGAGGATGCCATAGGGGATTCCAGTATTGTCATAGGTACCACCGGTATTACAGGTCTTAAGTTCGACGAACATCTGAGAATTCCTCCATTCTCTCCACGTGAGATCAGGGAACGGCTATCCGGAATGGATGGCAATGTGGCAGTGCTTTTTGGCAGGGAGGATCAGGGTTTTAGCAGGGAGGAGCTAAGCCTCTGTGACATGATAATGACCATTCCCACGTCCGAGGTCTACCCGGTCATGAACCTGTCACATGCGGTTGCGGTTGTACTCTATGAATTAAGCGACCTGACAACCGGTGAACTGCCGCTTGCGGATGCCTTTGATGTACGTCTGCTGCATGAGCACTTTGCGGAGCTGCTGGATGACATAGATTATCCCGAACATAAAAAGGAAAAGACAAAGCTCATGATCAAGAGAATATTCGGAAGGGCCTGTCTGCTTGAGCGTGAAGTACAAACCCTGAGGGGGATACTGAGAAAGATACAGCAGCACATCCGTGAATAATCTTTGACACTCAATGATGTTTCGAAATATTCATATTGTTTCAGGTGCATCTTGCATACCCTGCCGGATTCTATCCGGTGTACATAATCCTTTAACCGAAATTCTGCGTAAATTCTTGTGTAAAAATGACCGAAGGTAAGTGGGACGAAAAGTTCAGGGCTTTTCTAAAAAAATATTACTGGGATAATATTCTCCAGCTTGCAAACGACTATCCTGACCAGCGTAGTCTGTATGTTGACTTTTCCGATCTTGAAATCTTTGACAGGGAACTGGCGGATGAACTTCTGTTTCATCCCGATGATGTCATTCCATCTGCAGATAATGCACTCCAGGATATAGATCTCCCTGTTGAGAAATCGCTGGAAGATGCAAGGGTTCGTTTTGTGAAGATTCCGAATAAAATACCAAATCGTGATCTTAGAAGTAAACATCTTCTGCAACTGGTGGCCATTGACGGTATGATAAGAAAAGCCACAGAGGTTCGCCCTAAGATCCTCAATGCAGCTTTTAAGTGCATGCGTTGTGAACATATCACCATGCTTCCTCAAACTGAGCTCAAGTTTGTGGAACCCATGGAATGTGAGGAAGAAACCTGTGGTAGAAAAGGTCCTTTCAAAATAATGATCAACCAGTCTCTTTTTATCGACGCACAGAAACTGCAGGTGCAGGAATCGCCAGAGAACCTTAAAGGTGGCTCACAGCCGCAGAGTCTTGACGTGGATGTTGAGGACGACCTTGCAGGGATAGTAAAACCAGGTGATCGTGTGATCATCAACGGTATTCTCCGGTCCCACCAGAGGACTACAAGAGAAGGCAAGTCACCTTTCTATGACCTTGTCCTGCACGCCAACTCAATCGAATATGTGGATCAGGAGTTCGATGAACTCGCGATATCGCCGGAAGATGAGGAAGAGATACTCGCACTGAGCAGCAATCCCGAGATCTACAATAAGGTGATCAAATCCATTGCACCTTCCATTTACGGTTACGAGGATGTAAAGGAAGCACTTTCACTTCAGCTCTTCTCAGGTGTTCCAAAACACCTGCCGGATGGTTCCAGGGTGCGTGGGGATATTCATATGCTGCTTGTGGGAGATCCGGGTGTTGCTAAGAGTCAGTTGCTACGCTATATGGTAAAGCTTGCACCAAGGGGTGTCTTTGCATCAGGAAAAAGTGCATCTTCGAGCGGTCTTACCGCAGCGGCTGTCAGGGACGATCTCGGAGACGGGCGCTGGACCCTGGAAGCAGGTGCTCTTGTGATGGCCGATATGGGTATAGCTTCCATTGACGAGATGGACAAGATGAGCTCAGAGGATAAGAGTGCACTTCACGAAGCAATGGAACAGCAGACCATTTCTGTGGCAAAGGCAGGTATCATTGCCACGTTGAAATCCCGCTGTGCACTTCTGGGAGCTGCAAACCCCAAGTACGGGCGTTTTGACAGGTATGAAGGTATAGCCCAGCAGATAAGTATGCCTCCGGCACTAATGTCAAGATTTGATATGATATTCGTCCTGCTGGACACTCCCAACGAGGATATGGATTCAAGGATTGCCAGGCATATTCTCAAGTCTCATTATGCAGGAGAACTTTCCGAACAACGTAAGAATATAATGTCAAGCGAGATCACCCAGGATCAGGTAGACGAACATATGGAGGTAGTCAAGCCTGACATCGATCCCGACCTTTTGCGCAAATACGTTGCATATGCCAGAAGGAACATCTATCCTGTAATGGAGGATGATGCCCGTGATCACCTTGTCAAGTTCTACATGGACCTGCGTAAAATGGGTGAGGGTAAAGATTCACCCGTTCCGGTAACAGCCCGCCAGCTTGAAGCACTGGTCAGGCTCGCGGAGGCAAGTGCCAGGCTTCGGCTCAGTAACGTGGCCACTATGGATGATGCCAAGAGGACCACCAGGATAGTATATGCATGCCTTAAACAGGTTGGAGTCGACCCTGACACCGGTGTAATGGATGTTGATATTATCGCCTCGGGCACTACCAAGAGCCAGAGGGATAAGATAAAGTTGATTAAAGAAGTAATCAAAACGGTTGGTGAAAGGCACCCCGGAGGCAAAGCTCCTCTTGAGGAAGTCTATGCTGAAGCACAGGCACAGCAGATAGACAAAGAACATGCTGAAGAGCTTATTTCCAAGATGCGCCGTACGGGTGATCTGCTCAAGCCAGATAAAGACCATGTAAAAGTAGTATAATAGATGTGATTTGATGTATCTTAAAATACATAGATCCGGTGATAGTGTGATCGTTGCCCTTTGCGACAGGGGACTGATCGGAAAGACACTGAAAGAAGGCGATATAAGTATCACTATTTCGGAGGATTTTTATAAGGGTGACCTTGTATCGGAAGATAGGGTAAGGGACACCCTGGCAGGTGCCGGCAATATCAATATCTTCGGGGAACGGTCCGTATCCTGTGCCATAGAGTGTGGTGTTGTGGATAAGGATTGTGTCAGATTTATCGATGGGGTTGCACATGCCCAGGTATTCAGAATTTAAGATTGTGAGGTGTATCTATGAGTGACAGTGCCCAGGATGGAACTGCTGTAGATATTACTACCTATGAGAAACAGGAACTCCTTGAAAAGGTAATTGACAAGCATAAACGTTTTTTGGACGAATATACATCAGAGCTAAGCGGGATAGAGAACCGAATGGAATCCCTGAACTCTGTCATAAGTTCTTCCAAGCAGAAAAAAGAAGAAATGAACAGCAAGCTGGATATCCTGGCTGAAAAGAGGCAGTTATTCTACCATCAGGCTGAAAAAGAACTGGATGATCTGAAATCACTTGCTGAAGGTGATTCTGCATTCCTGAAGGCTTTAAGGGAAGTTTCAGCAGAGGTCTCAAAGGCAAAGACCCAGCTTCCGCCGGAAGAGGAGAAAAAGATTGTCAATTCCATTCTTGAGAATCTGTCCTCGCTCAGTCCAGACAATTCCAATATCAGGGATGCTGTGGCTTTAGCCAAGGCAAGGGTAAACGATGCCCTTGCATCAAGTACGGAGCTGTCCTCTATAAAGAATTCGGATGTGGATTTCGATAAAGAGAAAGCGGATTCTGAAAAAGAACTAAATGAAATAGCTCCCCGGCACAAATGGCTTGAGAACCGTATAGGCAGTCACAGGGAAGCGCTGGACTACTGGAAGAAACTTTCATCAGGACAGGAAAATGAGGTGAAGGCATGACCGATGATCTTTCAAACATGTCAGAAAAAGAGTTAAAGAACAAGGTCAATGATCTCAGGACCCAAATAGGCCAGCATGACAGGGAGTTAAAATCCATCTATAAGGAGTTAAAACTCCACCGCACCAATATGGATGATCTCAAAACAAAGCGCAATGAACTGAACTCTCAGGTAAAGGCACTTGTTAAGAAGGCCCGTGAAGCCAAATCCAAAAGGGATGCCTTCAATGAAAAGATAGCTTCTCTTAAATCTACAAGGAATGAGATCCAGGATAATAAACGCCAGTTTTCTTCCGAGATATCCGAACTAAAGAGCAAGCGTGATGACCTGAATAAAATTTCAAAGGGAAGCGTTGAAACTCTTTCAAAATCCTATGTTGCTGACCTTGATGTTTTCGTAAATGCTGATATTCCTTTAAATCATGAAATAGACCTGTATGAGAGACTGCTTTCAATGAAGGAGCGTCTTGATGCAGCCTTTGATGCGAACAAAGTTCATCAGGAGCTTGTACAAGCATATGAGAGTTCAAAGGAAGTGTTCGACACTCATGCGGATGTGGGTGATGAGATCCAGGAGCTTGCGGAACAGTCACAGAAGTATCATCTTGAGATGATCGATATCTACAAGCAGGTTGATGAAGTACGCAAGGGGGCTGACCTTGCGCATTCCCAGATCACTGCAAAGTTCGAAGCTACCGCACCCATCAGGGAAAGGATCGATCCTCTCAAGGAAAAAATAGCTCATCTGAGAGAAGAACTGGATGTCTATCTGGAAAAACTCAACGAAATTAATCTTGAAAAGGATGAGAAGAAACAGGAAGAACATCTGGAATCCGCTAAAGAGAAACTCGATAAGAACGGCAGGTTAAGCCTTGAGGATCTCAAGGTCCTGATGGAAAAGGGGGATCTTAAATTCTGAAGTGACGGGCATGTCCCGTTATCTTTTACTTTTCCTGTTTATTTTTTATCACGTTCTTTCCTGCCAAAATAGTATGTGACAGTTGTCAGTACTATGGACGCAATCAGGATCCCAAATCCGGGTATGGATCTGCTGTTGTCTACTGACTGGTCGCCTGCCATATCGTCCTGCGATTGGTTATCCTCTGTGTCTTTATGTACCTCGGGTTCCGGAAGTGCCGGATCCAGGTACTGGTAAACCGGTTTGAACGTGACAAGTTCCCCGCTGGGGCTTGTGTATATGGTATCCATGGTGATGTTCAGGATTTCCCTGTTATGGGAGTAGACAAGACTCTCGCCTTCACCCAGTATGCCTTCGTGCAGGATTTCCCCGTTAAGAGAAAGTTCAACCCATACCCTGTCATTTGCCGGATTGACGCTTTTGACCCTGAGATGATACCCCTGGTCAAAGGACCAGCTCTCACCGGTAGTCAGGAAGATGCCTGTTCCGTTTAGAAGCAGTTCATCCTCTGCGCATGTGGCAGTTGGTATAAAAGATAATAAAAAAAGTAGCAGAACTAGGGTGATTATGATGTTTCGGATGTCCTCTGGATTTTTCTCCCTGATCGGACCATTATTTGCTATACCGGCAGCGTCCTGCAATGATCTCCTCTCTGACGTTGTTCTTTGTTTTGACAAGAAGTGCACCTTTGTCGGTAACGCCCACTGCTTTACCTTCGATTATCTTTACAGGCGTTGTGACGGTCACTTCTTTTCCGATGGTATCGGAGAGGGATATCCATTCACTGACAATATCCGAGAACTTCTGCGTAGTAAATTTAATGTATTGCTGCTCGAGTTCAAAGAGCAGTTGTTTCATGAAAGCGATCCTGTCGATGGGTTTCCCGACTTCGTCTTCAAGACTTGTGGAATCTTCCCTGATCTCTTCTCTGAACTCACTCTGCCTGACATTTGCATTGATGCCGATCCCGAGAATTACATGATCTATCTTCTCCACTTCGGCATCAACTTCAGTTAATATCCCGCAGACCTTTTTCCCATGAATGAGCACATCATTAGGCCACTTGATGCGGGCATCCACTCCAAGCTCTCGCATTGCCTTGCTGACGGCCAGGCCGGCAACAAGTGTCATCTTTGCGGTATATTCAAGGGGAACAGAAGGCTTTAGAATGACCGAGAACCAGATGCCGCCCGGAAGTGACTGCCATTCACTTCCCATGCGCCCGCGTCCTTTTTTCTGGGTTTCCGCTATGACAACGGTACCTTCGGGATACTTTGATGCAAGCTCTTTTGCAATGCTGTTGGTGGATTCCACTTCATTATAATAAAGGATCTCTCTCCCAAGCAGGCTCGTTTCAAGCCCGGCTTTTATCTGCTCGGGATAAAGCATGTCAGGTGAGGATTTAAGGGCATAGCCTACCTTTGGGGAGGACTTGATCTCATAACCGTCCTTTCTGATCTCTCTTATGTATTTCCAGACCATTGCACGTGTTATGCCAAGCTTTGATCCGATCTCCTGGCCGGATACCGGTTTGCCTCCCGAACTCTGAAGTATTCTGATAATCTCGGCTTTGTTCCCATTCACAGCTATCTCACCAGTGAATAATTAGTCCCTAAACTATATATTACTCACAGATTAATTATTTTTTCTGTTTCTCAATGGCTTCCATATAGGAACCTACGGCTGCGGTGATAGCTGCAATTTTCTGCTCCCGGTTATCAAGTGCCGATGCCAGGGTAACCCCTTTTTCCAACTCTTCTTTCACGACCTTCTTTACATCCTCTATGATATTGTGTTCGTCGATGAAATGTGTGGTAAGCTCACCTTCTCTGAAGGCCTGGTGTTGCAGTACAGCCTTGTGGAACGGGATATTTGTTGTAACTCCCACGACCACATATTCGTACAGTGCACGCTTCATACGATCGATTGCCTCTTCTCTGGTCTGTCCCCATGCACAGAGTTTTGAGATCATGGAATCGTAATAGGGAGATATTGTGTATCCCATGTGGACTCCGCTGTCAACACGTATTCCGGGGCCACCTGCGGAACGATATCTTCTGATCTTACCTGGTGATGGTGAAAAATCGTTTAGAGGATCCTCGGCATTTATACGGCATTCGATCGCCCAGCCTCTGTGGGTTATATCTTCCTGCTTGAAGGGCAGCTTCTCTCCCCAGGCAATACGCAACTGCTGTTTTGCAAGATCGATGCCTGTGATCATTTCGGTGATTGTGTGCTCTACCTGCAACCGAGTGTTTACTTCAAGGAAATAGAACTCTCCTTTGGAATAGAGGAACTCGACTGTTCCTGCGTTCTCATAACCTATTGCCTTGGCAGCTCTGACTGCGGTCTCTCCCATCTCCTTGCGGAGCTCGGGAGTCATGACCGGAGAAGGTGCTTCCTCAATAAGCTTCTGGTGTCTGCGCTGTATGGAACATTCCCTTTCCATTACATAGACCACGTCCCCGTACTTGTCGGCAAGGATCTGGAATTCTATGTGCCGTGGTTCCTCCACATATTTCTCAATGAATACTGTGGGATCTCCGAAAGCCGAAGACGCAACGGACTGGATGGACTGAAGTGCGGTCTTAAAACCTTCCTTGGAGTGCACGATCTTCATTCCGATTCCGCCACCGCCTGCGGAAGCTTTGATTATTACGGGGTAGCCTATGGAATCTGCGATCTCCACGGCTTCCTCTTCACTTGCCACGGCTCCCTCGGTTCCTGGAACAACAGGGACGCCTGCCTTTATCATTGTATTTCTTGCAGCGATCTTGCTACCCATCTGGTCTATTGCCTCACTTGGCGGACCGATAAACACGATTCCGGCTTCCTCACATTTTCTGGCAAAGGTGCTGTTCTCTGAAAGAAAACCATAGCCCGGATGTACGGCCTCTGCTCCGCTCTCAAGTGCTACTTCTATTATCTTGTCAATATTGAGATAGCTCTGGCTGGAGGGTGCGGGGCCGATATAGTAAGCTTCGTCTGCATATTTTGTAAAGAGAGCGTTCTTATCAGCTTCCGAGTAAACCGCTACTGTCCGGACGCCAAGTTCCCGGCATGCTCTCATCGCTCTTATTGCGATCTCGCCCCGGTTTGCAACAAGTACCTTTTTGAACATACTTACTCCCTCAATCGATACTCATAAGCACACAACCGGAGGTTACGGCATCACCTTCAGCGATAAATATCTCTTTTACAGTTCCTCCGTGTGGTGCATGGATGGCGTTCTCCATCTTCATGGCTTCTATCACACAGACAGTGTCACCTTCGTTGATCTGCTGTCCTACGTCTACTTTGAGGGACAGTACCATGCCCTGCATGTGGCTGGTAACTGCTCCGGCCACAGACTCAGGCGTGATATCTTCCTTTGTCTCCTCAACTTCTACGCCTCCCACAGGGTTGACCTTGACATTGTACATTTCTCCGTCAACTTCTACCTTGAAAGCGGTGGGTACTATAGCAGGGCTGGCTGATGCACACGGATTATGCTCTGTGCTGACAGGCACGAGCTCCTCTTCTTCTACTTCTCCCTTGAGGAATGCCGGAGCGATAGCAGGATACAGGATGTATGTCAGTATGTCCTCTTCCTTTTTCACGAGGCCCATTTCCTCTGCTTGCTTTTTCATCTTCTCGTATTCGGGCTCCAGAAGGTCTGCAGGCCTGCATGTGATAGGATCTTCGTCTCCTATGATCTTTCCGACCATTGCATCATCGATCTTCTGGGGTGGTCTGCCGTAGAGGCCGCGTACGTAGTCCTTTACTTCCTTGGGAATGACCTTGTAGCGCTCTCCCATGAGGACGTTCAGCACCGCCTGGGTTCCAACTATCTGGCTTGTTGGTGTAACAAGCGGAGGGTAGCCGAGTTCTGCCCTGACCTTTGGCATCTCTGCAAGTACGTCGTTGTACTTATCAAGAGCATTCTGTTCCTTAAGCTGGGACACAAGGTTTGAAAGCATACCTCCGGGTATCTGGTAAAGCAGCACATTGGTGTCGATCTGCTCGGATATCGGATTGAGGACACACCTGTATTCCTCCTTGAGTTCCTTGAAGTATTCCGCAACCTCTGCTATGAGTTCGAGATCAAGGCCGGTGGCACGCTTTGTTTCTGCCAGTGCCGCAACAATGGACTCTGTAGGTGGCTGGGAAGTACCCCATGCGAATGGTGAAAGTGCGGTATCAAGCACGTCAACCCCTGCCCTGCATGCGGCAGTGTAGCTCATGGGTGCCATTCCGGATGTACAATGGCAGTGCAGGTCCACTGGGAGATTGACCTCGCTTTTAAGGGCTTTTACAAGGTCATATGCCTGCTGTGGTGAGATAAGTCCTGCCATATCCTTGATGCACAGGGAATCACATTCAAGTTCTGCAAGTCCCTTTCCAAGCTCTACATACTTCTCAATTGTATGTACTGGACTTATGGTGTAACAGATAGTTCCCTGGACATGTGCGCCTTCCTTTTTGGCTACGGTGATTGCCTTTTCCATATTGCGGATATCGTTTACCGCATCGAAGACCCTGAATATGTCAATACCGTTCTCGTAAGCCTTCTTGACAAACTTTTCCACAACATCATCGGAATAATGTCTGTAACCTACCAGGTTCTGCCCGCGCAGGAGCATCTGGGCCGGTGTGTTCTTCATGTGCTTTTTCAGTTCCCTCAGCCTTTCCCACGGATCTTCGTTAAGGTATCTTATGGAACTGTCAAATGTAGCGCCACCCCACATCTCAAGTGAAAAATATCCTATCTCGTCCAGTTTGTCAACCACTGGCAACATGTTACGGGTGCGCATTCTGGTCGCAATAAGGGACTGATGCGCATCTCGAAGAATGGTTTCAGTTATTTTTACTTTCATAGGACTCCTCCGGGAATAATTCTTGTATCAGTATTATATCAACTACTGTGAATAATTACTATGGATAATTTTTATCGGTCATCTGGCAACAGGTCTCAGATGAATTTCTACCCTATATATCATGTTCTTTTATGTAGTTTCTGGTAAGCACTTATATATCTTTCAAAAACAGCACTTTCGCAGCCAGTCTGCATAAAAAATTAGGATATGTGTTGCCTTTTTAGACCATGTTGCTATTGGTCGTTATTGAAGCAAGGTCATGTTAGCTCTCATCCAGAATAAGGTTTTCTATGTACTGCCTTTTCCCGTCAATTTCCGTTTCTATTACAGTCCTTTTCACAGGAACAGTTTTCCCGTCGGACTTTGCCAGTATGCAGCTTGAGGTAAGTATTCCTGATTCCTCTGATGCAGCAGGGCATTTTTCACCGGGTGAGCAACAGATGAAGTCACTGCACTTTTGACCAAGGATGTTCTTTTCAGAGTCACCAAGAATCTTGCAGGCGGCATTGTTGACATAGACTATTTCATAACTTTCCGGATCAACGACAATTATGCCATTCTGCAGGGAGTTCAGTATCGATTTTAACCTCTTCTCGCTTTTCCGGATCTTTTCTCCGAACTTTCTGTGCTGAGTTACATCTCTCATTATGCACTGGACCTGCTCCTTTTTCTCTTCGGAAGTATGGCCCAGGTTGCAACTAAAGCTTGCTACAATTGTCGAACCGTCCTTTTTGACCATTTCACAATAGGAATGGAATGTATCATCAGCTGTCCTGAGGTCGATCGGCTTGATTTGCATTTCCTTGTTATTCTCGGGCAAGAAATTCTCAAAGGGCTGCCCTATGACTTCCTCTAAAGTGTATCCCATGGTATGCAACCATTCGGAATTCACATCCAGTAGAATTCCATCCATGGAAATGACCTGATATCCCAGGGGTGATTCCATGTAGAGTCTTTTATAGCGTTCCTCACTTTCTTTGAGCAGCTTCTGGGCTTTTTCCTTTTCAGCAATTTCATTCTTCAAAGCCCTGTTAGCTTCTTCCAGCTCATTTGTTCTTGCTCGGACAAGCTCCTCAAGCTTATCCCGATGTTCAAGTAAGGAATTGTGATTATGGGTTTCCTCTGTAATATCCTCGAGAATGAGGGTTGCTCCCTGTTCACCATTATCAAAAGTAGAAGGTATGATCCGGGCATGCAGATAACAGTCTCTGTCATCGCTTGTGATGTGGATCTTCTCTTTCTGTTCCTTTCCCATTATGGCTTCGTGTAGCTTTGAGACGATCTCTCTATCCATCTTTATAAATTTCAGGATATTGTCTGCTTTTTGACCCACAACAGCGTTTTTCTCCATTCCGAGCAGATCAAGAAACTTACTGTTTACCTGGATCACCTGAAGATAGTTGTCTACTACTAATATGTATTCTGAAGAAAAGTTGAGCAATGTAGAAACAGGAATTCTGTGGGAAAGATAATATACTTTGGCAGTGCCGATGGAATCCATATCAACATGGCCACTGGTGCGTAATATCTCCAGATATTTGGCTGTTGTGTTCCTGCTGATCTTAAGTTGCCGGGCAATATCAGTAACGCTCATTCCCCTGGGGTTTGATCTGAGCAGGTTCTTTATTCTGTCCGGTTCTGATGCCTGATTTTCCATTGCTGTCGCCATTTTTTATTTTTGAGTATTTATATATTTGGTTGCACGAACTTCTATATATCACTATGGGCTGCTTCTCATATAAGCTATTACATATGGATTTTCTTCTTTTTTCTTTATTTAATATCCTCTGCTTTTCTAAAAAAAGCAATCACTCCTATAATATTATACTAATAATATATCCAAATATTTATATATTAATCTTTGTAATATCCTTTTGCTAATCAAAGGTGATTACCGAATATAATGGATGTAAGTTCAACATATTCACATTTACACTGGAAGCTAGCAGAATCTCATAATCATAGATGGACGGGTACATATGTTTGGAATGAACGACAAATTTAAAACGGAACTTATCAGCGTAATTGACGCTGTGAACTCAGGAGATCTGGATGCACGCATATCTCCAAAGAGCGGATCACTGGACAGAGAGGTGGCTGAATCGGTGAACACGCTTCTTGAGGATTATTTACACCTAAAATATGGTGCTGGCAAAAAAGGAAGTATCTCTCCTGAAGGAAACAGTACTCTTGCCGATGAGGTGATGCATCTGATAGATGCTGCTGTGGAGGGTAAACTTGACGCACGTGCACAGGCTGAGAACTACCATGGTGATTCAAGGAAGATCCTTGAAGGTATCAATGAACTGCTTGATGCTGTCATAGGTCCCTTGATAGTTTCAGCTGAATACATCGACCGTATCTCCAAGGGTGACATTCCGCCAAAGATCACAGATGAGTATAAAGGCGATTTCAATGAGATCAAGAATAATCTCAATCTCTGTATAGATTCTATCAATACACTTCTTGAAGAGGCCGGGCTGCTCACGGAGGCTGCAATAGAGGGTAAATTCACCATTCGTGCAGACCCCGGAAAGGTCGGGGGCGAATATGCAAAGCTCGTGCAGGGCATGAATGATATAGTAGGCACTCTTGCAGGTCATATCGATAGCGTTCCCGTACCCTTCATGATCATAGACCGGGACTATAATATATCCTATGTAAACGAAAAGGCTGCTGAAGCCGCGGGTCTGAATCCTGAGATAATGATCGGGACAAAGTGTTATGATCACTATAAGACCAATGTATGTCAGACCGATGGTTGTGTGTGTACCAGGTCCATGAGGACTCAGAATGTGGAGCACGGGGAAGCGGTGGCAGACCTCGGGTCAGATGTACATATAAATTGCAGTGGAATCCCTCTAAAGGACCGTAAAGGCAATGTTATCGGTTCTCTGGAAATTTTCATGGACCAGACAGAGATAAAGAATGCACTGGACGATAGCAGGTCAAAGGTAGAGTTGCTTAACAGCATTCCAGCGCCTGTAATGGCAATCGATACCAACTTCAATATATCCTTTATGAATCCGGCTGGTGCTGCTGCCGTGGGTATGACTCCGGAAGGCTGTACCGGCAAGAAGTGTTATGATCTTTTCAATACTCCTCACTGTAATACAGAAGATTGTCAACTGGCCAGGGCCATGAAAACAGGTGAAGTATGTACTGCGGATACAACTGCTAATTTACCTTCAGGTGAACTACCGATACGTTACACCGGTACTACTCTGAAAGACAAAGAAGGAAATATTGTAGGTGCGCTGGAATATGTTGCTGACATCAGTAATGAGGTCGGTGTGACCAAAGAGGTTGTGAAACTGACCGATGCGGCAATTAACGGGAGACTTGATGCAAGGGCAGATGAATGCAAATTCGAAGGAAATTGCCAGCAGGTCGTAATGGGTGTGAACAAAACCCTTGATGCCCTTATATCTCCGCTGATCGTTGCTGCGGAATATGTGGACCGAATCTCTAAAGGTGAGATCCCTCAAAAGATTACTGATGAGTATAAGGGTGATTTCAATGAGATCAAGAACAATCTCAATCAATGTATAGATGGTCTGGGTGCTCTGACAGAATGTAATACCGTACTTCAGAACCTTGCAGTAAATGACCTGACTGTAAAGGTGGATGAGGATTACGAGGGAATTTTCGGTGAGATGGCACACGGGGTCAATGAAGCGATAGAACACCAGCTTGTAGTACTTAATACTACAAAGCTGATAGCCCAGGGTGATCTCAAGATGCTCGATGTGTACAGGGATATAGGGCAGAGGTGTGAGAATGATGAGTTCATACCTGCCTATATCCATATGATGGAAAATATCCAAGGGCTTGTAGATACTTTCGTTGAAATGGGCAACGCAACTTCCCGGGGTAAACTTGATTTCAGAGCTGATGCCGGAAGATTTGAAGGCAAATACCATGAGGCTCTTGTAGCGGTCAACGAAGCGTTCGATGCTGTCATAGGTCCTCTTAATGTTGCAGCCGAGTACATTGAGAGAATAGCCCAGGGTGATATCCCTGATAACATCACTGATACTTATTATGGCGACTTCAACGAGATCAAGAACAACCTGAATCAGTCCATAGATGCCATTAATCTGCTTGTCGAGGACTCACGTATGCTTGCTGAAGCGGGAATTGTCGGTGACCTTGCAGTCAGGGCTGATGCATCAAGACATGGAGGTGATTTCAGGCATATAGTCGAGGGTGTGAATGAGACCCTTGATGCGATAGTCACTCCGATTGAAGAGAGTTCGGATGTGATCAATGCATTTTCCGAAGGAAGACTTGACGCAAGGATAACTACTGAGATGAAAGGTGAGTTCAAGGCACTTGCAGAGACACTTAACGGTTTCGGGGACGACCTGCAATCAATTATCAGGGACTCGGGAGAGGTTCTGGCTGCAATAACAGAGAACGACATGACACGTCCTGTTCATGTCGAAGGTGCAGGTGATTTCAAGAAACTTACTGATGGCGTGGAACAGACCAGATTATCGATGAATAATATTGCTTCGCTTGTGAAGAACTGTTCTGATGATGTTGTGGTCATTGCAGATGACATGTCTGCTTCATCATCGCAGATCTCCACGTCCGCAATGGAAGTCTCCGAGACGGTCGATGCAATATCCAAAGGTTCCCAGAATCAGTCCAGAAAAACAGAAGAAGTTTCTCTTACAATGCATGATATGACCCAGACAGTGCAGGAAGTGGCAAGCAACTCCCAGAAGGCGGCTGAAACCGCCATGCAGTCCAACGAACTCATTCATAATCTTGGCACCATAGCCACGGACCTGCTTATGAAGATGGATGGCATCAAGGAAGCATCCTCCGAATCATCTCAGGTTATAATGGAGCTTGACGGCAAGTCCAAGCAGATCGGAGAGATCGTCAACCTTATAACCAATATTGCTGACCAGACCAACCTGCTTGCACTCAATGCAGCAATCGAAGCTGCCCGTGCGGGAGAGCATGGAAGAGGATTTGCTGTTGTTGCCGATGAGGTCAGAAAGCTTGCCGAGGATTCAGGTAATGCTGCCAAACAGATTGCGGGTCTTATCCACGAGATTCAGGAAGGTACTTCAAATGCTGTAACTTCAATGCAGCAGGGATCTGAAGAGGTTTCCACAGGTGCTGAAGCGCTTAATGAAGCTGCCAGTGTTATCGAGAAGGTTGTCTCTGCCGGTGATCTGATCGCAAGTATGGTACAGGACATTGCAGCCGCTGCAGAACAACAGTCTGCTTCCATAGAAGAGGTTACGTCTTCCGTTGAGGAAGTTGCAGCCGTCTCAGAGGAAACTGCTGCAAGTACCGAGGAAACCACTGCTGCTGTTCAGGAACAGACAGCATCCATGCAGGAACTTGCAAATTCTGCTGATAAGCTTGCGGACATTGCAAGGGAAATGAAGGATGTAATTGATGCTTTTGTTATCGATACATCTGGAAAGAGGGAAAAAATTGTCGACAAAGGAAAATCACTTGAAGAAGATAAAATGAGTCAGATGCTTGTATAATACTATAAACTGTCAGGATAGTGGCATCTTGTATAATAATAGTGAATGGTCCTGTACAAGTTATTTTATCCTGACAGTTTCGGATTATATTTCTGACTTTGTTTTTGCTTTCATTTTTGGAATCGCCAATTTTATTCTAATGATAAAAAAAAAATAAATGATATATTTTTATACTATTTTTTTTATAGATATAAAGTATCTAATTATAATTATAGAGATAAAGTAGTTTTAAGCTATGTTCAAAAGTTGAACTAGAAAGGGAATATCTCACATTAAGGAGATCTGGATATGCTGGGAAAAAATAATAAACTGAACAGGGAAATAATTCGTGCACTTGATGACTTTAGCAAAGGTGATCTTGACTCAAGAATTGATCCTGATGCTGTGGGTAACGATACAGAGGTTTCAAGATATCTGAATTCATTCTTGAATGAGGCAGCTGAATGGAAAAAGCAGGCAGATTCACAACCTGCCATTAATAAGGAACTCGATAAGCTTCTCACATCTGTTAATGACGGTCAGCTTGATTCCAGGGCGAGTGCAGATGGTTTTGAAGGAACTGCACGTTCGATAATAGAAAATGTCAATAACCTTATGACCACTGCTGACGGAATTGTCGAGGATCTAAAAGAAAGCGAAAGATCAAAGGCTGATTTCCTCAATAACATTCCGGCACCCGTGCTGGCTATTGACAAAGACTTCACCATCAAGTTCATGAACTCTGCTGGTGCATCCATGCTGGGAAGCACACCAGAGGGATGTGAGGGTAAGAAATGCTATGAACTTTTCAATACTCCTCACTGTAATACAGAAAACTGCCGCCTGGCCAGGGCAATGAAGGATGATAAGGTACACACTGCAGACACAACGGCACATCTTCCTTCCGGGGAGATCCCGATTCGCTATACGGGCAAGGCACTCAAAGATGGAGATGGCAATGTCATCGGTGCACTGGAATTCGCATTTGATATCAGCTATGAAACCGAAGTTACACAGGAAGTACTCAAGCTTGCCAATGCAACAGTTAACGGTAACCTTTCTGCACGTGCTGATGCGGACAGTTTCAGTGGCAATAACAGAGAGATACTGATGGCTGTTAATAATACTCTGGATGCTATTGTCGAACCCTTCATGGCTGCATCCAAGTATGTCCGCAGGATGTCAGAAGGGGACATACCACCAAGCATTACCAAAGAATACAAGGGTGATTTCGGTGAACTCAAGGACAACCTGAACGCATGTGTGGATGCTATAAACGCACTTATTGAGGATTCCGGCAAGCTGGCAGATGCAGGTATAGAGGGAAAAGTCGATGTACGTGCTGATCTTTCCCGTCACGATGGTGATTTCAAACGTATCATCGAAAGCCTTAACACAACACTTGATGCAATTGCTAAACCACTACATGAGAGTACTGATGTTCTGCTCAAACTCGCTGTAAATGATTTTGAGACAGGTATCGAGGAAGAATATACTGGTATCTTTAAGGACAATGCCTATGCTGTGAATGAGGTCCGTAACAGGTTGCTTAACATCCAGCGTACGTTCGAATTTATGTCAGCCGGAGATTTCAGTGATCTTGAAAAGTACAGTAAGGTAGGAAAACGCTCGGAGAACGATAAACTCCTTCCATATACTATCAGGCTCATGGAAACTGTAAAAGGAATGGCAGATGAGTTCATCGAACTTGGCCATGCTGCAGAAGCTGGAAACCTTGACTATAGAGTAGACCCCGAAAAGTTTGATGGCCTTTTCAATGAAGCTGTCAGCACTGTAAATGATGCATTCGATGCTCTCATAGCACCACTTAATGTGACTGCTGACTATGTTGAAAGTATTTCCAGAGGAGAGGTTCCTGAGAAGATCACTGATGAATACAAGGGTGATTTCAACATAATCAAGAACAACATTAATGACTGTATCGATGGTCTTGGTGGTCTTGTAGAATCAAATGAAGTTCTGCAGCTCATGGTCGATAACGATCACACCAGGGCTGTAGAGGGAGACTACCAGGGAATATATGCAGAAGTTGCAAATGCCACCAATGGTATACGCCAGAGAATCCTTACTGTAATGAATGTGAACAAGAAGATCGCAGTGGGTGATCTCAGCGATCTTGAAGGACTCAAAAAGGTCGGTAAACGTTCTGAGAACGACGAACTCATCCCCTGTTACATTACTATGATGAGCAACATACAGGCTCTGGGTGAAGAGTTTGTAAAACTTGGTAATGCCTGTGAGGCAGGTGATCTCAAGTACAGGGCAGATGCTCAGGCATATGACGGTGCATACAAGAAAGCTATCAGTGCGGTCAATGAAGCAATAGATGCTCTTGTAACACCGCTGAACGAGGCAATCAGGATCGTGGATGAATATTCCGACGGAAGACTTGATGCCAGGGTTAGCTTTGAAACAGAGGGTGACTTCAAGGATTTCGCCAATGCCCTTGATAACTTCGGTGAAAATCTTCAGGCTATCATTGCTGATTCCCGTGAAGTTCTGGATGCGATCTCAAACAACGATCTTACACGTCCTGTCCGTGTTAAGGGTGTAGGCGAGTTCCAGATGCTTACAAATGGTGTGGAAAACACAAGGAAATCACTGAACGATGTTGTCTCCACTGTGAACACCAGCTCAAGAAGCGTTGCTTCAACTGCTGAGGAGATGTCTGCATCTGTTGAAGAAATGACATCTTCATCATATCAGATAGCAGATACGGTTTCCGAGATCTCCAAGGGTGCACAGAACCAGGCAGGAAAGACCGAGGAAGTCTCACGTGCAATGGTTGATATGACCATGACCGTTCAGGAAGTAGCCACCAACTCACAGAAGGCTGCTGAAACCGCAAAAGAGTCCAATGAACTAATCCACAATCTTGGTACCATAGCCAGAGACCTGCTTGTAAAGATGGATGGCATCAAGGAAGCATCCTCCGAATCATCACAGGTTATTATGGAACTTGACGGCAAATCCAAGCAGATCGGGGAGATCGTCAATCTCATTACCAATATTGCTGACCAGACAAACCTGCTTGCCCTTAATGCAGCGATCGAAGCTGCCCGTGCGGGAGAGCACGGCAGAGGATTTGCGGTAGTTGCCGATGAGGTCAGAAAGCTTGCAGAGGATTCCGGAAATGCTGCCAAACAGATAGCAGGATTGATCTATCAGATCCAGGAAGGCACTTCCAATGCTGTAACTTCAATGCAGCAGGGATCTGAAGAGGTGTCTACTGGAGCCGATGCACTGAATGAAGCTGCCAGTGTTATCGAGAAGGTTGTCTCTGCCGGTGATCTGATCGCAAGTATGGTACAGGACATTGCAGCCGCTGCACAGGAGCAGTCCGCATCCATTGAAGAGGTTACATCTTCTGTCGAAGAGGTCAGTGCGATCTCTGAGGAATCTGCAGCAGGTACTGAAGAAGCATCTGCAGCCGTACAGGAGCAAACCGCTACAATGCAGGAACTTTCAAGATCGGCTGAAGACCTTGCTCTGCTTGCAGGTGAGATGAAGTCTGTGGTCGATAAGTTCATGCTCGATGAAATGATAGCAGGCGGAACTACCTCACCGGGAAGTGGTCCGGATGCTCCTGAGAAGAAACAGGACGAAATTGAAATGGGGCCAAAGGACAGTGCTCTTGTCTGATCACGTTGTGAGGAAAATCTATGGACGAACTGTCATTTGATGGAACAAATGTGACCGAAGATCTGCTTCAGCTGGTAATCTTCCAGCTTGGTGGCGAGGAATTCGGTGTCGAGATTGTAAAGGTACAGGAGATAATCAGGATGCCTGAGATAACTCAGATCCCTCAATCTCCTGATTTTGTTGAGGGTGTTATCAACCTTCGCGGAAATGTAATTGTGGTTGTAAACCTCGAAAAAAGATTCAACCTCAACCTGAAGGATGCCGATGATAATTCCAGGGTTATCGTCGTTGAGATAGGGAACAATGTTGTGGGTATGATCGTAGACTCTGTCAATGAGGTATTAAGAATCCCCAAATCCAGTGTGGAACCGGCACCTGACCTCGTGCTTTCGCAGATCAGCAGGGATTATATCAAAGGTGTCGGAAAGATCAATGAGCGTCTTCTGATACTGCTGGATCTTGCCAGGGTTCTGACAATCGAGGAAATGAATGAAGTGGCTGCCCTTGCCTGACAGGCAGGGGATTTTAGCTTTCTTTTTTCAGCATATGTCTGATGTTTTGCAAATTTAAAACCAAATAATTTATATAATGACTTAGTTATTTTATTATATAGTACTATTTCTTTGTTACACTCTTCAGAGATATAATATGGCTTTTACATACTTTTTCAGGGATATGCAGACACTTGAGATGATCCGGGATCACGTTATTCCTGAACTGAGAACCCGTCGGTATATACATATCTGGGATGCCGGCTGTGCCATGGGACCTGAACCCTATTCACTTGCCATGGTGCTGCGTGAGAATATGGGTATGATCTTCAGGAATGTGAAGATACATGCAACTGATATTGATAACAGTAATCTTTTTGGTGATATTATCAGCAGTGGTGTCTATCCCCGGGAGCAGGTTCAGAGAATACCGAAAGATATCTTTGAAAAGTACTTCTCACCGGCCGATGAGCCCGGGCATTTCGTTATTTCTGAAGAGATTAGAAAGAGTGTTTCTTTCACAAAACATGATCTTCTGGAACTGCAGCCCATACGTAAGGGTCTGAACCTTATACTCTGTAAGAACGTACTGCTGCATTTCCAGGAGAGTGAACGGATAGAGGTTATCAGGATGTTCCATGATGCCCTGGACGGAGGATACCTTGCCATGGAGCAGACCCAGAAAATGCCGGAAGAGCTTGAGGACTATTTCGAACCGATAGTTTCCAACGCACAACTGTACCGGAAAATCTGTTAATATCTTCGAATTATCTGGATGAGAGTCCTTAGTTTCAGATAAGGAAAAGGTTTTATCTTTGCGAACGTATTTCTAATGAGGCGAATGATGGAGATAGAAGCCAAGTTCCTGTTGTCTGATGAAGTTGTTTTTGAAAAACTTTCAAGCATTGATTCCATTGATACATTTACTGTTGCTAACAGAATAAAAAGCAATTTCAAAGACACTTATTTTGATACGCTGGATATGGCTTTGTATTCAGCAGGCTATTCTTTCAGATGCAGGGAAAAACCCGGGAAGATCACCTATACTCTAAAATCGCTTGAAAAGACAGATTCTGTTATCCGGAAGCGTGAAGAGATAGAAGTTGTAGTTCCGGAAAAATGTGAAGTCTCCGAACTCGATGAGGGAAGGCTTAAGAGTTTTGTTTTAAATGTGATAGGCTCTGGCAAATTATTCTCTTTATTTGAAGTTATACACGAAAGGACAAGTTGTGACCTTATGGATGATTCCAGAAATGTTGCCGAGCTAAGTCTTGATGATGTTGTTATTAAATGTAAGGGGAATGAAAAAGCCTACCTTGAAGTTGAGGTGGAACTACAGGAAGGTAGTGAAAATGAGCTCCAATCCCTTGCAGAGGTGATGGTCGGGCATTTTGGATTGATGCCGGGCAGCAGTTCAAAGTTTGACAACGGACTTGAACTCTGGCGTGAGAACATTTCCAGGACTGCAGGAAAACTTGATTACGGGAAAGTTCCCTCCAGGAAAAAGATCGATCCAATACCTTTTACTGAGTTACTGGATGACTATGATGTTGAAAGGGATCATGCAAGAAAGGTTACTGAAAACTCCCTTGCACTCTTTGACGAGCTGCTATCCGTGCACCGTCTGGACCCGGACCTCAGGGACACAATGATAATGGTTGCACTTGTCCATGATGTAGGAGTAAGCACCGATGTGAAGGGGCATCATAAAGCAGGCAGGGATATACTTCTGAGCCAGTCCCCTGCAGAGATACCATTCCCACTGTATCTGATACTTCCGTGGACAACTTTTCTCCATAAAAAGAAAATTCACGAGGACAAACTGGCAAAGCTTTTTGTTAAAAAGAAGTTCTCTGCATTGCCTCAAAAAATGAGAGATGACATTCTGAGAATGGCAGCGATCCTCAGGATTGCCGACGGGATGGATTACAGCCGCATGGATAGTGCTATCAGTAATATAAATATCAGGAATAAAGATGTTATCATTGAGGTAAAAGGGCCGGGGTCAGAGATAGATGCTCGCAGAGCGGAGAAAAAGAGTGATCTGTGGGTTCTTGTAATTGACATGCCGGTTAAATTCAGGCCGATTGCATAAAGTTTTCTAATTTCATTCGAGTTCCTGTTCCAGTTTTTCCACAACCGTCCTGAGTACCTTTACCCTTGCATATTTCTTATTATTACCTTCAACAATGGTCCAGGGTGCATAGGTGGTACTGGTCTTTTGCAGCATCTCATTTGCTGCTTCTTCGTACAGGTCCCACTTTTCCCTGTTCTTCCAGTCGTCTTCAGTGATCTTCCATCTTTTATGAGGTATTTTTTCTCTTTTTTTGAACCTGTGGAGCTGCTCTTCCCGGTCTATGTGCATCCAGAACTTCAATACGATAGTTCCGTGATTGGCAAGTATCTCCTCGAATTCGTTTATTTCCCTGTAGGCACGTTTCCATTCCCGGTCGGTGCAGAGATTCTCAACCCTTTCGACCAGTACCCTGCCATACCAGCTCCTGTCAAAGATCGCCATATGGCCTGCTTCAGGTATTTCGTTATAGAATCTCCACATATAGTGATGTGAAAGCTCCACGTCAGAAGGAACTCCGATGGGTATCACTCTGTATAGTCTCGGGTTCATCACCTGTACCAGCCGTTTTATGCCTCCGCCTTTACCGGATGCATCCCAGCCCTCAAAGACCAGTATCAGTGGTCTGTTCTGCATGAAAAGCCTGTATTGCAGGCTCCTTAGCCTTTCCTGATATTCCCCTTTCATTTTCTTATATTCATGGTCTGACAGTTTCCTGCTAAGATCAACTGTTTCCAGTATCGAAGGCTTAAGTGACTTATTGCTGTATGTATGGTCTCTTTTATTTTCCGACTCTTTGTGTTTTTCTTCCACCTTTGCGATTCTGTTCTCCAGAGCCTGTATAAATGTAGCCATGATCCTGACAGTTGCAAAATTGAGATCATTTGCCTCTGTTATATTCCACGGAGCATGGGATGTGTCTGTCCTTTCAAGCATTTTTTCGGTCAAAGGCATTAGCCTGTCGTATTCTTTGATATAGTCCTGTTCCTCTTCTTCGGAAATGAAAAGTGGAATGCCTTTGCCATTTATATATTCAAATCTTTTTTGCTGTACTTCTTTGCTGATGTGCAGGAAAAACTTGAATATAAGGTAACCGTCATCTGCAAGTTGCTTTTCAAAATATGTTATTCCTTTGAGACAATTTGTGATCTCTTTTTCGGGTATGTCATGTATGAAATGTTCAAGGAGTGCCCTGCGGTACCAGCTTCTGTCAAA
Source organism: Methanolobus sp. UBA118 (assembly GCA_002508635.1). Taxonomy (GTDB): domain Archaea; phylum Halobacteriota; class Methanosarcinia; order Methanosarcinales; family Methanosarcinaceae; genus Methanolobus. The sequence goes on along the minus strand of DACO01000123.1, from coordinate 2,126 downwards.
GATGGCAATCTCACCCCTTGCAGGGATCTTTGTCCAGAATCTCCATATCAGGGGTTTTCTCAATTCCTGTGCGCATGGTTTTCCTGTGGTATGGAGTTCGAATCCCATGGGATTGAGAGGCATAAGAAATCGGTTTATTATCTCTGCCATACCGGATGCATGCCATCCTTCAAAAACGACAATTACGGGTATTCCCAGCTTCCAGGCCTTTCTCTGTAGTTCACCAAGCCGTATGGTGAACTCATCGATCAGGTCTTCATATTCGTCCTTTTCTATACTTTTTGACAGGTCCACCTTATCAAGCATTTAATCACTACTATTTTTAGCTAATACGATAATTTATCTATGGAAATAAGTTTTTTAATCTATTCAATACCTATTGATATTAGCGTCTTTTTATATGTTCTATTTATTTTATTGTTCACTATATACAATTCCTTAAGAAATGCTTTTATTGTTTAATTATGAATGTCTATATAAATACACTATGTCGAGTTGATACTGTGCCCCTGGTAATTAAAAAGAAATGTGTTTCATGCAAAAAGTGTGTTAAAAAATGCCCTGTTGATGCGATTTCCATGAATAAGGGAAAGGCATTGATCGATAATGATATTTGTATCAACTGTGGCAAATGTATCAAGATATGTCCGGTCAAAGCTATCCTGAAGAACAAGGAAATTGTGGAACTTGAAGTGGAATCTAATATCAAGTCACTGAAAAAGGGACTTGAAAAATCCAAAAACAAAAAGTCCAGAAAGCGTATGGTAAAGAACAGGATGCGCCAGCTAAAGATGCAGGACCGGATAATCAGAAAGACCATCAAGGAAATGAAACATTTGAAATTATAATATTAAAGCAAAGCCGGTCTATTCGATTATCCAGGTGTTACAGTGTCATCTCCAGAACGATCCGGACAAACTGCTTTAGCAGTGTTTTCTTTTTTCGCTGGTCTTGTTTTTTCAATGACAGGAATACTTTTTGTTATGGTTGCGGAGGTATCAAGATATTCCGAACCTCAGGTGATCATGATCTCATGTATCCTTACAGGACTCGGGCTTATGCTGACCATGGCGGGAATCAACCTGAGTGTGCTAAAGAATACTCCTTTTAGCAGCAGATCCTTCCTGGCAGGTGTTTTTCTTTCCACAGCCGGTCTTTTGCTATTTTCTGTATTATATCCTGAAAGCTGGTTCTATCCGGAGCTCGCATATGCAGTAGTGCCTTATTCTCTGGGAATATTCCTGTTGATGATCAATTTGTTTGTCAATTATCATGCTGCTTATTATCTTTACCAGGGACGTATTATGGAAGACACATCTGTTTTTACAAAAAACATAAACATGCCGGAGGATAAATATAATGATAACAATATCAGGGATGGTTCCGTTATGAGAACATTTGCAGGTATACTTCTGACCAATCTTTTGCCCGGACATCCGGACAAGTCTGAATATTCCGGGTCTGATAAAGACGACGAGACCTTTGTAACCGTCGGGCATGGTCTCAACGAGGTCACAGAAACCAGAGAAGACGCATTTGATGATGCAAATCTGCCGGATGAGACCCGTGCCTTTAACGATAGTGTGAAAGCTGAAGAGGATGCAGTTATAGATGATCAGGTAGCTGAAAAGGCCGATAAGCAGGAGTCTGAAAAAGATGTGACTTCCGTCTCTGCAGCAGATGAAACTAAGGCCAGAGTTCCTTTTTCAGATTTCATTTTCATGAAAAAGACAAATGTCAAAGCGGATGATACGATGCGTGAAGCTGCACGCAAACTCCTGATGTACCATTTCGGTAAAATGGTCGAGCACGAAAGAGGCACCAAGGTCGGAAGGGATACCGAGGAACTTCATGATATGAGGGTTGCTGCCATGCGCATGCGTTCTGCCATCGAGGTTCTGGAAGATTACCTTGATATGAAGGATATATCCGATTATTACAAAAACATAAAATCCACGAGAAAGGTGCTTGGTAAAGTGCGTGATCTGGATGTATTCCTTGAAAAGATCGATGAGTTCCTGGAAGACCAGCCCCCGGAAAGAAGGGCGGAAATGGACCCTCTCACAGACTCTATTTTGATCGAAAGGGCGAAGAACCGGGGAAATATGCTTGTCTATCTTGATGAT
>DACO01000042.1 GCA_002508635.1 Methanolobus sp. UBA118 | reverse complement strand
TATCAAATTGTTTTCCAGATACTGCGGAAGCCATGCTTCCGAGCAGAATTAACCCTACGATTGCGAGGGTTACCATAAAATTAATTTTTTGTCTTTCCATATTTGACCAACCTTGGATTGCGAATGAATCCAGCATGGGACTTTACCGGAAAGAACATGAACTTTGTACCAATATTTTGTTGAGTGGTAAATAGCTCTTTTTAGAAACAATAAGCTCTATATGAGATAGTAATTATTATTTCTCTATAGTGTTCTATACCACTGACAATATTCTATATTTTCAAAATTTCAGGGCAGGAATACAGATTCCTACTGTTCCCTGATATTGCTGTAATACATACATTCGTCCGGTGAGAAAAGCGGCATTTCCACAGATTCCTTAGTAGACTGTACCGGTGCTCCACGGATAAGCACAGCAGGAATACTTTCCCCGCCCTCTCCCATAAGTAGCTGGGCTGCAGAAACAAGGTTATCGGCAACAGCTTTTCGGGTGATCTTCATCTCCTTTCCGAAAAGATCCACCGAACCCCTGGCATCCTCCACAGGTACTATACCGGAGCTTCCCAGGGCAATGCCGACGCACCCTAGTCTGAGGGGTTGTGTGCGGCTGTCACCAACTATCACTCCTATATGGCAATTACAATAATTCTCGATATCACTGCGGATCCGCTCAGCACTGGCCTGTGGGTCTTCTGGTAGCAGTACCACATATCCGTCAGGTGCGTTGGAACTGTCAATACCTGCATTAGGGGACAGGGTACCGTCGGTGATTGTCAGTGCGGCACCGGGAACACCACCGAATATCTCGTCGCATTCCTGCAGTATCAACTCCATTTCCCGTGGGTCCAGCTGGTACTGAAGTGCAAGCTCTTTTGCTTTTCCGGATGGCGCCACATCCCCTAGAAATACCAGGCGTTTCTCGGCGGTTGCAAGTGGTGATTCTGCAATGATGAGGATATCATTGTCCTGAAAAGCGATTCCTGACTTTTCGACAGAACTTATCAGTATCTTCGCAATATCGTCTCCCGGTCTGATGAGCGGAGTCCTTATTCCGAAGATCTGCAAAGAGTGATGATCAGTCTGCATTCAGTTATCTCCGGAAAGATAGTTTTTCATGATCTTGATTGCACAATAATCCCCGCACATGGAACATGGCCCCTCGTCAGGGCACATCTGAGTCGGTCTGTCCGGATCAATAGCAAGCTCTGCCTGTGCTTTCCAGTCAAAGGTTGCCCTTTTTCTTGCGAGCATGAGGTCATTATCGCTTAAGCCGTATTTCATGGAATCTCCTATATGGGCTGCTATTCTGAATGCGATAAGTCCTTCCCTGACCTGCTCCGGACTTGGCAATGAGAGATGTTCTGCGGGTGTTATGTAACAAAGGTAGTCAGCGCCTGCTCCACTTGCCATGCTTGCTCCCACCGCACCTGCGATATGATCGTAGCCTACCGCAATATCCGTTGGCAGAGGACCGGCTACAAATAGTGGAAAGTCTGCCTTTTCCTTGTATAATTTCACGGATTCCGGTATCTCTGATGCCTGAATATGGCCGCCCATGCCGTTGATGATCACCTGTACGCCCATATCGTTTGCTCTTTTCGCAAGGGCGGCATTGGTTTCAATCTCCATCAACTGCGCACTGTCCTTCAGGTCATGAACACATCCGCTTCTCATGGTATTTCCCAGTGAGAGAACGACATCGTTCTTCCTGAGTATCTGCATGATCTCATCAAAATGTTCTATGAAAGGATTCTCACAATCGTTAAGAAGCATAAAACTGCTGGTAAAGGATCCACCCTTGGATACCATTCCCATAACCCTTCCTGAGCCCTTCAGCTTTTCCAGCATCTTCCTCTCTACACAGTGCAGAAGTACCGAACTTACACCCTCATCGATGTGTTTTTTCAGATATGAAAGGATGTCATCAAAGCTGACATTATCCATTCCGCATTCGACTATTGTCTGGTATATTGGTACTGTTGTAACAGGGAGTTGAGTATTTTCAAGTACCAGCTTCCTGATGGCGGATATGTCCCCTCCCATTGAGAGGTCGGTGATGGTGGCAGCACCGTATTTCTGTGCGATCTTAACCTTCTCTATCTCGGAATCGGGATCAATTGAAGCTGAAGATGTACCCATGTTGACATTGATCTTGGTGCCTGCACCCTTTCCGATCGCAACGGGAGGACAACCCTTTCGTGTCATTATCACGAGGCTGCCGTTTGCAAGCCTTTCCAGAACAAGTTCTTCTTCAATATTCTCTTTCTTTGCAACTTCAAGCATCTCGGCTGTGAGGGTGCCATCCTTTGCGTGGTCTATCTGCGTTTTAGTCATCAAATGTTCTTCCTGATCCCGGCCATTTCAATTATCCTGGGAGTATTGTCATGTTTTCCTATTGGCATGATGTGGATTCCCCTGCAGAGTTTTCTTAGCTCACGTGCTGTTTCCGCACATATGGCCAGACCTTCGTCAACCGGTCTCTCTGCATTTTCAATTCTTTCTATTATTTCGTCAGGAACATTAATGCCCGGAACGTTCTGATTCATAAATCGTGCCATTTTCGCTGATTTGAGCGGGATAAGTCCGGCAATGATGGGAACTTCGATATCCTCAGTCTTCTCCATAAATGTCTGGAACTGCCCGGTGTCATAAACAGCCTGCGTCTGGATGAAATCAAGTCCTGTTTTTGCCTTTTTCCTCAGTTTCATCATCTGCATAAGCTTTGAAGGATCAGTATTTGTAACCGCACCCACCGTGAATACAGGGGGATTATCTATAGTGTTGCCTGCAAGGTCATATCCTTCCCTCATTCTGCGTACGATATCCAGAAGCTGTACGGAATCCATATCATAGACCGGCCTGGCGCCGGGATGGTCACCTTTGGTGGTATAATCTCCGGTCATCACACAGATGTTCCTGATGCCCATTGCGTAGGCTCCCAGCAGTTCAGATTGCAGTGCAAGCCTGTTGCGGTCCCTGCATGTGAGCTGCATGATAACTTCATGTCCTGCATCCAGCAGTGCCCTGCTGACAGCCAGCGGACTCATTCTCATGACTGCACGCTGGTTATCCGTGACATTGAGAGCATCTACCTGATCCCGTATAAGCTCTGCATCCGCAAGGGCTTCGCTGAGGTCTGTTCCTTTCGGGGGGCTTATCTCTGCCGTAATAAGAAAATGATCGGATTCAAGTTTATCTTTGAAGGTCAGGGACATCGAGGGGATTATATGCAGGTCGGGCTTTTAAAATCATCGCAGCAGAAGGTTGGGTTTGTTTTTCAGGAGTTAACCTGGCTAATTGAATGTACCTGCTTGGTAATGGCCTTTTCAAATTCTTCGGGCTTATCAGGGTAAAACGCAAAAGTTCCATTATTTGTTTTAACTTCAACATAGGTGGAATTCTTCACCCGTCTCTCAGCTCTGGACAATAATGCTACATAGAAAAAAACGATTAATGTAATTTTTGAGATGGCCAAATGGATCGTTGCTTCCAATGGGGCATTCATAACTTGATATCTTTGAATAGATTGCAGTGTATCATAACTATAGTATCCGACCACTCCTATTATACACAGGTATACTATACTGCGTAGCAGGAAACTAACTTTTTTAGTTTTTGCATCTTTTATGTTTTGTATATCTAGTGTTACAGGATCGGAAAATCGTCGATGGATTATTATCTTACCGTTTGTCATTTCCAGTTTAGTATGGTCTTGCAGAATTAATGCTGCAATAATCAGATACCACAAAATATAAGCCAGTATTTCAAAAGTTTTGCTGAATATGCCCATGATTAAAAAGAAGTACATAACTATCATTGGACATATCAGGATTGTCAATAGGCTGAAATCTCTGGGGATATCCACGCGAATTTGCTGTGTGCAATGTTGTGTGCTCATCCATATCTCCCGGTGATTTGTAAGTATGATCTTGTCTGTTAATTTAAGGGCATTGGGATCGTGTGCTGCGGTTTTCAGGACGAGTTCATCAGGAAGTCGAGCCTATCTTTCAGGATTTGGTATTCATGCTCGTTTTCAGGGTAGATCTTGATCTCTCCGGGATCGATATCTATTTTGATAATTTTTTGATATCTGGAACAGCTATGGACTCGGTAAAGACTGAAACCGAAAACCAATATCATGAAAACAGGTATGAAAACATTTGTTCCATCTTCAAATCCATATTTGCTGAGGGACTCATATAGGTTGGAAATTTGTATGCCCCAGATTATCAGAACGGATGTTCCCATTACGATATACTGAATCATTCTATGCTTGTAGTTGCTGTTTTCAGTGTAAGCTACCTTTTGTATTTTGTCCTTTGATAGCGTCTTTTTTCCAATAGTGTTATTCATCTGCAGTTTTTCATTATCAATTGATATTTTCATGCTACTCTGCAAAAAAAGCAATATCAATATTGCAATAGTAAACAGGGCAACTATCAGGTAAGTCCAGGTCGTTCTGTAAATGTGATCAATGAAAAAAGAGATCAACAACAAGAGTATGAGGCTAATGAGCATTGCTAATGAGCGCAGGTCTATCATCACTGTAGGTACACTCATTTTTTCAATATGGAATAACTCGTTCTTAAATTTCATTAGATTTGTCCTTGTATTCCGGTGACAATTTAAAAAACTCTCCTGTTTTTGATTTGTGGTCACTTTTCTCAGAAATATTTCTCTTTATAAGTTTGCCAAGGGAGGCAAGATCATACGCTCTTTCGTTATTCCTGAGCAGACTACAACATTGCCTGCGGTTTTTAAGTTCCACTTCCTCTCTCTTATTGGGTGGATAACTCCTTAACTGTGCTGAACATCTGGTAATATCCTTTAATTTATTAAGATTCTATGGTAAAAAATTCCAACTGAAGATCACAGTTGTTTTTTCAATTCTGGTATTTTCATCATCTGGAGAAAAGAAATGCTCAAAATCTTTGTTTTCTACTTGTATCCAGGATTTATTTTTTCATGGATTATTAAACAAAATTACTTCTACTATAGTATCACTTATCCTACCGTTTATTGCTTTTAATTTTACTGTAACTTCCAATTCTACAGTGTTACAACACGATACAGTAGAATGAAAGTAATTAGCTCCGTAGTGTTCTAATTGAATACTTCAAAAAAAAAGGTAGGCTGATGAATTAATATCAGCCGATTTCATAAGATGCTACAAGCACTTCTCCTGTATTTGCGTCAATACCAACAAGTCCTGGAAGATTATTATCAAGTCCAAGTTTTGGGTCAGTAAATTGCATCCACCATGTCAGACGAATTTCATCATTTTCATTAGATCTCCAGATAAGTTCGGATGATATTACCTCTATAGTGTCTGAAGTTTTTCCATCATAGATTTCGTTTCCTATAAACTCTTTTAAGTATTCAGCAGCTTCTTCCTCAGTTAAAATTGATTCGTTGTCTACTGCATAAGTCTTTTCTTCAGATATTTCCCAATGTTCCCTGTAACCAGAGACATCACCCGTTTCTGAATTAACTCTTATTGTCACTCCATCTGAAGAGGGAATTCCATTCATTATTCTGCGATATTTGACAATGTACAAGCCCGGTAGATCATCAGCTACAGGTTCCTGATAATATACCGTTCTTAAATGAACTTCTTCTAACTGGTCACCTGAAAGCATATTTTTCATATATTTTTCAGCAATATCAGATGCTTCTTTTTCACTCACCTTACTGTCAGCACGTATCTTTTTTGATCCATCATACAGATAGAGTATATTCCCATCATCAGAATCGATAACTACACGAATTGATTTGTCATCACTGGTTTTTGAGGTCAATTGCCATATTGTCCCAAAATCACTATCATTGAGAAGTTCTCCATTAATTGAATCACCGTCCAACTCTGGTTTTTCAGCTATCATTATAGCTTTTGCTTCTTCTAAAGTTACGTTAGTCTTCGTTGTTTCAGGGTCAATATATTTTGAATAACTTGATTGTTCTTCTTTGGTTGTGATTATCCATTCATGGTCTGAAGCTATTGATCCAACTATTGTTATCGCGGACAGTACTAGAAGTACTATGAATATATTTGTAGTTTTCATAATCCAAAAAAAAGAAAATCAATAGATTGATTCTGCAAATCAGATTAGCTGTATCTTGCAATCACTTCCGCAGGAAAATCATATGTCATGTCATAAACGGTGTGCAGACGTCCTTCTGTAAATACAGGGGAATCGTCAATACTGGATTTTGTGTCATCAGCATCGTAAAATCTTGCGACTTCAGCCACAAGCATTCCTGAATTTATATATGAACGTGGATTATCAAACACATTTGCCTGAGCGTCCGCATGAATCCAATTATTTCCATCCCAGAACTCATTAAATTGATGAGTTAGAATACTGTTATTTAGAGTACCATTGATACTTATTCTTCTAGTTGGAACCCCCAAAGCTCTCATATATGCACCATTCATCACAGCATACTCATCGCATACTCCATGGAATCCATTATCGATAATAAATTCATCTGATGCTGTATGAGTTGAATGTATGTAGAAGTAATCTTCGTCGTAGTTCATCAGTTGATTTACATATGAAGTAACAGTTGCAGCAGTGTTATATGGGCTAATGGTTCCATCCCCTGCAATTGCAGCTCTTCTTGCAATTTCATACTGATCATGATGACTTACATCATCAGTCTGTAAACTAAGTCCATTGTCAGGGTCTTCTATCTCTCCAGGACCATTATTGTACATTTCGACCATAGGGACACTAATTGTAGGCGCACTCGTCAAATAAAAGTCATCTCCATCCTGCACATAAACCCGTATTGAAATCGGCTTCGCTCCCACTGTGGGGAATAAATCTACATCAACATAAAATGGTATTGTCACAGTACCGTCTTGTCCAGG
>DACO01000039.1 GCA_002508635.1 Methanolobus sp. UBA118 | reverse complement strand
ACAGGCTCCGGAACACCGTCTTTGTCCACACCGCCAAGAATCGTAAGAGTTAGTTCTTCGTTCATATCCTCACACCAAAAAATCCTTCCACTATATTCAAAATCTCATCTTCTGCGTTCGGGTCCTTTGCCGAAACCCCGGCTGATGGTTCGATCTGTCTCACAGGATAGTCCTGTATCAACCTCTTCTGTCCGCCACCGGTAATATTCAGGACAATTCTGTCTTCGGGACAGACCTTTCCCCCTTCCATCGCCTGCACAAGTGCGGCAACTGCCACTGCTGCGGCAGGGTTTATGTCTATTCCTTCTGTTCTTTCGAACAATGACTGTGAATCCGATGCCTCATCGTTGCTTACCGCATAGATCATACCACCGGTAGCATCGAGCGCATCTTTTACGCCTCCATTTACAGAATAGGGAGGTTTCCTGTTGAAAAGTACATCATCGTACATACCCCCGGGACATAAGTCCGAAACCATATCAGTATCACTCCAGAGAGAATAAAGCGGAGCGCAGGGAATGTTCTGACCCAGATGAAGTACCGGAAGTTTTGAACCGAACCTGCCGTCCTCCATAAGCCTCATGGATGCTTCCCAGGCCGATATCCCGCCGGTTCCGCTTCCAACAGCCTGGAAGTAATGATCGGGAAGTGTTCCCATGGTGAAAGCCGCATCAAGCATTACAGTAGCCATTCCATCACGCCTGGCAACGTTCTTTGCCCCGCCCTCGTTTACAAAACCGTCTCTGGAAGCTATTTTTCCCGCAAGCGAGATTGCATCGAAATAATCACCCTCCACGGTCACAAGACAGACAGACGGATTCTGCTCATGTGTGGTCCATAGCCTGTGAGCACTGCTTTCCGGCACTACCAGAAGCAGTGGCTGTCCTGTTATGGTACATGCATGAGAAAATGCACGTGCTGTATTGCCGGCAGAGGCCACAACCATGATTCGTTCCTCATTCAATTCCCTGATAAGCTGCATGGTCGGGAAGGATTCAAGGTCCTTGAAAGTACAGGTCATCATCCTTGCATCCATTTCAGGCCAGTATCCGTTGAAGGCGATCCAGAGATCCTCCAGTCCGTACTCTTCCGCAAAACCCTGGCTCTTGTAAGTAATTGTTCGCCCTGAACCTTCCTCAATGATACCATTGACAGGCAGCCAGTCCTGATAGCGCCAGATACCCGGCAGGTCAGCAGGATGCAGTTGCTTACTTGAATATTCGGTGCGTAAAAGTGCATCATCACCGTTCTTGCAGTTCAGTGAATGGGGGCCATGGATATCCCCGCATTCTGAACATCTGACAACGTATTTCTCCATCGTACAGAGGTTGGAAGAAAAAACATTATAAAACTTTCCCCGAATGAGATAATAATTGCCTTATTGTGATAAGAGATTAAAAACAATGCCACATATAGGATAATAGAAATAGAAAATATAGAAAAAACGGTATATTCTGGTAGAAAAATAAGGACGTTATGCCCTTAAAAAAACATTACTCTTCAAATTATTCTTCCTCCTCCAGCATCAACCCGTAAGCTTCCCTTCCTGCAAGCTGTCCCATACGGTAAAAGTTCCCGACCTCCGGTCCGAAGTTATCAATCAGTGAATCCATGGATTTGAAGCTTTCAAGCATCTTCTTTTTCTGCTCCTCTGCGGGGCCTTCGGATTTGGAGACGTATTCCTGCATCAGGCCGTCAAGCATACCTTTGAAGTGCCATTGGGGCGCTTCCTTTGGAGTAACTTTAATGGATGCCTGATAGGTTTTGACCGCTTGGTCATTCCTATCAAGACCTAAAAGTGCTATCACTTTTCCTGATATGGATTCCAGATCTTCAGAATTGTTCTGCAGCAAGCCATCGAAAACACCAACAGCTTCTTCAAATCTTTTCTGTTTGTTGAGCAGCATACCCTTATAGCGCTTAATCTGGGGATCATCGCTGAATTTATCCTCTGCCTCCCTGAGAGCCTGCGTGGCTTCCTCGTCCCGCTCAAGCATACTCAGTATCATGGTGGTCTGGATGATGCGTTCCTTTTCATTCTCGATCTGCATCAGAAAGGCTTCCGCAAAGCCAATACCGCGTTCTGTTTGACCCAGTGCATGATATGTGATCGCGATCTGATAGAGGTTATCCATACTTGGAGTCTGACTGAACTCTTCTTTCAGCTCTTTGAGCTGAGCCTGAAGGTCTTCCTGAGAATCGGTATTATCATTCATACATAAGTATTGGAGTGTCGGACTTTAATATCTTACGAAAATCAGTTAGTAAGCATCTCCATAAGATATGCAGGAAGGGACAGGTGATCACGCAGAACGATGTCTGCCTGGGATAACTTTTCAGGAGATACGTACGTGGGTACACCCACACAATACAGCCCCGCACTTTTTGCGGCCTCCACACCCATGGGTGCGTTCTCTACCACAAGACATTCACCTTTTTCCACACCAAGCATTTCCACAGCCTTCAGGTAAGGATCTGGAAAGGGCTTTCCCTGTTGCACGTCATCACCACAGACAACAACGTCGAAAATATCCGGGAAGAATTCACTTACCAGCCTTTCCACGGTGACCCTCTCGGAACCTGTCACAAGGGCAAGCCGGAAGGAACTCTTCAGTTTACTGAGGCAATCTCCGATGCCATCAAAGGGTTCCACCCTCCCGAGTCCTGAGAATATCTCCACTTTTCTGTCTAATATAACATCGTAATCCTCAGCACTGATGCTTTTGCCTGCTCTGTTAAAAAGCCACTGCAGGCCCTGGAGATGGTTGGCACCTTCTATTTCGTAGACGTCGTCTTTTGTGATCCTGACATCCCATTCATCAAAAACCCGGATCCAGGCATCTGCATGGTGTGGCATGGAATCCAGCAGTACGCCATCCATATCAAAGATCAGTGAACTTAGCATAAAAGAGAAAAGAAGGCTATGGACAATAAAGATTGCGAGCCCATAGCCTCAAATTTGTTTATTCGGAAGCTGTCGTGTTGTTTACCGGCAATGTTTCATCGGATTCGTTTCCATACCACCTTTCAGGAAGCTCATAATCGAGTGTTTCACTGTAGGTGCCGGGAAGGAAGAATGCAGTACCTCTGTCATCCAGGGATTCAACGAAGCCAGGGTCCACAGACTGCAGTTTGCTATGCACACGTTCTGCTTCCTCATAACTACCCAGACGGTATAGCGCGAACTCCTTATTGTACAGCACAGACGGGTTGTCCGGATCCAGCTCAAGTGCCTTGTTATAGCAATCTATGGCACCTTCCACATCTCCCCTGACATTCAGGATGAAACCCTTGTTATACCAGGCGGTGATTGAGTCAGGTTTTAGCTCAAGAGCCGTGTCAAAGTAGTCAACAGCCCCACTGCTGAGCATATACGCAACTATGCCCTTGTGATAGTATGCCGACGCACTGTTTGGATCGAGAGCTATGGATTTATCGAACATACTGGATGCGGTTCCCAGATCACCCTTGAGGTAATAGGCAAATCCTTTAAGGTTCCATGCAGCAACATTATCCGGCTCTGTTGAGGTGATCAGATCATAGGCCTCAATCGCCTGTTCATAGTCACCATTCTTCTCGTATGCTGTTCCCAGCTTGAACATTGCTTCAATATCATCAGGCTTCTCCTCGATTACGCTATTATAGTAGCTTATAGCGTCACCGTAGTTACCCAGTTGCTCGGATGACTGACCCTGGAACATAAGGACCGTGGTATTTGCCGGCTCATATTTGAGTACATGGTCGAATGCCTTGAGTGACTCCTCGTACTTGCCTACCTGATAAGCGGCAAACCCTTTCCTGTACCAGATATCCGTGTTCTGCGGATCTTTCTTCAATATAGCGTCATATGTTTCCAGGGACTCGCCGTACATGCCGTGTCTTTCACTGGCGTAGGCCTTGGTGTACAGGACTTCCCTGTTCGCCGGATCTTCCTCAAGCACCTTTTCAAAGGCTGTGATCGCAGGCAGGTCATCACCGTGATTATAGTGTGACATACCTTTCTTGTACCATATTTCTGCGTTATCGGGATCGAATGAGAGTGCTCTTTCATATGCCTGTATGGCTTCCGAATACCTGTCCTGCTTATCAAGTGAAGTGGCTTTTCCGGCCCATGCTGAACTTGAATTGCCATTGAGCAGGATGGCTTTGTCATAAGACGTTACTGCATCCTCCGGCCTGGACATATCATTCAGAAGGTCACCCCTGGCAACCCATACGGCATCAAAGGTTATGACCCCGCCAAGTAAGTTCCTGCTGTCCACACCTGACTGAACACTACCGGTAGCCAG
>DACO01000045.1:5125-8274 GCA_002508635.1 Methanolobus sp. UBA118 | reverse complement strand
TCATAGAGAACTTCTTTCATATCGTATAGCATCCTTATATCAGGAGTCCTGATATTGCCATGGAAATCCAGCTCGTTACCCATTTAACCTCACCCTCTAATAAGCAGAATATATCAACTTCCAAATTTATTAAACAAAATATATGAACCCAATATATTTGAACTTAGCCGCTGTCGGCATCCACTGATGAGCCGCACCCCAGATGCTCCTGTATGCGCTCTGCTATCTTTTTACTCACACCCTTAACCTCCATCAGCTGTTCAGGGGTAGCGGACCTCATATTCTCAACCGAGCCGAAGTGTTCGATGAGAAGTTTCTTTTTACCGGGGCCTATTCCCGGTATTGCATCAAGCTGGGAGTGTGTAAGTGTTGCAGACCTCCTGCGACGATGGGATGTTACTGCAAAACGGTGGGCTTCGTCCCTTACCCTCATAAGCAGTTTCAGGGCAGGAGAGGTCTTCGGGAGGATGATAACCTCACCAGACCCCTTATTAGGAGTGATTATATGTTCAAAACGCTTTGCCAGACCGATCAGGGGAATATCGAGACCCAGGGAATCAAGGGATGACTTGGCTGCACCCACCTGACCCGGACCTCCGTCTATCAGTATAAGGTCAGGCATAGGGCTGTCCTCCTTTATCAGACGCGAGTACCTGCGCTGTACCACCTCGGCCATCATGGCAAAATCATCGATGCCTTTTACAGTGCGAATATTGTGCTGTCTGTACCCATCCCTGGCAGGCAGCCCGTCTTTGAACACAACCATCGAGCCCACGGCATTTGTACCCGATATATTGGATATGTCAAATCCTTCTATGTGCTGTGGCAGTTTTTCAAGGGACAGCACGTCCCTTAATTCATTGAGTGCAATAAGAGATGCTTCGGAGGGACCCTTTTCCAGCCGGGATATCCTCATCGCCATCTCGGCATTGCGCAGACACATCTCCATGATCTTTTTCTTCTCTGTCCTGTAGGGAACCTGTAACTTTACTTCCCTGCCTGATCTCTGACCAAGCCATCCGGAAATCAGTTCTTTTTCAGGGACCTCTTCCTGCACGAGTATCTCTGGCGGGATAGGAGAATCCTGATAATACTGCTTTATAAATGCAGCCAGTGCAGAAGGTATTTCAGCATTGCCCGAATCCTCAAGTCTGAAATCGGCTTTCCCGACCATGCTTCCATGACGGATGTAAAATATTTGAAGGTATACTGTAGAACCATCGGCAACCGCAGCGATCACATCCCGGTCCTCTATTCCCGAGGTCGCTATCTGCTGCTCTGTAAGGCACTTAAGCCCCTCTATCTGGTCCCGCACCTCTGCAGCAGCCTCATATTCCTGATTCTCTGCCAGGGATTTCATCCTCTCTTCAAGCTCTTTGAGAAGTCCTGCAGTATCGCCTTTAAGAAAACGGACTGCCTTCATGACCCTCCTGTTGTATTCTTCCTCGTCAATGGAAGCCTTACATGGGGCCATGCAGCGTTTTATATGATAATTGAGGCATGGTCGGCTCTTCCCCGGAACCACCGGCTTTCTGCAGCGGCGCAGCAGGAACAGCTTTGATATCACCTCAAGCGTACTGCGAATTGCCCTGCTGTTGGTGTACGGACCAAAGTAGAGGGCATTATCCATGCGTCTTCTGCGTGTCAAAAATACCCGGGGAAACCTTTCATTGGTCGTGACCTTCACATATGGATAGCGTTTGTCATCCTTCAGGCGGACATTGTATCTGGGCTTGTATTTTTTTATCAGGTTGGCCTCAAGTACAAGCGCATCAATCTCGGTATCGGTTACTATAAACTCGATATCGTCGATCTGCCTGACAAGTACACGGGTCTTTGGAGTCTGGTTTGCAGACGACTGAAAATAAGAACGTACCCTTTTTATCAGGGATTTTGCCTTTCCGACATATATGATCACCCCGGAAGAATCCTTCATCAGGTATACGCCGGGAGAATCCGGGATCTTGCTCAGGTCCGGTACCATATCAGATGCATTCGGAGAATTTCTTATCTATAAATCTGGGAAGGGTCATTTCCATTATGGTCTTGAGATTCATCGTGTCTTCCCTGTTGTATTCAAGTAACAGTTCAAGGGCTTCCTGATCACCTTTTTTATACTGGTGCCACAGGCGCACGGCATCAAAGCCCGAAATATTGGCGACATCTTCTCCTCTGGAGATGCCCAGTTCCACTTCTATCTTCTTTAGACCGCCTGTAAGGGAAATTCGCCTGAGAGGATACATCAGGTCCGCATGTAACTTATTAAAATCAACTTCCGGGAATTCACGTTTGATAAATGGAAGATCGAATCTTGCACCGTTGAATGTAACGAGATATTCATATTTCTCGAACTCCTCCACCACCTCATCCAGGTCCACTCCGTGTATGAAGGTCTTTGCCTCTTTTCCGTCATATATGCCGATTACAGTGATATGGGAGCTGCCCGGTGAAAGACCGGTGGTCTCGATATCCACATAGGCTGTTTTTTCAGAAAACTCACGGAAAGCACGCCAGTGTTCCGCACTCGGGAGGGAGTTTGCAAAGAATTCAAAGTCCCGGCATTCCAGCCTTTCTCTGGACTCCTCGATACCCGGAAGTATCAACTCCATCCGGGACCGGGAGATCGGTACATCGTCCTTTCTCTCAACGAACTCGTCCCACGTGCGGACACCACTCTTCCAGATCTTTTTCTCAATCGTATTCCCGATTCTCGGTATATGGATATATGTGCTGGTAAGCATTTGTTTCACTTGTATGTAAGTTTTAATCTTAGATTTAATATATGATAAACTCTAGTGTCTGGCAGGAAATATACAAGTGGGATTAAAGTAATTGTTTATATATCGCACCCTGAGTGGAGAGGGGTTGATCATGAAAAAATACAGGAGTAAAAAGAATGAAGGTTTCAGTTATCGGGGCAGGTAATGTCGGAGCCACGAGCGTACAGCGTCTTGCGGAACTTGACATTGCCGATGTGGTCATGCTTGATATTGTTGAAGGATTACCCCAGGGGAAGGCCCTGGATATCGCCCAGGCAGCACCCATCATGGGCTATGATGTGGACGTTACGGGCTCCAATGATTATGCCGACATAAGCGATTCGGATATTGTGGTGGTCACGGCGGGGATCGCCCGAAAACCGGGGGTGG
>DACO01000045.1:0-4933 GCA_002508635.1 Methanolobus sp. UBA118 | reverse complement strand
GTGGTGGTCAGGGCGGGTATCGCCAGAAAACCGGGGATGGACAGAGACGACCTGCTAGCCACCAATATTAAGATAACACAGGACGTGTGCGCCAATATAATGCAACACTCACCTGAAGCTATCATAATGACAGTCACAAATCCCCTGGACGTTGTTACATATGCTGCCATGAGGTGCACAAACCTTGAAAGGAAGAAGGTTTTCGGCATGAGCGGGCTACTGGATTCCAGCAGGTTTGCGTATTTTATTGCAAAGGAGATCAACTGCTCCGTCAGGGATATCAATGCAATGGTGCTGGGAGGACATGGGGATTCTATGATACCACTGCCGGAATACACTACTGTATCAGGCATTCCGCTAAACGAGATTATGGAAAAAGATACCATTGACAGAGTAGTTAAGAGAACTGTCAATGCGGGTGCTGAGATCGTCGGATACCTTAAGACCGGAAGTGCATTTTGCGCTCCTTCTGCTGCGATCGCAAGTATGACTGAGGCCATACTCAAGGACACAAAAAGAATAGTTCCGGCATCTGTCTATCTGAGCGGGGAATACGGTCTGGATGATGTGTGCCTGGGAGTTCCTGTAAAAATGGGAAGAAACGGGGCTGAAGAGATTATAGAACTCAGACTAACGGAAGAGCAGACAAGAGAGCTTCACAAATCTGCTGAGACAGTGCGCAGTGGAATATCAAAAATATAACCATAAAAGGGATGAATGTATTACTTAATAGGTAAAATCAAACACTGTACTTATACAAATATTGATATATAAGTAAAATATAAGTAAGAGGGGATATCATGCGAGTAGACATAACTTCACTTTTCGGTTTAAACATTTACACTGAAACCGGCACATACATAGGCAAGGTTGCCGATCTGGTCCTGGACGTCGACGAAAGGGCAGTTAAGGGTATAGCCGTATCTTCCATCAACAGGGACATCTTTGATGTGACCTCGAAGGGCGTTATCATCCCCTACAGATGGGTTATCACCACTGGCGACATTGTTCTGATAAGAAATATCGTGAACAAATTCAAGAAGCAGCCCAAGAAAGAGCCTGAAGACTGATCGGTATATGAAAAGGCGAGAGATCTTTTCGGATCTGCGTTGTGTACCGCCTGTTATCATCCGCGTTGACGGCCGTAATTTCAAGAATGCGCTTTCACGCCTGGAATTTGAAAAACCCTATGATACCAGATTCGCATCTGCCATGGCGGATGCCGTACAACTTTTCTTTAAAAGCAGTGGCCTGAGCCCATTGTTCGCATACATTTTTTCCGATGAGATAAGTCTGTTCTTCCCGGAGCTTGCCTTTGAAGGAAGGATCGAGAAAATAGATTCCGTAGTGCCTTCTTTTATCAGCAGTGCACTGACAATGATACTTGAACCTGCAGAACCGCTTTCTTTTGACTCGAGAATAATACCCGTCCATGGAAAACTGATCAACGAATACCTCATATGGCGGCAGGCGGAAGCATGGAGAAATTGTGTAAATTCCCATGCATACTATGCATTGTTATCTGAAGGAATGGAAGAAGCAGATGCAGCAACATATCTCAGGAACAAGGGATCCAGTGATATGCATGAGCTGCTCTTCAGCAGGGGGACAAATGTCGCAAAGCTCCCTTCATGGCAGAAAAGGGGTATGATGATCATGAAGGAAGAATACGAGGTAGAGGGGTATGATCCTCATCTGGATGAAAGTACAATGACAACCAGAAAAAAGGTTGTGCAGAACTGGGATATCCCACAGTTCAGCTCCCCGGAAGGAGCACTATTTATCAAAGATCTGATCGGTCCTGATAATGCCGAAACGATATAAGAAAAAGCATTTAAAGGGATATGTGATTATACAGAGCACGATTTAGAAATGGTGAACTCATGGACAGACTTGAGCTTATAAAAAGGAACGTGCAGGAAATAGTAACTGAGGAAGAGCTTAAAGCAATTCTTGAAACAAAAGAGCATCCAAAAGCCTATGTCGGATATGAGCCCAGCGGCAAGATACACATGGGACATGTACTGACAGTGAACAAACTCCTCGATCTCCAGAACGCAGGGTTCGAGATCACCGTTCTGCTGGCGGATGTCCATGCATACCTCAACCAGAAGGGAACGCTCGAAGAGGTCCGCGAGACCGCAGATTATAACAAGAGGTGTTTTATCGCCCTTGGCCTGGATGCCGAGAAGACGAACTTTGTCTACGGATCCGATTATCAGCTTAGTTCCGAATACATGCTCAACGTACTCAAACTCACACAGCTTACATCCCTCAACAGGGCAAGAAGAAGCATGGATGAGGTAGGTCGTCAGATGGAAGATCCGAAGGTATCACAGATGGTCTACCCTATCATGCAGGCAGTGGATATCGCACTACTTGGTGTTGATATCGCCGTTGGTGGTATCGACCAGAGGAAGATACACATGCTCGCAAGAGAAGGATTGCCTTCACTTGGATACAAAGCACCGTTATGTATCCACACACCGATACTCCTGGGACTGGACGGGAACAAGATGTCATCATCCAACGAGAACTATATCTCAGTGGATGATTCAGAGCAGGATATTAAAAAGAAGATGAAGAAAGCTTTCTGTCCTGCAGGGGAAGCCGAGAACAATCCGGTACTGGAATTATTCAAATACCACATATGCCCACGATATGAGGAAGTTATCTTTGAGAGACCGGAGAAGTTCGGAGGTAACCTGAGCTGCAAGGGATATAATGAACTTGAAACGGTTTTCGTATCAGGAGAACTTCATCCCATGGATCTTAAGAACGGCGCTACAAAGTACATGAATGAAATACTTGAGACTGTAAGATCAGTGATATAATTCAGCTACATCGAAATTTATATAAAAGAAATAAGAGAATATATTAAACATATATATTTTAAAGGGGATTTGGATGAGATACACATTTCAGGACTCTACTGACTTACCATTACAAAGGGATTTTATTCAGGACCTTAATGAGTTCATAGACATAGCAAAGAAGGTAATACCTCTTGAAAACACTGCTATCGAGTTAAACGAGGAAGAGTCCGAGGAGGTATCCTCACTTGAATCCCGGATACTGGAACTGGATAAGTTCAGCAAGGATATTCAGACTTATGTGGACGAACTCTCCAAAGGCGCCCAGGATAAGGAAATACTCGAATGTCGCAATTCAGTGATCGATGCCTGTGTGGCGAGTTCCACAAAAGGTCTGAAGGATTTAAACCTGAAACTCGAACAGACAAAAAGAGAATCAGAGAGCGATCTTTACAAGATAGAGAACGAGATTCTTGTTACACTCAATCCTCTTTTCAAATCTGGCAGCTATGCTGTTACCAACAAATATTATGTTTCCATGAAGGAAAGTGTTCTCAGGGGAACCATGAAGTCATTCTTCCTTGGAATGGAGTATACTTCCGAACTGGTATATATGCACGATGTACTCACGGTTAAGGACGTATACGGAGACCTCTTTCTCCCAACATGGACAAAGGCGGGCATACTTCACAAGGAAAATAAGGTAAAGATGATCGAAGTGTCCGAGTTTATCATCACATCCGTGAACTATGATGGCGGAAGCCATGTTGATGCAACTTTTGAGAGCAAGAAAAAGGATCAGAAGTTCAGGATAAGCTGTGATGAAGACAATTGCCAGATATACTTCGATAATCTTGATATTACAGCAGACGATACTCTTTTGAAATCCGTAAAACTGGAAAGCATCAGTGCCCTGATGGACGAGCTCACAAAATACATAAGATATTCCGTCAAGTCCCAGGAACTCACCCAGATACTGCTTGACGGAAAGGATGCGGTCCGCAACAACGAAATATTCGACTGTCTTAAACTAATTGCAGAGCAGTACGGAGAGGTCGTGAGAGAATCGCTTGACCGTGGCTATGTCAAGAATGAGATAACCATCAAAATAGAGGCTTCCGACGGCACCCGTACCGAGAAATATATCACCAGGGAAGAGGCCTTTGACAGACTTTCCGAGATCGGAAGCGAAGGTCTTGAGCTGGCAAGCATCCTCAACCTTGACTGATCTGCAAAGATCAGCTTAATCTAATGCTTTAAACCGTTTTTACTTATACTTATTCGGAGATATAGTATTAACCAGAAGGGATTTTTATGGAACGCTCAATCGAAGATATCCGCAAGAAGATAGATGAAAAAACGGCTGTCGTTATGACTTCCCAAGAGGTCTGCGATCTTGTTGAGAAGGGAGAAAAGGTTACCACAAAAGATGTGGATGTCGTCACCACCGCAACCAGAGCAATAATGAGTGGGACCTATGCATTGCTTTCTTTTCCCGTAGAGTCACCTTTTAGTTTTAAAAGAGCATCCAAGGTGTTCTTAAATGGTGTACCGGCACATGTTGGACCCTGCCCGAACGAAAGTCTGGGCATGCTTGATCTGATGGTTTTCGGTACCGCACATTCATACAAGGAACATGATTACGGAGGAGGACACCTCTTCAGGGACATGGTGGACAGAAAGACCATTGAGGTCTCGGTCATCACGGACGAGGAAGACACCTTCCAGACAGCGGTCACACTGGATGAGATGCCGCACGCGAAGCTCTATGCCACAAGGCATACATTCAAGAACTATGCTGCATTCGTAAATTGTTCCTCAGAACCGGTAAGTACGATATTCCATGCTACTGAGTTCGAGCCTGACATGCAGACAGCAACGTTCTCAGGATGCGGGGAGATCAATCCTCTGAAGAACGATCCTGATTTTACTACCATCGGCGTGGGCACAAGGATGCTCATGAACGGTGCACAGGGTTTTGTGATAGGAGAAGGTACCCGCAGCAGCCCTGAAAAACCCAATATGACAGGTTTTGCCGACATGCATACAATGGACCCGCAGCTCATGGGAGGATTTGCCACATCAGCCGGACCCGAGTGCATAGCTTCATGGGCCATACC
>DACO01000117.1 GCA_002508635.1 Methanolobus sp. UBA118 | reverse complement strand
CAGGCAAACTGGCTGGAACGCAAAGGTTACCTTAAAGGTTGATCCATGAAAAAAGAAGTTGCAAAAAGGGTGCAACAGATCGACACCAAAGTCGATAAAATGCGCATGCGTCGCAAAGACACAAATACTCTCAAGGTAAAGGAGAATGTATTTGATGACGCAACTCTGAAGATACTTTACACCGTATCTAACAAGGGCATCCTCAATGCCATTGGAGGATCCATCAGTACTGGCAAAGAAGCCAATGTTTTTCTCGGAGAAGGCAAAGACAGCGACATTGCAGTAAAGATATACAGGATCTCATCCAGTACTTTCAGATCCATGGAAGAGTACATCCTTGGAGATCCCAGGTTTCGTAATGTAAGGCATGCAAAAAAGGACATAATCTTTGCATGGACAAAAAAAGAACACAGAAACCTCACGCGCGCAAAAGAAGCAGGGGTTAGGGTCCCGGAGCCCATCCACGCCGAGCGCAACGTGCTCATGATGGAGTTTTTAGGAGAGGAAGGCAAAGCTTACCCCCTGTTAAAAGACGTTAATCTTGATCCGGAAGATGCAAAGCTTATTTTTGACACCGTGATCAGATATGTGGAACTTCTCTACGTGAAAGCAAATCTCGTACACGGAGATTTGAGCGAATATAATATAATAGTGAACCCACGTACAATGGAACCCATCTTTATCGATATGGGTCAATCCGTAACGCTCGAGCATCCCAAAGCAAGAGAATTCCTGATACGGGACATTGAGAACATGCTGCGCTTCTTTAAAAGATACGGTATCAAAGAGCAGGCTGAAGAGATCTACTCGAGCATGAAGGAAATAAAACAAAAGACCAATAAATTATCATAATTACTGAAACGGTAGATTCACTATGACACATGTAAAAGTTCCCAAAGACAGAATAGGTGCCATCATAGGCCCCAAGGGAAGCGTTAAAGAATTGATCGAGAACAAGTCAGGTGCAAAACTTGACATCGATAGTGAGAGCGGAGTGGTTGAGATTGTTCAGGGAGACGATCCGGTAGGTGCCCTGCGGGCCACAGAAGTCGTAAATGCCATTGCACGGGGATTCAATCCTGACAAGACCATATCCATGCTTGACGATGACCTGATAATGCTTGAGGTTATCGATCTTTCAAAGATCGCAAGCACCCAGAAGGATCTGCTTCGTCTCAAAGGCCGGATAATAGGCAAGGGCGGTAAAACAAGAGAGATTACCGAGAGGCTGATCGGAGTAAAGATATCGGTTTACGGCAAAACTGTCAGTATCATCGGAAATCCCGAACAGAACCAGATTGCCAGAACGGCCATAGAGATGCTCGTTGACGGTGCACCGCACGGAACCGTTTACAGTTTCCTTGAGAAAAAGAGACAAGAACTGCTGCAATCACAGCTCGACTATTACTGATTGAGTATTATATTTTAACAAAAATATTTAAATGTATTAAAGTAGATATAAGACCGGTGGATAAATGCGAGGATATATCAACAGATCCGATATCAAAATGTATGCAGGTTTTATCCTGATATTGCTACCGATTACTATCCTCTGTTATAATCAGGAACTTTCCATCGGAACCATATCTGCTTATCCGCTTCTGGCAATACTGATACTCATGCTCGCAGGCTCCTTTGTGGAGATACCGGTCCTTAAGACCAGAACCAAAAAAACTGAGCAGCTTACCAGATTTGCTCCTTTTATCGAATATATTTTTTCAGTCCCCGTTGTCAGGGAACTGAACATCGGCAAAGAAAGGGTTTTTGATACCACCATAACCCTGAACCTTGGCGGACTTATTATTCCCTTGTTTGCGATCATCTACCTTTTTCTAACAGAATCAAATATCACTGCCCTTGAAGTAATGCTTATAATAATAGTAGCAGTAAGTTTTCTGTCAGAGATGATCAATGGCGTAGGAATAGTTGTCCCGCAATATGTGGGCATCATAGCAATACCATTCTCATTGCTTATTGAGCCTCAGAATGCAGGATCCGTGACTTTCATTGCAGGAATAGGAGGCATACTGATCGGTACAATAGCATCAGTCATCGCCTTCAACAAAGAGAACAGTGGTAGTGCCTATATCAGTATAGGCGGGGCAGGCAGTTTCAGAGCAATATATGTCACTGCCATTCTTGCAAGCCTTCTATCACATTTCAGCTGATTTTTCAACACCCAGTCTTTCTGCCCTTCTTTTCTCAATCCTCTGTTGCAATGTCTGCGAAGGGATATTGAGTGCGCGATACTTGGCTATTCCGGAATTTGTGAACCTGAACGGTTGCGGCGTATGGTCAACCCGGGTTGCCCGCATCTTCTGCACGGCCATAACAGGCATGGGCGTAGTATCAATATCGTTCGTCTGAATGAAATCGAGGAAAACCACACCATCACCCAGGAAATCAAAATCATCGAACTCTTTCCTTTCAATGCCATGTGACTTTTCAGTAACAAGAAGAGAAGTGATCATGTTCTTCTTGAGCAGCCTGTGCAGGCTCCTCCATGCCGTTGATGTGCGGAAATCTGCCGGAGCTGTAAGAACGTTAAGAGAATCAAACACCACACGTTCGGGTTTATGTGAATCGACGATCTCTATCATCTCTTCCGAGGTCAGCATGGAAATACCGAATATCTCGAGATAACCGTCATCAATGTACTTGCCCACATCCCAGCCAAACCTGGTGAAATGTTGCACTAGCTGTTGCGCCCTCTCCTCGAATGAGAAAAAGATGCATCTCTCTCCATTTTTAACCCCCTCCATGAGATACTGCATTGAAAAGGTAGTCTTTCCAGTGCCAGGGGGACCGGTAACAATGACCGCAAAGCCTTTGGGGATACCTCCCTCAAGGAAGTCATCCAGGCCCGGTATACCGGTGTTTATACGTTTAATCAGTTTGTCAATGTTCTGTGTATCAAGTTTTGCTTTGAATCGGGTAGTATCGAGATTAAGAAGAGCTTTTTCCAGTACGACGTTTTTCGCACCAAGTTCTTTTTCGTATCGTTCAAGGACCTTGATCGCATCTGCACTTAATGTAGTATGGATGGGGAATTTTGTTTTCATCACACCACCGTGAACATTAATATCGTTTTATATATTTAAAAGGTTATGGTTTTATGTACATACTCAATTTATTATGTACATACTTATTCTTCTTCAGAGACCAGTCCTTTCCCAGGCAGGAAGCTGCCATGTCCACGTGATGCCAGTATCTCACCGTCCCAGATGATTTCACCTCTTGACAGGGTGTATTCGGGGAAAATGCCCTCCATTCCCTCATATGGAGTCCAGCCAGCCTTACTGTGGAGATTATCCCCTTTTATGGTGGTAATATTTGAGGGGTCCACAATGAGCAGGTCCGCATCATAACCTTCGGCAAATATTCCCTTGGAATAGCGGTTGAGTCCGAATATCCTTGCGGGATTTTTGCTTGTTACATCGATCATCCGTCCGATGGGAATAAGATTTCTTTTAACTGCCACAAGCATTAAAGGCAGGAATGTCTCCACACCCGGAACACCAGAAGGTGCTGATTTTATGCCAACATCCTTTTCAGCCTCCGTATGAGGAGCATGGTCTGTTGCCACTATATCTATAGTACCGTCATTCAGGGCGTTCAGAAGCATTTTAGGATTGCGGCGATCCCTCAATGGAGGGTTCATTTTACCGAATGAACCAAGGCGCTCCCAGTCCCTGGTCGACAGGAATAGATGGTGAGGAGTTACCTCACTGGTGACATTGACGGGGGTGCCGGAACTCTGCTGAAGGTATTTCTCCTTACGCAGAAGACCCACGGTCTCAAATGCACTGATATGACAGAAATGAGTCTGAGTTCCATTCTTCTTTGCAAGCTTTAAAGCCTTCTCAACAGCAAAAGCCTCACACAGATTTGGCCTCGCCCTAGAGTGTGACTGGGGAGTGAAATCATTTTTCAGGCAAGCCTCACACTCCTGCCGTATCTTCTCATCCTCGGCATGGATGCAGGCTATGGCACCGAGCTCTTTGATAACAGCCAGTGCCTCATCAAGGGTTTCTTCACTGATATTGAGTGCTCCTGTTGACTCGGCCATAAAGATCTCACCAAAAGCTGTAGCACCAAGTTCCCAGAGTTCAGGAAGCTTTTCAATATTACCGGTAACTCCTCCGTATATCCCGAAATCGATTATTGATTTTCTGTTTGCAAGCTTGACCTTCTCCCTGAAGGACTTCTTATCGATTGTCGGAGGAATGGTATTTGGATGATCGATGATTGTCGTAACCCCACCTGCTGCCGCAGAGCAGGAACCTGTGTACCAGTCTTCTTTCTCTGTAAGGCCAGGTTCCCTGAAATGCACATGTGCGTCAATTCCCGCAGGCAGCGTCAGGGCTCCCTTTGCATCTATGACCTCATTCAATCTCTGAGCATCGATCTGCCTTGCAATTTTAATGATCTTCCCGTCCTCAATGAGAACTTCGGCAGGCTGGAGATAATTATTAACATAAACTTTTGTATTCTTGATCAGGATATCAGGCATGACAGCATGTATCTTTTTCAGAGTATATGCATTTTATGATACAGGATGTACATATCTCATTTTTACCTGACATCGACCTAGTAATAATATATAATCACAATAGGTGCTATATAGAATATGATTACTATCCTGATGTGTATAGGATTATATATTGTAAATACATAATTTTTATGTAGTCTTTTCGTGTTGGTTCACCTGGCATAAAATCAACGTATTGTACAAAACCAATAGGAGAAGATAGAAAATGAACAAGCAGTTTTTAAGAAATATCTCCATCTGTTCTATTGTATTACTCATTCTGATGTCTGCATTTGCCGGTGTTGGCTGTGTGGACCAGGGAGACGATACCGGTGCTACCGAAACAGCAGGTGAAGCAGCAACTACCGGAGACTCAGCATCCGGAAGCATTATAATAAAGGGTTCTGACACCGTACTTCCACTGTCCCAGGCAGAAGCCGAGGATTTCATGATGGAAAACCCTGAAGCAAGTGTTACCGTCATTGGCGGAGGATCAGGAGTAGGTATTGCAGCACTTATCGACGGCGAGGTTGAGATCGCAATGGCCTCAAGACTCATGAAAGACTCAGAGATAGAAAATGCACAGGCCAATGGTATAGAGCCGGTCAGACACCAGATCGCAATCGATGGTATTGCAGTCATAGTCAACCCCGATAACCCTGTCAATGAACTTACCTTTGAACAGCTTAAAGGAATCTACGACGGAAGTATCAGCAACTGGGAAGAAGTTGGCGGAGATAA
>DACO01000043.1:12203-26787 GCA_002508635.1 Methanolobus sp. UBA118 | reverse complement strand
TGATAGCCTATTACTTCAATTGTCACAGAATGATGCGAAGGTATGTTACAGAGGCATATCTGTAGGTCTGAACGATTATATGAAAAGGCTTTTTGAATAATGAAGAAAAATGGCATTTTTCAATCGTGAAAAATGCCACATCCTTAAATCCACTCCCTTTAAGGACCCTCATACTCCACTTGTCAGGACGCATATCCTTCCCCGATTCGTCCTGTCTGCACTTTAATTTTTGGCACTTATTTTATTTAAATAAACCCATCTTTTATTTCTGTGGCGTTTTTAATTTTGCAGCGGCCTTTAATTTAATATCATGTTTGAATTTTAAAACACAAAACAATCACTTGATTATATATAATTAAATCAACTTATCCATGAGAGCTTTCCGGGAATTTCAACCGGAAGAATATCTTTTTAACTAAGATTCGTAATGTTCAGGATCTGTTTTCTATGTTTATGTTTTTCCGGCATATAGGGCCTTGAGAATTTCGCTTCAACGCTCTCACGATGCAGGGTATTGTAAGTACAGAAAGGTATGACCTTACCATCAGGTGTTGCATAGTGTATACCGCATTGCTGGATGCGTTCAATATCGAAGTTGTACATGTCCTGAAAATGCATGGCACCAAGGAAAAGACTTTGCCGGTGGAACTGCTGTACGACATTTGATTCTCCTTTCTTCAGAACATTCAGTAACATTTTTGTGACATTCACACATTTTGGCTCTTTTTCGGAATCTATAAAGGACGGTACTTTACTCAGTACCTTGCCTATTGTAAGGAGGTTCCTGCCATTATCGTCTAGTTCCTCTGCTGCTTCATCCAGCATTTCCATAAAGCCTTCCACGTCCACAAAATCCGTGATAGGTACAATTTTTCCATTGTCTATAAAGAGATATGTTGCTGCTCCGCAATGCGGATGGACTGTCATCTCGGGCAGATTCTTATGGCGTGCCTTTGAAAGAAATCTTGAGATGGGTACCACAAAAGGTACAGGATACCAGGCGTCTGCCGGAATCTCTCCTTCAGTCTGCTCCTCCACGAGCTTTGCAAGATCAGGTATGGTTATCCTCTTCCTTTCTCTTTCTTCCTGACATATCCTTCCCGTGAATGATACTGGCTGGAAATTCACACCCCTGACAACATCCCGATTTTCGGCCGCGAACCGGATTATATCTCCGACCTGATGGTCATTGACGCCTTTTGAAAGCGTGGGTACAAGGGTAATGCTACGCATTCCGGACTTTCGTGCATTCTCTATTACTCGCGTTTTTAGAGGATAGGCATTAAAACCTCTCATCTTCATATAGGGCTCTGCAGAGACTCCGTCAAACTGAAGATACAGTGTCTGCATTCCAGCCTCCACAAGCTTTTTTCCGTAGGACACACTGTTGGCAAACTTGAGACCGTTGGAAGCTATCTGTATCTGTACGAAACCAAGCTCTCTGGCCATTTTTACAAGTTCCGGAAGGTCTTCCCTGACGGTGGGTTCCCCTCCTGAGAATTGTATGGAACAACATGGCACAGGCTTCTGGCTCCTGAGCATTGTCATCATATCATATATCTGCTTCTGATCTGGCTCATATATTCTGCCGGACGATCTTGCATTTGCAAAACATACCGGACATGACATGTTACATCGGTTCGTAACATCTATGTTAGCAAGTATGGTCGTTGTCTTATGAGAAACACATAGACCACACTGGAAAGGACAATCGGAATTGTAGCTCACATTCGGATTCAACAGGCCTGAGCCCTTACGTGCGAATTTTTCGAACTTTTCATACATGTCCGCATCAGACCAGTAAATATCACTGAAACTACCATGGTCCGAACAATTCTTTTCAATTATTATTTTTCCATCTTCTTTGATCAGATCAGCTTTGATCAATTGCCCGCACTTCGGGCATACCGAATAAGTATGCTTCAGATAAATACCCTCACAAATAAGTTATCCAACCCACAAATGAATACAGTAAACTGTTATAATTAATCTTATATATCCTTTTTCAAAACAGATTTTGAAATAAAAAATACATTTTCGATCCTTTTTCGATATGTAGCTCCATATCTGAAAATTACTTCCTCAACTTGATTTCATACACCTATATATATCAACACTCACACATTCTTAATAGCGGGAGAGGAGCAAGGAAAGAGTAACAAAGTGTGGCATCATTGGTATAAACATGTATTGTACCAGCAAATAGCTTATGCATGTGTATATCCTTCAATCCTAACTATAACTTTCTGCGGTTTACCAATAATGCTTGTTCTCTCTCGCTATATAAATAATCCTAACAAAATTGATAATAAAAAAAGAATTGAAAACCTGCTTTTAGATCACAGGATTCCTGTCTTCGGGTCAGAATCTTCTATACCGGTTCTTTACCTGCTGTTCCTCTCCACTGGCACCCATATAGATAAAGAATGCTATCAATATCAGCCAGAAGCTCATGAAAAGGCCTGCAAGGCCCATCAGGAATGCAAATATCTTACCGATGGTTGCAGCTTTTTCCGTCGCCTCCACAAAATCCATACGTTGTGCCAGAAATGCACGCAGTATACGGCCACCGTCCATGGGGAAGGCAGGGATGAGATTGAACAGGCCCAGTATTATATTTATGTAACCCAGTATAAAGATCATCAAGAACAGGCTTCCTCCATCCGAAAAAGATGCAGCAGGGTTGAAAAGGGAAGTAAAAGCTAACAGCACAATTCCGATGATAATGCTTGAAAGTGGTCCCACAAAAGCCATTTTTGCCTCTTTTGAGGGCTCATGCAACTCTTCTTTCATCGATGATACTCCCCCTATCAGATAGAGAGTTATCTCGCTGATACTACCTCCATATCTCAAAGAGAAATAAGAGTGGGCCAGCTCATGTATCAATACGGAAGCAAAGAGCAGTATTGCTGTTAAAAGTGACAGCGAATATTTCAGGATTGTTGACTCTACTCCCGCAAAACCAAAAGGTTCCTGTTGTATGGCAAAGATCCATGCAAAGAAAGGTAATACCAGTAAAAAAGAAATGTGTATCTTAATGGGTATACCAAGTATCCTTGCAATCTGAAGTGAATTATTCATTAGATCTCCCCTTTTGTTTTAAAATTGTTTTTCAGTTAAAATCTCTATTATTTTTTTAATTATTACTTATATTTACCGCAGATGCGGTAAGACATCTTTACCATAGTTTTTGATGAACTCAAGCTCATCGGGACCTGCATAGTGGAAGTACAGATGAGTGTATCCTGCATCTATGAACTGCCGGGCATAGCTGATATGATCTTCCGGATCGGAGGATATGCATGCATTCTGTCTGATAAAATCATCTCCTATAACCGCACCATTTTCGGCTGACATTGCAGGAGTATATATCCTATTCAGGAAGAGAGCCGGTACCATCGAACCTGCCCAGTACTTATGCAGGTTTTCAATTGATTCCTCAAGTCTATCCCCGTAAGCAACGGTAAGTTCCACTGCCTTTGGCATGCTTTCAATATCTTTACCTGCTCTCCTTGCTCCGTTCTCGAACTTCGAGAGTATTTGTTTGTATTTTTTCATTCCGGAACCGCCGACAGTTATCAGGCCATCTCCATTGTATCCTGCGAACTGGGCGCTTTCCGGCACCAATGATGAGAAATATATGGGAATATCCTCTGCAGGCAATGTATAGAGCTTCGCAGCACGTGTGCAATAGTAATCACCTTCAAAGTTTACCTTTTCACCTGTCCAGAGTTCCCGTATGAGTTTTACCGCTTCTTCAAGCATATGCTGTCTTTCATCAAACTCCGGCCACTCACATGTTACGGGATATTCATTCAGGGCTTCTCCGGTACCCACAGCCAGATATGTACGTCCCCCGGCAAGTGATGACACAGTTGCTGTTGCCTGGGCGATGATCGCAGGGTTATATCTTAAGATCGGACATGTAAGACCGGTACCAAGCTCTATCTTTTTAGTGCTTGCTGCTGCGGCTCCAAGCCAGGTCCATGTAAAGCAGGACTGTCCCTGCTCGCTCCACGGGTGGAAGTGATCACTTACGTCTATACTATCAAAGCCGTTATTCTCAGCAGCTATCACCTGTCTGAGCATTTCCGATGGTGTATACTGTTCCGGTGCTATCTTTAAACCTAATTTCAGCAAATCTGATCCCCACTTTAACTTAACCTATGCTAATATTGAAGTCGACTGTATTTAAGATTTGAGTAAACCGGATAAATGAACTTCTTAGAACAATCTGCAAATGTATAAGTACCCAGAGACTGAATTTATTATCAAAAAGATAATATACAAAAGGCGACAGGTTCATTCTAAATGATCCTATCGATATGTATTTGATTGTTAAGACCTTTCTGGAAAGCTGTAAGATATGGATGATAAAGAGGCATTCCTGACCGGTGAATTCCTTCGCCAGCTTATACATATACTTACGGGCATCGTTTTTATTTTAATCATCAATTTTTCAGGAGACAATGCAGCATTAGTTTTTTTAGCCATCCTTCTTGCATTGACCTTTTTCTCAATTCTGGTTACAGGCTTGGATGATACTGAAAAGTCGCCCCGTCTCGTCCGCAAGCTGGAAAGGTCAAAAAAACAAAAGATCAAATTCCAGGGAACGATCCTGCTACTCTCAGGGGTATTTGTGACCTTGATACTGTTTCCAGTGGAAATAGTTTATGCTGCCGTAGCAATAGTCACCTTTGGAGATTCCATTGCGACGATCGTGGGAACATCAATTGGCAGACATAAATTACCCTATTCGGATAAGAAAAGCCTGGAAGGCACTTTCAGCGGCTTAATTATTGCTTTCCTGGTGGCAATGCTCTTTGTCACACCTTTTCAGGCCTTTATCGGTTCACTGGGCGGTATGTTCATGGAGAGTGCGATCAGCATGCGGACTATTAAAAGAGCGAATATTATGTCGGTTATCAGGTTCTTTATCAATGACAATTTCCTGATTCCTATATTCTCATCTGCTCTGATGTTCTATGCAGTCATATAATTTTCAGATAATCAGCTCTGTAAATGTGTTCAGATAATAACCCCATCCAAGAAAAACAAGTAATCCCAGAATGGTAACCAGAACAAAATAAAATACTGTTTTTCGGAAAAGCTCAGTTGCACCGGTGACCTTCATGTAGAATGGTTTGGACAACGTACTGATTATACCCGCGAGAACAGCAGTTTCGGCTGCCGTAATATAGGAAACCTTTCCTGCAATTGCCAGTGAGGCCATGGAAGCTGTCACAGCCGAGCTGCTTGCAATACCCCCTATGGCTGTAGCGTATGTTCCCAGGGATCCCCCGATAGAATTTGTGATATTCGCTATTATCAGTATTACAGTGAAAAGAGCACCGAACTTCAGGGCAGGCACGATGGCAAAAGGAGAATTGAGCTCTACAGTTTCATCGGTATCCTGCATGTTCCCTGTTCTGCGGACAAGAAGGAAAGTGGCTACGGACATCACCAAAAAAGGTGGCAGCATCAGAAGGGGCATCCTTCCCGAAGGATCTATTAGGAAAGCTATAACAAGATCTCTTATTGTCATGGAGATTATGGTCAGCAGGGCACCCACGTACACATGTTCTAGCAATGCTGGTTTTTTCTTTGAGATGTTTGACAGGGAAATAATAGAAGCCACACTGCTTGCCAAGCCTCCCAGAAAGCCCGAATATGGTATTCCTCCTTTTGTACCTGTTCTTTTCAGAAGGACATAACTTACGAAACTGACCGCGGATACGAGTACTATGATTAGTATCACAGACTTGAGGCTGACAACATCATAAACAGGTTCATCCGGCACTATAGGGTACAATATGAAAGCAAGGGCAATAAATTGCAACGCATCGATTATATCCCTTTGTGCCAGACTGCCTGCCAGGGTGTGAAGAGGTTTTTTCTCGACCAGCAGGGCTGTAATGACCACAGCAATGATCAGAGCTATCTGGAAAAATTCCTCTGCTACCAGTATTCCCAACAGATAAGTGGAAAAAAGTGCAACCGCACTTGTAAAACCGGATCTGTTCTCTACAAGATGTACTTCGTATATAAGGAAAAGACAATAAACGGCAACGAAGAGTGTTGTGATCAGAAGGATGGCATATCCTATGTAATCCGCCAGGAAAGCGGAAGTAGTTCCAAGTATACAGGTAATTGTAAATGTCCTGACGCCTGCAAAGATCCTCTTATCAGATCTCCAGCTCTCCCTCTCAAGGCCTATAAGGATACCAATCAGCAGTGAAAGACCGATCTTCTTTAATGCATCGAGCAAAAAAGGATCCAGGCCGAAGGTTGTTGTAGTCGGTATCATATCTTCTCTGAGTGATTTTAAGCCATTTTCCACAACGTACCGGGAATTTCAACAGAAGGTCGATGCTGCCATATATATGCTATTTATCAATGTATGGCGATATCATTTAGAATAACTATAGGCTCTTACTTTAAAACAGATAAAGATTTCCCGCTTTGGCTAGGAAACGGTTATATATTCTAAATAAAGAGATTTACTGGGGTTTCTCCATGGGTACAAATGACAATGGTCCTTCGGGTAATGAGACACTGCAGGAGAAGGTTGAAGAACAGAAAGGTATCGTACCCGGGAAAAAACTTTTCGGAACAATCGAGGGCGTGTTTATCCCGACACTGCTGACGATCCTTGGCGTGATCATGTACCTGAGAGAGGGCTGGGTTGTCGGTAACGCAGGTCTTTTAGGAGCATGGCTGATCATACTTCTCTCCTTTAGCATCACACTTGCCACGGGTCTTTCCCTCTCTTCCATTACCACTAATATCAGGATCGGTGCCGGAGGTGCCTTTTCCATAATATCCCAGTCCCTTGGTCTTGAAGTGGGAGGAAGTATCGGAATCCCTCTTTATCTTTCCCAGACCCTTGCCGTGGCAATGTACATATTTGGTTTCCGTGCCGGTTGGCTCTGGATATTTCCTGACCATCCGGCTATAGTTGTGGACTTTGCTGCTTTTGCAATCCTTTTCATCGTCGCATATATCAGCGCATCCCTGGCTTTCCGGGTTCAGTATATCATCCTGGCGATCATCATTTCATCTTTTGTCTCGATCATCTGGGCTGCTTACGGAGGATCCATGCAGGAACCCATCACATGGTGGGGCTCTTTTCCGGGTTCTCCTGAGAACGGATTTGCAGGGATAGGTTTCTGGGGTGTCTTTGCCGTATTCTTCCCGGCGGCAACAGGTATCATGGCAGGTGCGAACATGTCAGGTGAGCTTAAAAATCCCCGGAAAAGCATACCAATTGGCACACTCTCAGCCATTGTCATAAGTCTTGTCATATACATGGCGCTGGCATTCTGGCTGGCAACATCAGCAACCAGCGAAGAACTGGTGAGCAATTACACAATCATGGCCGAAAAGGCTGCATGGGGACAGCTGATCGTTGCAGGCCTGCTGGGAGCCACATTTTCATCCGCACTTTCGTCAATAGTGGGTGCACCACGTATCCTGCAGGCCCTTGGAGATCATAAGATACTTCCGGGAAGTGACTGGCTGGCAAAAAGATCAAGTTCAGGAGAGCCAAGAAATGCAATGATACTGACGGGAATAATAGTTTTTCTGGCATTGTTGCTGAGGAGCCTGAATGCGATCGCTCCCCTGATCGCTATGTTCTTCCTGATGACCTATGCAATGATCAATATAGTGGTACTGATAGAACAGAACCTGCAACTGGTCAGCTTCAGGCCGCTTTTCAGGATTCCCAAGGCGGTTTCTTTTATAGGGGCGTTCGGATGTGTTCTTGTAATGTTCATAGTCAATCCCATATTCAGCCTTTTTGCTGTGGTGATTGTAGTGGTTATCCACGGTTATCTGCTTGAGAAACATCTTAAGGCACCTTTCGGGGATGTCCGCAGCGGTCTTTTTGTGGCGATCGCGGAATGGGCTGCAAAGCAAAGTAACAAGATGGCTCCCTCAAATGAGCGGACCTGGAAGGCGAATCTTCTGGTACCTGTGGAAGATCCGAATATTCTCACAGGTGCTTTCAATTTCCTGAAGGATATCACCTATCCGAAGGGCTCCATCAAGATACTTGGTCTTTCAGGAAGGGTTGATGAGAAAAAACTGACATCGCGTTTAATTGACCTGACCTCTTCTTTCAGGAAGAAGGGAGTTTTCTCTTCCTGGACGATCATTGATACCGAAAGTTTCGAAGAGAACCTTGTGGCGGGAATGGAGGCTTTGAGTGGTTCTTTCTTCAGACCCGGGATACTTTTTATCAACATGGATAGTTTTGAGGGCCAGGATGATAAGGTAAGGACTGTGATCCAGAAAGCCTCACAACGCAATATAGGGGTATTGTTACTGGCTGTTCATCGCAATGCAGCCTTTGGAAGAATGAGTTCCATTAACCTGTGGATAGATGACCGCAGTCCTGACTGGGATGTAAGCATGGACCTTGGTAATCAGGATCTTGAAATCCTGATCTCCTATAAGCTCAAAAAGAACTGGGGTGCATCACTGAGGATGATCACCAATGTGCGGGAGAAATACAATGTTTACAAGGCCGAGGAATATCTGGAGAATCTTGCCGAGATCGCAAGGATACCCAACGTACAGAACAAAGTCATGCTTGGTGATATGAAATCCAATATATCAAGAGCTCCGCAGGCTTCTCTAAATGTGTTCAGCCTGGACACAGAGCCGGATTTTGATCTTATTCGAAATATAGTTGAAGAGACCGGATCCTCATGTTTGTTTGCACTGGATTCCGGGGAAGAGAATGCATTCGCTTGAATTGATAGTATGATAACTAATAGAAATAAATTATCAAAACACGCTGTGAATAAGCCGGATGACTTAGTGCATGCCGTTTTTCACAACTGTTCTTCCAACATGATAAAGTATAAAAGTGAATAATACCTAAAATCTAATGGGGAGTGATTAAAGAATGCTTGAATGGATAATCAGGGTCCTGGTAGCTCTGATAATTATTGTGATTTTGTGGCAGATCCTGATGTATCTGCTCTAAGACGGGAGTGGTGTCTGAAAGATATCCTGCTTACCGGGGGATATGTGTGGTTGAGACATTCCGGTAATATTTGGAGGTATAGCTAAATAAAGTATAGATTACGACTGACAATTCATAACTGCTGTTTTCAATCCATATTTTAAATTAACTCAAAAACCCTGCAATTCTTTTTGTTTTTATTTACCGTTTTATGAATGTGTATTGCAGTCCTTCTGCATGACATCCTCAGCCCATGCTCGACTGATCTCGGCAACGCTCCATGCCTGGGATATGCATCCGCCCGGTTTGTGGGGAGCGTTACCATCAAACACTTCGGATATTGTACCTATCCCTGCCTCATCAAGGTGTCTTTCAAGACCTTTCAGGAGGGCTTTTGCATATGATCTGCTCTCCTGTGAATAATCATTGACCTTCCGGTAGGCTGTAATATAAGGTCCCAGCAGCCAGGGCCAGACAGTGCCGTTATGATAGGCTGCATCCCTGCTCAGCAGCTCTCCCCGATAGGTACCGATATATGCCGTATCACGGGGAGAAAGTGTCCTGAGACCGTATGGTGTCAGCAGTTCTTCTGTGACAACCTTTACTATGCCCTTCTCCGTATTTCGAGAAAGCATTGTGAACGGCAATGAAACTGCAAAAATCTGGTTTGGCCTGACAGAGACATCCTTTGCATGTATCCTGTTTTCGGGGCCCGGAATTAGATCATAGAGACAGCCTCTTTCCCTGTTCAGGATTTTCTCTGCAAAACTGTCCTTTGCGGTCCGGGCGATTTCTGGGTAATCACTTACCTCTCTTTCTAAATTCTCTCCCATGAGTTCTGCATATTTCAGAGCGTTATACCATAGTGCATTGATCTCACAGGCTTTTCCCCTTCGGGGCGTGATGGCCTTATCTTTCACGATTGCATCCATCCATGTAAGCTGTTCCCCATGGAATATGAGACCGTCTTCATCCATGCAGATTCCGAATCTTGTTCCGTTGCGGTAGTTTTCGATTATATCTTCGACAGTGTTCCACATTGAATCGATGAACGGGATATCCTCTGTATAGTCAAAATACCGGCCAAGGGAATGAACGAACCACAGGGATGCATCAACCGAATTGTAAATAGCTGATTCTCCGGGAGTATCGGGGAACATATTCGGTATAAGTCCTTCCCTGCAGTTTGCTGCAAAGGTTGCAAGTATGTTCTTTGCATCATCAAACTTGCCGGTCACAAGCGTCAGACCCGGTAGCGAGATCATTGAGTCTCTTCCCCAGTCTGCAAACCAGTGATAGCCTGCGATAACAGACCTCGAATCCGTGGATTTTCTTTTTACAATGAAGGAATCCCCTGTAGTGACAAGCCGGCGGATAAAGGTATCATCCCTGTTATATCTCTCTACAAGTTTATCACGACGCTCTGTCTCTTTCTCAAGCCTGTCCATGACAGTCCGGATATCAGCAGAACCGGTATCCCCGGTGGATGCAATAATGAAAAAAGATGAATAGCCTTTCCCGATATCAGCTTCAAAATATCCAGGATTGAAGTTATCTTCAATATATGGATACCCTCTTGAGAGCTCTACAGAATATTCGAGATTGTAGTACCAGTAAGACTCATGACTGAACTGCATATTGGAATCCAGGTGAATTTCACTTTTCCCGTTTTTCAGAATAATCCCGGTCTCTTTTGCTTCCTGCAGGAAGCGAATATCTTTTGATCTGGTGAGATGATGTATATCTCTGTCGTTGACAAGCGGGAACAAACGCAGGGATACATCTTTATCAAGGGGATTGTGAATATTGTACATTATTATGGAAGTATTCTCTCCGTATACCATGAAAACCTTTTTTTCGATACTTATTCCACCTGTCATATATCGAAAAGTGGGTATTGGGTCCATGGCGAATCCCATCAGGTATTGATATCCTCGGGGATGTACTTTTCCCGGGTACTGGTGTGCTGCTAGGTAATATGTCTCTTCACCTGCTATTATTTCCTCATCAAGGGAGCAGAGCAGCAGCCTTCGCTCCACAGGTGGGTTTAAGGATGCCACCAGTAGACCATGATACTTTCTTGTGTTCATCCCCACGGAGGTGCCGGAAGCATATCCCCCAAGGCCGTTGGTAACTATCCACTCCTTGTCAGGGAATTCCCGGTTAGATCTGTCCCCGCTGTCCCGATAATAACTGATTTTTTGCATTTATTTCACCCGGAAATGAAAAAATCTTATGTGGAATTGCGGCTAAGTTCATCCAGCAGGACTATATTCTCCAGCATCAGGGCGCAACTCCAGCATAAAGGAATAGCCCATGCCGGCCTGCCGGAATGCTTGTTTACCTGCTCTGGCAACATTCCGGAACTGGTTGTGCCTCTTACCGACCACCGGATATATTCCAGTGCTTTTGTTGTCAGCATTTCTCGTTCTTTATTGTTTTCCACATCATGGATTTCCTGCATTGAATCTGCAAGCAAAAGCAGTGCCTTTGAGAGCCATAAAGTGGTGACAGTCCAGGGGTTACCTTCTATATAGCTATCTCTTTCATAGCGTTTTATCCCGAAGTATTCATTCACCGGAACTCTGAGCCGGGATTCGATATTGCTGATCATTGACTTGATCATCTTCCTTTCATTCTCATCATCAGCAGAGAGCATATTGAAGGGTACAAAAGTTCCCAGGATGCTGGCATCGATGTCTGTATCAAGTTTTCCATTCCTGATTCCGCGTGCAAAGTAGCCCTGATCGGAAAGCCAGAAATTCTCTATCGTTTGCTGCTTGATAAGATCCGCCCTTTCGATCCAGCGGCTGGCAAGCCCTTTTTCATTGTAGTCACGTGCCAGACGTGCAGCACCCATCAATCCGCCGTAGATTGCAGCATTGGTATAGGTAAAAACACCCGAATAGGTTTCCCAGAGGCATGTGCATGGTTCGTGTAATCCCTCAGGGGTCCTTTTCATAAGGTATTCGGCTGCTGAAAGGATAGTTGACCACATATTATCAAGGAACTCCCTCTTCATTACGGGTTCGAGGCTATCATAGTATTCTTCCATGGCAAACAACGTGGAACCTGTCTCATCTATCTGGGTCGAGAATCTGAAATTGCCCCATGAAGAGCCGGCATTACCGTCAAGCCAGTAACGCTGGAACCAGGAACCGTCAGGAAGCTGGGTTTTTCTGCACCATGAAAAGAAACGTTCGCAATACTCCGGGTACCCCGCATCCAGGAGTGCCAGCACTATTTCAGAGGTATCCCTGTTCCAGCAATAACCATAACCACCACTTTTCTCAAAATCATGATCAAATTCAGGCGCCGCAACAAATGAACCTTTATCAGGGTCGTTCAGGATGCTTAATGTAAGTAAAGAACGATTGAACGTCTCCATCAGTTCCACGTTTATGTACTCAAACTCCGACACTTTCTTTATATCCAGAAGCCTTTTTCTGGAAAGCCACTTGATCCAGCTTTCCTGTGTCTCATTGAACATACTTTCAACGGTCTTGTTCCGTGTATCACGTATCTGTCTGTAAAGCAGTTGTCTTGCTGATGCAGCACCGATAAAAATGCTGATCTCGGCAGTAGATTCGGGCTCGATATCAAGTTTCCAGCCGATAGCGTTGTTAATGTTACCTATATCCTCATTATTGTTCTGCAGCTCGCCGTCTTCCATATCATACTTGGCATTTGTCCACCATATAGTATCCAGTGCCTTTCCGATCTGCCACTCTTCGAACATGGGCACAGAGCTTATTCCCAGGTGGTAGTCCTTCCAGTACTGCACGAAAATCCCTGATTCATGGTCACAGAATGCAGAATTCTTCTTCTGTATTTCCCCTACCTGAAAATTGGAATAGTAAAAGAACTTTCCATGAAATCCCGCGGACGAACTGATCTTATAATTGCGTACCATGACTGGATGGTCTTTATGAATAAAGTCCTGAATGTGCATTTTCAGTCCAGTCGGGTGCACAAGTTCGGTGTTTACTATATTTGTATTTTCCACGTAGTTCTGTCTTACCTGCCATTCATGGTCGTTTGACCAGATGAGCCTGTTCCCGTCATACAGACAGGCCTGGGATTCTTCAAGATGTTGTGCAAAGTCCCTTCCAGGATAGAAGAAATTGAAGAGCTCTCCTTTTTTACCCATGGTGACAAGCAATTGCCGGTTACCGAGTATTGAGTTGGGCTGCCTGATCAATCCAGCTCTCTCCTGAGTACATGTTCTGTTTTTGCACCTTTGGGTACAGGAGATATTATGTGTTCGCAGAACATGTGTCCTGTACTCAGACATTGACTTTCGTGGACCTGAACCGTCCTCTCCATTATTTCAGATATGAACCCTGAAAAAAAGCCACTTATATAGGCACAAGCAGGCATTTCAGTTCCTTTATACACATCGGAAATAAAACAATCCAGGGTTCGAATGCTGCCTTCAAGATTTTTTATATCAACATCAAACTCGAGCATTCCCCATCCTGCAGCCATAAACAGTTCTTTGAGCAGATCAAAACAATTGCTTTTATCAATATCGATGATCTCACGTAAGAGCTTGACCGCCATGGTCCCGCTTATAATGCCAGTGTGCATCTGCAGCCCTTCAGCTTGTGGGACATGTTCGTTCATGATTCTGAGTATGTCAACAAATGTTCTGGCCCTCAGGATGATAGCTCTTTCTCCGAAAAGACTCAAAGGAAACTCCACGGATTGCATTACCTGGTTTCTGGATACTCCGTAGTCAACATCAAGCACTACATCCATTTGTTCAAGTTCAGCTACAACGTCGTTTACATCCCTGCCTTTCTCAACTTCCGTAAAAATAACATATTTTCCTCTTGCCGGGTCTTCAAGACTATCCATATATGCAAATCTCATATCGAGCCCTTTCTCCGCAAAGAGAGAAGTTATGTCAGCTTCCGAATGCACGGTATTCCTGTAGGCTATCTTGAACCAGATGACTTCAGCATCCTTGTTTGTTTTTGAGAACATGCATAGATCCCGCACCATATTAACAACACCTGAATAGGAATAGGTCTGTAAACTATTTATTCTGCTCTTTGAGTTTCATGAACACCTTTTCCTTGAAATCCATCAATACTGCCATAAAATTCACCGCAGCATCATAGGGTGACTCGTGGATGCTGAAATACGAATGTACATCC
Organism: Methanolobus sp. UBA118; assembly: GCA_002508635.1. GTDB lineage: Archaea > Halobacteriota > Methanosarcinia > Methanosarcinales > Methanosarcinaceae > Methanolobus. The sequence goes on along the minus strand of DACO01000043.1, from coordinate 12,651 downwards.
CCGTCTCCGAGCCATTTTGTGCTCATGTAGTAATAATGGTCTGATGTCAGCAAATGTTTCCAGATCTTTATGATCTCTTTATCCCCGCTTGCTTTCACATACGGTTCAAGTAATTTTGCTTCTTCAAAACACCGCCGTTGCATATCATTACCAAGCCAGGCACTGGTATCTCTTTCAATATCCGCCCAGGATATTGTTGAGAAATCACCCACATCTATCTGGCCTGCCGGAGAATATTTCTCGATCGTCTGGGAAGGAGTGAGGAAGCTGATCCCACGGTCTGTAACCTCTCCCGGAACTGCTCTGAGAAACTCAAAGATGCCGGTATCTTCCCACTGGTGTTCTCCGAATGTCTCGTAATCCATGAAGATATTGGCTGTTTCTCCTGAACTCTGAGACACCCAGTCAGCCCATTTGCCTGCAGTCAGGGGATACTCCTCCCACCATT
>DACO01000043.1:0-12021 GCA_002508635.1 Methanolobus sp. UBA118 | reverse complement strand
GCCTGCAGTCAGAGGATCCTCCTCCCACCATTGTGATGAGAAGCGGTATCCGATATCGTCACTTAATTTATAATTTCTCAGAAGTACTGCAATGTCACTGCTCTTTGCTTTATATACATGGTTTGGTGACCTGCCTCCAAGCACCCTTTCTATGCCTTCGGTAAGTATTGCCTTATATCCCATCTCGGCGGCAGTTCTGGCTATGGTATTGTTGTACATAAGCTCCGTGTTCCTAAATACCTCCGGTGTGATGCCAAGCAGTTCTGACATGGCCCTGCGGTGTTCCTTCACCTCTTCTATGAACTCCTGTCTTGACTCGAAAAGTGCTGCAATGGAATGATAATAGGTCTCATCAATGAACTCTACACAGCCTGTTTCCGCGAGGTCTCTGAATGAGTCCAGTACATCCCCTCCCCAGCTCTCACACTGGCTCAGAAGAGTGCCTGTTACCGACATGCTCACTTTGAATTCACCTGAAGTATCATCTATCAATTCCAGGATGGTCCGGTTTGCAGGAAGATAGCATTTCTCGGAAACTCTCCTGAAGATCTCTTTGTTGAGGTCGTTATCAAAATATCGATTGAATCCACCGGTATTTTTGTCAGGCCAGAACCACTTTAACCTGTGTGGCTGGTGGAGTTCAAAATAAAAACATACCGATCTCATCCGTCAGCCTCCACAAAAGCTCTTTTCAGGTCGGAAAGTATGGAAAAGTTATTGACAGCCCTCTCATATCCCAGTCTGCGTCCCTCAGCATTGAGCTCCAGAAGGATATCTGTTTGCTGGAGATAGCGGTATATTTTCCTGATTCTCCCGTATCTCTGATCAGATCCATGCCCGTCCAGTCCATGGCCAATGTTCTGAAGCTCATGCATATAGAGGTGCTGTGCATGATTTCCCAGCAGATTGTGCATTCCATAGCGCGCTGTCCTTTTGGAATGAAGGGATGGTAGCTCCTGTGGCCTGAACCTGGCAGCGGCTTCCTCCGGCAGAAGCATTTCGATCCCGTGGTGGGCCAGGCACCCGGGCAGGTCCCTGAAGAACTGCAATATTTGCTTATCCTTTTGCAGGTGTTCCTGAAGGGAATCGTACTTGATATACAGTGTAACGACATCCCCTTTCATATCCGATATCCATGAGGCGAATTTTTCAGGTATCAGTGGGAAACCGGTCCATTTCCTGTCAGAGTATTTCTTTTCAATGTCCTCGCTGAGAGCGATGTGCCGCAGAATCGTGGGAACCTCATTCCTGTACACATGTACGGGATCACTTCCATTGATCAGGTTCTGCGAACCTTCTGAGATTAAACACTTAAATCCCATGTCCCTTACAGAGCCGATAAGCTTCTGTTCAAGGATAAGTTCCGGGTTCGCAAAAGTTACAGGCCTTATCCCAAACAGCTCATCAAGTGCTTCAAGATGCATTTTTACCTGTGCTTCAAATTCATCTGGTCCGGTAAAGAAAGGACTGATCGAATGATAGTACGGAGAAGCTATAAGGCCTGCACCCAAGCTGACAAGTTCTTTGAAACTTCCGGGAATTCCGTGCGTCCATTTGCACTGTTCCAGGAAAATGCCTGATATGTCAAAGGCGTATTTTCCCCCATTGTCCATGGAATCTGCCAGAGCACGGTTAATGGGGATCGTATCCTTTTCCAGTTTTGAGAAATTCTGGAAAGCCTTCTCCATATCAAAGTAGTTTCTGAGTTCAGGAGAAGTGTAACCCTCCCACGGCCAGTACCATTTAAGAGGCAGCGGGAGGTGCACTTCGAAACATATACAAACGGTCTTCATCAGCTATTTCCTCAATACATTCAACTTTCCCCGTTATTGTTTTCTGCGATCTGCGGTATCTGCCGGGTTCGCAGTTCATCTGCAAACCAGACAGTTCTCTGTGGGAAGGCGATCTCAATTCCATTATCTTCCAGTGTCTTCTTAATGATCCAGAGCATCCTTGTTTTCAGCTCATACCATTCCGTAACCGGGGACCATATCCTGACAAGGATATTGACTGCATTATCTCCCAGATTATCTACAAAGATACCTGCTGGTGGGTTTTTGAGTGCAAAGGGTTCCCTGTCGAGTATTTCCTGAATTATATCAATGGCTTCGTCCGCATCGTCCTCGTAGCGTATACCAACTACATAGTCAAACCTTCTGACCACATTTGCGACATAGTTTGTGATATTCGTTGTGAACACTATCTCGTTCGGCACTCTCACAAAAAGACCGTCATAGGTACGGATAATGGTGGAAATGAAGCTTATATCCTCTACATATCCCGCGCTGTTGGATATGTTTACCTGATCCCCTATCTTAATTGGTCTCTCTGTCATCAGGAAAATACCTGACATGAGGTTTCCGACAATACTCTGACTGGCAAAACCCACTACAATACCCACGACACCACCGGCAACCAGCAGACCTGAGACGTTAACATCAAGTACCGGGAATATGATGGTTACGATAGCAAGCGTGATAACACCATAGTAAACTATCTTCAGCAGGATGTTCATCTGCTCTTTGTCTATCCTTTCCTTAAAGGACCTCTCAAGATACAGTGTGAGACCCTTTCCTATTGCGATTGCCAGAAAGAGTATCAGTATGACTATGATTCCTTTCAGTAATACATCCTGGAATGTTGGTGCAAGGTTTATGAGTTCAGTTACATTACCTGAGATATTTTCAGCGACATTCATAAGCCAAACTCCATTACGCTCTTCGTACCATTCAGCAGTATCTTGCGTGATGTGTACAGTTCAACGGATCTATGGAAACCCGGTGAAAGCGAATAGGTTGTGAAATCTATTTCAGCCAGGTTCTTATTGATTATCTTCATCTGTGCCTTCATGGAGATCCTGTCTGATCCGTAATATATTTTCATTCCGTAGGCATTGAACACAGCCTGACTTATTTCCATCCAGTTACCGGTCTCATTGGAGATTACCAGTTCCAGATCTCCTTCATACAAAATATCAGGCCGCGGATAGGATGGATAAACCTGACTTTCCCAGTGTTTGCATATGAGACCCCGATTAGGATTACCGTACAGGGTATATTTATTCTCATTAAATGTGACTATGTCTATGAGTTCGTATTCTCCCTCTTTTCTTGAGATGAATATTCCTATCTCTATGGGGAATTTGAGGTGTATGGTCTGTCTGTCATAAGGGGCGATCATCACCGAACGCTGGAATTCTATAAGCAGAAAAGAACTTAGTGTCTTGGGGACATTCACAGGCTCGATGGGATTTATAAGAAATTCACCCTTTTGAAGCAGGATCTTCTCGATCGTATCATCTTCTGAAGACCGCCTGTAAATCAGGTTTCCTTTCTCTTCTTCTACTGATATTGTAGTTCCTTCGGTCTCTACTGTGAAAGGTGGAGTATATTTGTCAAACATTATTGTTCCTTCACTGTTTTATAACCATTTCTTCTTGCGGAAATATATGAACATGGAAACGGATATCAAGAGTATTACGATCCAGACTGCCGGATATCCCCACTGGTATTTAAGTTCAGGCATGTATTCAAAGTTCATACCATATAAACCGGTAACAAAGGTAAGGGGTATGAAGATAGTGGCTATTATGGTCAATGTCTTCATGACCTCGTTCATCCTGTTACTGATGCTTGACAGGTAAAGGTCCATGACTCCTGTTATAATATCACGGTAGGTTTCAATGCTTTCGACAACGCGAATTGTATGGTCATATATATCTTTCAGATATACCAGGGTCGTATCCTTGATCAGGGGAGAGTCGGAACGTTCCAGACTGCTGATAACATCCCTGAGGGGCCAGACGGACTTACGGAAGTATATTATCTCCTTTTTAAGGTCATGTATCTCTTCAAGGGTCTCTGAAACAGGATTTTCGATAAGCCTGTCTTCCAGGGCTTCTATTATCTCGCTGACCTGCTCAAGCACCAGGAAATAGTTGTCTACAATGGAATCCATCAGAGCATAGGCAAGATAGCTGGCATCCATGGAGCGGATACGTCCCTTTCCTGTTCTCAATCTCTCCCTGACTGCACTGAAAGTATCACCTTCGGCCTCCTGGAAAGAAACAACGAAATCCTCACCAAGTATGAGACTGACCTGCTCCAGCCTTATATCATTCTCGATGTCGTCATACCAAACCATCTTGAGTACGATAAACAGGTATGACTCATAGTCCTCCACTTTGGGACGCTGGTCGGTGTGCAGGATATCCTCCATTACAAGCGGGTGAAGGCCGTATTCCGCACCGATCTTTTCAATAATATCCACCTGATGGATGCCGTCTATGTTTATCCAGGTAACGACGTCCTGGTCCCCGTCAAAGCAATCTTCAACCTTTTCGACTACCTTTTCCTCAAACCTGTCCCGATTGTACTTTATCAGGGTGATCTTTGGTCTTTCAGCTTTCCTGTCACCCACATGTACAATAGAACCAGGGACAAGACCGGCTTTTTTAGAATATCCGCTGAGCAGTTTTTTCATTGGTACCGCCTGCTTTTTCCATTTTCCAGATAAGCTCTGTTTTACTCAGCTTTTTGCATCCATATAGGTCTTCACGGTCTTCCCGGCTATACTGTCCCAGTTATATTTTTCCCGGAGTTGCTCCCTTCCGGCTTTACCAAGCTCTCCGTCATCGTAGTTATCAAGTACGTGATTGATACCCCAGGCGATGGATTCAGGGTTCTTGTAGACCGTGATGCCTGTCCTGAAGTTGTCCACCAGCTCAACGGCATCTGTTGCGACAATGTTCTTACTGGCGTCCCAGGCTTCCAGAAGGACGATACCAAATGGCTCATTGCGGCTTGGGACACACATGATATTACAGGCATTTACCCATTCTTTTTTGACATCATCACTTGCATAACCCAGGAAATGGCAACTGTCACTTACTCCGAGACTGGCCGCAAGATTTTCGCAGACAGGTCTCATCTCGCCTTCTCCTATCAGTACAAATTGGATATCCCACCTGTTTTTGAGTACTCTGGGTATTGCCTGTACCAGAAGATCAGGACCTTTCTGGTAGTTCATACGTCCCACAAAGAGAACCACGGGAGCACAGGGGTGTATCCCGTAATTGGATTTGACCTTACCGGAATCAACTTCCATTCTCATATGGTTCTCATAGAGGCCGTTGGGAATGATATCCATCTTGTAATCCGGTATCTGGTAGAGGTGCTGTATCTCTGCTTTGAGGGCCTCGGAGGTAACTATTACCCTGGCGGACTCATAGCCTCCTCTCCATTCCCTGTGGCTGATCTCCATGGCCTCCCACCAGTTTCCGTGAACATTGCCGTTCCTGCCCCATTCGGTACTGTGGTATGTGATAACGAAAGGAATACCAAGATCCTCTTTTATTCTTGTGACCACGTTCACTGGATGCCAGTCATGTACATGTACAATGTCAAAACTACCAAATTCCGTAACACTATCGATGAATGTGTAATACATGGCGTCACACATACTGTCCATCTGCTGTACCAGATCACCGTCGAGGGAATGGTTCACACGATGATAATGAACACCGTTAACGATCTCATAGGGAGGCATATCCCGGTTACGGGTATATATGTGGACCTCGTCACCTCTTAAGGCAAGCGCTTCCGCAAGCTCCGAAACGTGTGGAGCAAGTCCCCCTACCTTTATCGAGTAAAGGCTTTCCCATGAAAACATCGCAATTCTCAGTTTTTCCATAAATGACCTCCCTGAATAATCACTTTCATCCTGTCCGGCAATTTCTGGTGCCGGCTCAGGGTGCTAGCTTATATGTATTTCCTTCCCTTTAAAGCCTGCAGCAATCGATGTGAATGTCCGACTCCCGCTCTATCTTTTTTTCTCTATATTGCCGATGGTATATGAGAATATCTGAAAAGCCCTGCAAGGATACTGTTTTGAAAAAAGGACGTAATACGGAGAAAAGCTTTTAATCAATACTATCGTAAAACCCCTATCTTTAAATAAGCATGCAGGCAGAGTCCTATGGCAGAGCCAATCCTTGATATCTTAAATTTTGAAAACATTATTTCTCTTGCGGTCAAGACCCTTGCTGTTATATTTCTGATAATTGTTTTCAATTCATTTCTCGGTATAATTACCCAAAGCCTGCTTCGTAAGGCAAAGACCAAGAAGCAAATATCCAATGTAGAGATATTCAGCCAGATCTTCAGGTATATCTTTATCCTTCTTGTAGTCGTTTTTGCAGTGCTCTCATATTCCGGTGCATGGTCGGGCTTTGGTATTTTCCTTGGTCTGCTTTCTGCAGCGATCGGTTTTGCACTTCAGAAACCCATTACAGGAATTGCTGCATGGATGATGGTTGTGGCCAAGAGGCCCTTTGACATAGGAGACAGGATATTCCTTGGAGATATCAAGGGAGATGTGACCGATATTACCCTCACTCACATACATATTGCCGAGATAGGCGGTATTATTGACGGAGAGGAGAGCTCTGGGAGAATCGTGCTTGTTCCCAACTCACTGATGTTTGAAAAGAATATCATTAACTACACATATAATCATGATTTTGTCTTTGATAGCGTAATAACCACTGTCACCTACGAGAGCAATCTGGACCATGCCATAGAGATTGTAAAGGAATCCGCACGTACCAAATTGGGCAAATTTATAGCCAGAAGTCCGTCTGAACCCCGTATAAGACTTGATTTTATGCCAAGTGGTATCGATGTGCAGGTAAAGTACTTCTCTCCCTCACGTGAGCTCCACGAGTACTCCAGCAGGATAACAAAAGAGATATTCGACAGGATAAACGAAGCACCTGATGTGGAAATAGCCTATCCTCATACGGAAGTGGTGTTCAGACGCAAGGCCTGAAGTTCACCATCCGAACACTTTAGTTACAGTAGTCGAGCCCCTTCTGATGAAATATTTCCTGAGCTCGTCCGCCACGAACAACAATACCGCAAACGGCACGGCCAGCAGGACAAACTCCAGTGGGACTGGTGTGGTGTTGAATATCGCATTCACAAAGGGCTGGTACATGATGAATGCAAGTATCAGCAGCTCACTGGAAATACCCAGCAGCACCATCTTGTTACTCAGGAGACCCTTCGTGAATACTGACTGCCTTCTGGTCCTTGATGTGAATACGTTTGCGATCTGGCAGATAATGACCGCTGCAAAGAAGGCCGTTATGGCCTGCCTGTATAGCGGGTCAGAGAATGCGAGCTGCTGTCCCCATACCCATCCGCCACTGAACAGGACTGCAAAATAACAGGCAAAACCTGCGGCTGCTTCGATCGGTCCTTTAAGACCGTAGGACGTGATCAGTACCTGCGGTGTCAGAAGTTTCTCATCACTGGAACGTGGCGGTCGTTTCATGATATCACCCTCTCCTTTTTCAATTGCAAGCGCGATGGCAGGCAGTATGTCGGTACCAAGGTCGATTGCAAGTATCAGCTGCACGTTCATCGGAAGGGGTATCGCAAGCAGCACGAAGGCTATAAAGGGCAGTATCTCAGGTATGTTACTTGTCAGGATATAGGCGATGAATTTCTTGATATTATCGAAGACAGTACGTCCTTCTTCCACTGCATTGACGATTGTTGCAAAGTTGTCGTCAAGCAGTATCATGTCCGCAGATTCCTTTGCAACATCCGTACCGCTTCCCATGGCCACACCCATGTCCGCGTTCTTTATAGCAGGTGCATCGTTCACACCGTCCCCTGTCATGGTCACGGTCTCGCCTGCTGACTGGAATGCTCTTACTATCTTGAGTTTCTGCAGAGGAGAGGTACGGGCAAATATTATGCTCTTTGCATCGAGCTTTTGCTTCAGCTCGGCAGGTTCCATCTTTTCGAGTTCCGGACCTGTGATCAACACAGGTTCCAGGTCCCCGTTGTTCAGTCCTACTATATTGGATATTGAGTTTGCAGTCACAGGGTGGTCCCCTGTGATCATGACAACCTTGATACCTGCACGATAACAACGTTTTATAGCTTCCTTTGCTTCGGGTCGTGCGGGGTCCAGGGCACCTGAGAATCCAAGGAATATAAACTCTTCTTCGTATTCCCTTACTTCATCTGCATTCCTGTATGCGTAGGCAAGTACCCTTTCTCCCCTGTCAGCCATTTTGAGGTATTCTTCTTCAAGATCGTGCTTTTTCTGATCGGTAAGCTCATGCTTCTCTTCACCGATCATTATCCTGTCACACATCTCGAGTACTACCTCAGGTGCACCTTTAAGATATGAGTCCATGTCCCCTTCGGGAGTTTCGCATACGACCTGCATTCTCTTCACACGTGAGTCAAAGGGATACTCGACAAGTCTGGGATAACTGTCCTGGACCTGCTTTATGTCCTTGAACCTGTCTGCATAGACCAGCAGTGATCCTTCTGTCGGATCTCCTCTGTATCCGGGCGATTCCTCTGACAGGCGTGAATTGTTACATACGGTGGCAACACGCAGGAGCAACTCCGGCGGTTTTTCATCATCCTTTACGTCAATGTATCCGTTACCCGTATAAACCGAATGTACTGCCATCTTGTTCTGTGTAAGTGTCCCGGTCTTATCCGTACATATTACCGTTGTCGATCCAAGTGTTTCCACGGATTCAAGCTGCTTTATCAGTGCATTGCGTTTTGCCATCCTCTTGGATGCAAGGCTCAAGGCAAGCGTTACTGTGGGCAGAAGTCCTTCGGGGACGTTTGCCACGATTATCCCGATGGCAAAGATAAGGTTTGCAAGGAAAGTATCCTGTATAAGATAGCCCACTATAAAGAAGACTATTCCCAGGAAAATGGCAATGGCGGATATTATCTTAACAAAACGGTTGAGCTCCTTGCGTATGGGCGTCTCCACCGACACGGTCTCTTCGGTCAGCAGGGAGAGTTTTCCTATCTGGGTATCGGAACCCGTGCTGAAGATAACAGCCTCTCCGTTACCCGTCTGCACAAGTGTACTGGAGAAGACCATGTTCCTGCATTCAAGCATATCCTCATGCGTACATTCCAGGGCTCTGAGCTGGGGTTCTGCCTCACCTGTGATGGGTGAGTTATCGACTTTCAGGGTGTTCTGCTCTATGAGTCTGGCATCGGCAGGAACCTTGTCCCCCTCTTCAAGATATATAACGTCCCCGGGTACAAGCTCGGAAGCAGGTAGTTCCACGATCTCTCCGTCACGCTTAACCCTTGCAGTGGGTGCCATGAGGCTCTGGAAACTTTCCATTATCTTCTGTGCCTGATATTCCTGTATGAATGTAAAAGTGGAGTTAAGTATGACAACTCCCAGAAGTGCTATGGCGATGAAGATATTGCCCTGTCCGGGATCCAGGTATTCGGCTGTAAATGAAAGTGCGGAACCGAAAAGAAGCAGTATTGCAAAGAAGTTCTTATATTGTCTCAGATACTTCTTAAGAGGTGTTTCCTTCTCTTTTTTCCGAAGGATATTTCCTCCGCAGACTTCTTTTCTTCTTGCTACCTCCTCTGAGGAAAGCCCTTCGGCTCCTGTGCTCAATCTATCCAGGAACTCATCCATCTCTATGCTGTGTTCGTCACCACTGGAAGTACACCGAAAGGTCTCACCTTCTCCTTCTGATTCCATTTACCCGTGACCCCAATGAAATAATGCATGGCTTCAATATAAGTATTGTTCTAAGGTAGGGTGAAATGATCAGAGGCTGCTGAACGAGAGGTAAAGATTCCATACTCCTATTGCAATGAAGTTTACCGCGAGTCCTGCAAGTAAAAGACCCATGAGCCTGGTGAAAACCAGCATACCGGTATAACCCAGTACCTTGTAGATCCTCCTTGAGAAATGGAACAGTGTCAGGCTTATGCCGAATGTGATCAGTATGGACAGGATCACACTAAAACTCTGGATTGTCGATTCGGCACTTCCCATCAACACTATTATAGTAGTAATGGTACCGGGACCTGTGAGAAGTGGCAAAGCAATGGGGAATATCCATATATCACTACGGTCCATTGATTTGTCTATCTCGTCCTCTGTAATACTTTCACTGGAAACCCTACCCAGTATCATATCCAGTGCTACGATGAACAGCAGGATCCCACCGGCCACTCTCAGAGAGTCTATGGTGATACCGAAAAAATCCAGTATCATCTCTCCCGTAAGTGCAAAGAATACAGCTATAACACTGGCAAGAGCGGCTGATTTGTTTGCAACTGCGTTCTTTTCCTCGAAAGTGAGGTTGTTAGTCAGTGACACAAAGGTCACAACTCCCCCAAGAGGGCTGACAATTGCAAACAACGAAGCAAATGCGGTAAGGAAAAAGGGTAAATTATCCAACGGGTACCTCCTCTAATCCATATCAACTATCAGGGGAATACATAACGTTTTTGGTGTTACATCTTAAATTGGGAGCAATATCTATCCTTATTAATACTTACTTTTCAGAATGATTTTGAACTCTTCTGTCAGGTATAACTGCATTTGATTTTTCTCTCAAGCTGGCTATAGATGTTGAATATGTCTGTAAATCAAACAGAGTTGTATTATTAATTCACTGTTGAATGATATTAAATAGATACTTTTATATATGATGTTTCATATTTACGCCCTGAGCCAGTGTAGGAAAAATAATACTCTGGTATTAGTGGCATGGGGTCTATATCCATAAAACTACCTCCTTCAAAACCTCATACCGCTAATAGCGGCTCCGGTCTCCACCCGGAGCCCAATTTGATTCAAAATTAGCTCATTCTTTTTTTAAGTGACCATGCGATGTAAGCCAATGTCAGATTCATTGCTGAAAAGAACATTGACAGTATCGAAAAGCCAAGCAGGTATATGTTATATCTGAATATTTCTGATGCCGCATAAGGTGTGCTGTCATATAGAACAAAGATCAGGCTGTTTGCAAGAATAAGTATCATAAGCATTACAGGAAGTCCCCTGGCAGCACCTTTAAGGTCTGCCCGGCTCAGGGCTATATGGGCAGATACTCCCAGTGCCAGGAATATGTAGATCCAGAACATTGGGTTGCCAAGGTTTGCAGGATCGAGCATGTTTACTATGAGATTGCTCATGAGCTCGAGCGAAGCCGGCAAGACTGATAAGAATGGACGGGAATCCCCGGTGAAAGCTGAAAGCTGGTCGGAAAAGCTGCTGAACAGCTCTGGTAGTAATATATACATACTTAGGATAAGGAAGATATTCCCGCTCAGTATGGGGCCTATGCCGATGAAGAAGTTGCCTATACTCTGGAAAAGGCTGCTCCTGTCATAACTATGCTGCACATATCCCAGGGTCCCGTCATCTGATCTTATGTCAAGCAGTTTTACTTTACGGACCTTGTGTCCGAACAACCAGCACATGATCAAATGTCCGACCTCATGTACAGGCACTCCGATCCATGCTGTCAGTAAAAGCGCCTTTCTTCCGAAACTTCGCTGCAGATAGTTATTTGAAAGTTGTTCCATCTGTCCCAGCAGAAATCCTATCAAGAGTACAGGTCCGGTAAAAGCCAGCAGTTCCAGCAGACTCAAACGGATTATCATACTGATCTCCTGTATCATACCATCTCTCCTGTGCTGCAGACCTGAACTGATTGGTTTTTACGGATAAGTACTTATTCGATGAACATAGGATAATTCTTTGATGCGGGTGTATGTGGGAGGTAAAGCTGGAACGAATAGTTCTTTCCTCTTAATCGTTTTATCCCTCCGCATATTATCTGAAGGTGATATAAATGGATGAGAAAAGAGATATGAGAAAACAGCTTGAAGGTCAATTTCGAGAGCTACGTGATAGTATTACAAAGAATGTCAGAGACCTTGAACTTGAAAAGGAATTTGACAAACAGACAAAAGAGATCACGGAATATGTGGACCAAAATATCAGAAAGCTCAGAAGCAGCATGAAAGAAACTGAAGCAAAAGAAGCTCCTTATATAACAATGCCATTGATAGGGGATTCTGCTCCTTCCTTTACTGCTGTCACCACAGCAGGTGAGATCAACTTCCCAAAGGACTACAGGGATAAGTGGGTTGTCCTTTTCAGTCATCCTGCTGATTTCACGCCGGTATGTACTACCGAGTTCATGAC
>DACO01000142.1 GCA_002508635.1 Methanolobus sp. UBA118 | reverse complement strand
AAAAAAGCAGCGGAACTGGGAATCTCAGAAGAGGTGCTTGATACCCTTTACAGCCTCCCGGACATGTCAGAGGATGAGAAAGACAAGATCATGCATCAGATCAATATGAGTCCGGATGTCTATGCACTGCTGTTCCCGCTCATAACAAAAACTGATGTAGATGAGCATGCAGAGAAGGTTTTCGATGCCCTTGATCTGCCAATGGAAGTCCTCGATAAAACTCCCTACCAGATAAGCGGTGGTGAGCACGTACGCGCATATATTGCCCTCGCACTTGCCACGGATCCCGAAATACTTCTGCTTGACGAACCCTTCGGAGACCTTGATCCGGTAACTCTCAGGGATGTTACAAATTCCCTCAAAAGAATTAATGAGACCTTCGGAACAACAATTGTTCTGGTAAGCCACCACATGGACTTTGTCAGGGAAGTTGCACATAGGGCAATACTTCTTGACAAAGGCAAAATTATAATGGACGGGAAACCTGAAAAGGTCTGTGACAGGCTGATAGATATGAGCCATGCAAGCTACCTTGAACATGATATCCGGGAACTTGCAGCCTGATATTTAGCTGTCAGGTCACCCAGTTACTTTTTTCTGTATTTTTTTTGGACCGCAGGTAATGGAATAAGGTATTTATTAATCCACCTCCAATTTATAAACGGAGGTTTGCATTTGAGACAAATAACAGAGATATGGAAAAAGGCTGGCTTGTTTGGCATTGGTATGTGGGCACTTACAGAGGAAAAGCTCCAGGACATTACCGATGAGCTAATAGAAAACGGTGAGATGCAAAAGGAAGAAGGTAAAAAGTTTGTACGCGACCTCATGGATGAACAGAAGAAACAAAAACAGGAAATGGAAAACAAGATATCTGCGAAGGTACAGGAAACCGTTGACAGAGCGGATCTGGCAAGCAAAAGCGAAGTTGACGAGCTCAAGGAAATGATAAGATCCCTGGAAAGCAAGATAGACAACCTGAAGAGTGAAGAAGAGGAAGAGAAAGACCTTTAAAATCCTTTTCGGGGAATGGGGGGGGGATATTTACGGGTTTAAAGAAAGGAGAAAATTTTGTTTTAGGTCTGGCAAAACTGGTCTATTCCTTTACCCAGAGTGATCAGGAATACAGTTCTGAAGACAGCAAGATAACCGAATGGAGTATCCGGCCCGAAGACCCTGTGGCCGGGGACGTATTAAGGATCCAGGGAAAGACAGAACCAAACATTGTTACCGATGTCTCGGTCTCGTTCTCCAGGTCAGTTGAAGTCAATAATGGAAGTTATGAGTACAGCTTTGAGAACCTGCCGATACCGAAGGGAAAAAATCGTTTTGATGTAAGATCCAGTCCGGTGAAGAATCTCAATTTCATTGTCAGGATGTTCGTTGATTTCAAACGAAGTTTTGATTCCAGCAGCGGGGTCGCAAAATTCACAGATGAGAATGTACCGCCTGGAAAATATGATATTGTCATCAACGGTGAAGCAGCGGACGGTGAAGATAAAGTAAAACTAGAGTTCACAGCCATACAGACAATGAAGTCTGACAGTGAAGGGAACTTCGATTTCAACTATGAAACAAACGCGCTTCCTGAAGGTGATTTTACAATCAACATCGGAAGTGAAGAAAAAAAAGTAACGTTAAGACAGGTAAGTTAACCTGTCAGACAGAGAGAAAATTTTACATACTCTTCTTAGACATTAACTTAATAAAGTCAGTTGATTCCATTACCGGGCAACTCTCGATCAGACATATGTCAGACCATGGAAGGTTGAACTCCGCAAATGCCTGCGGGTCGTCCGTCTCATAGAGAATGAAATACCGTCCGCCTGAAATGTCTACCCACTGATTGATAATGTTCACACCTGCCGGTGGCCTCAGCTCTTTAAAATGTTCAATGACCTTATCGCTGTTTTCAGGTTGCCATGTGCTTATATCCAAAAATAACATCTTATCACTCCTTTCTTAAATGGTAGGCAGAGCATATACTTTACAGCTTACACCCAACTCCACCTAGTATAATTTTGCAATGGTAATTATTTAACAATTTCCCCGATTATGCTCCTTTGATAATCTGAACGACAGTTTAATGATGATATTCCAACAAAAATAAGCATATAAAACAAGAATGTAGTTTTAAGGAATCCTCTGTAAACCATGCTAACCCGCAGACTGCACAGATATTCAATGATCAAAAGATATGGAAAGATCGTTGATACACTGATAATATATGAATTCGGACATATTGCTGACAGACTGAAAATCAACCAGTTCAGGCCTCTGAGTTCAAGGTTCAAAAAAAGAGAGCAAAAAATGGATGGTGTGATATCCCATCCAAAAAGGGTCAGGATGGTACTTGAAGAACTCGGACCCACTTATGTCAAGCTCGGACAGATATTGAGCATGCGGCATGACCTCATACCCGTAGAGTATATAGAAGAGTTTTCCAGATTGCAGGATGAAGTACAGCCCTTTAGTTTCATGGAAGTCCGGGAAGTAATTCGGGAGGAGCTTGGTGCCGATATTGAAGAACTTTACACGTATTTTGAAGAGATACCCATTGCCGCAGCTTCCATAGGACAGGTCCATCGTGCAAAACTAAAAAACGGAGACGATGTGGTTGTAAAGGTCCAGAGGCCGGGAATTAAGAAAACTATCGAAGCCGATCTGGACATAATGTACAGCCTTGCCGGCTTTGCAGAAGAACATATGCCCGAATCCAGGCTCTACAGGCCTGTGGAGATTGTGGAAGAGTTCGAGCGTTCCATCCACTACGAGATGGATTACACACAGGAAGGCAGAAATGCCGAACGCTTTGCCAATAATTTCAGTGAAGATCCACACATATACATACCCGGAGTCTACTGGGACCATACCAGCATGAAAGTCCTGACACTGGAATATATCGACGGTGTCAAAAGCACATTATATGATGATACGGTGGGTACAGGCCCCGACAAGAAACAGATAGCGCACATTGTTATCGAGGCCTTTATGAGACAGGTTTACGAACACGGTTTTTTCCATGCCGACCTGCATTCGGGAAATGTGTTCATAATGAAGAACGGAAAAATAGCTCTTCTTGATTTTGGCATGATCGGATTCCTTTCATCCGACACAAGGAATCTGCTTGTCGATGAGCTCATTGCTATAACCAGAAGTGATACACAACTGTACATCGAGATTTTAAGGGACTTTGGCTCCATCGGAGAAGATGTCGACATACAGTCTTTGAAGATAGACATCGAACAGATACTCTACAAGTATTACGGCAGATCCGTAAAACAACTAGACACTGTGTCCATACTCGAAGAAATGATAAGTATACTCCGTAAACACAATGTCCGTGTACCTTCCAACGTTGCCCTGCTCTCAAAGGGAGCAATGAAC
>DACO01000076.1:5429-7051 GCA_002508635.1 Methanolobus sp. UBA118 | reverse complement strand
ATCTTTGCCATGTAAAATCACAGTAGTGCAATGTTCGGAGTAGCATATATTACTTTTGGAATAATACCGGTTCCTGTATTCAGGATTAGCGGATACAGGACAAAGCAGGAAATTTTTCAATTAATTTGCCTGAGCTTTATCGAGCCTGACCCAGAAGGTGCTACCCTTATCAGGAAAATTACTATCCACACCGACACTGCCGTTGTGAAGAGTTACGATCTTATGCACAATTGCAAGACCAAGGCCTGTACCCTTGATACTTCCCTTTTTAGCTTTATCCAGCCTTGAAAAACGTGTAAAGATAAGTTCACGGTCCTCCTCGGGAATGCCACTTCCCTGGTCCTTTACACATGCCTTCCATTGATCATCTGAATCGGAAATGGAAATTTCCACATGGCTTCCCTCCGGGCTGTACTTGATCGCATTGGATACAAGATTTGCAAAGACCTGTTTTATTGTAGGGTGTACCAATACAGGATAGCTGCCTTCTGTTTCCAGAGATATGGTCATTTCTTTTTTTTCGAATTCCGGTATGAACTCATCTGCAATATTATTGAGGATCACTCCAAGGTCATGCTCTGAAAAATCCAGTCCGGTCACAGAATCAAGTTTGGCGAATTCTGCTGCCTGTTCTATAATATTGATCAGGTTAATATTACTTTTTTCAATATTGGAAAGCAAGGACCTCTTCTTTTCATCGTCCTCCAGCTCAAGCAGAATGCCGACAAAGCCGTTGATCAGAGATGCGGGGTTTAACAGATCATGGCGCAGAATGTCTGCAAAAAGTTCTTTCAACTGGTTGGAATGCTGCAGTTCCTCTGCATAGACCATGAGTTCCTGCTTGCTCTTTTCCAGATCATCGATCCATTGCCTGAAAGCAAGCCCATATGCCATCATCACTTCTACCAGAGGTGTTGAAAGAAAACCTACTGACTCTATCATTCTCTTGGGAGGAAGTTCGGCGGTCAATCTTGAAACCGCGGTTTCATGCAACTCGATGATATCTTCCGGAGGAATGTTAAATTTTACCAGTTCATAACCCAGATCTTCAGATCTCATAAGATATATTTCTTCATGGGTCTCGACATAACCCTTTAAAATCTCATAATACCTGTCATTGAATTCCGTTTTTGTAATATCCATCACCCTGTCATATACACAAGTATAGTCGCATCATCTGTCATGCGACCATGATCCCCGAGTATTGCTCTGGCCAGTTCCTGTTCATCCTGAAGCAAATACCTATCGTATCCCGAAAGCTTGAGACTTTCAGGTATACCATCTGTCCACATGAGAAGAAGGTTGTCAGGAGATAACTGTGTTCTTTCGATGTGCAAGTGCCTGAAACCGCCTCCCACGATACCCCAGCTTGAAGAAAAGTGAGATCCGTTTTCCCCGTAGATCATAGCGCGCGTGTTCCCGATACCTCCGTACTCGAGGCTATACTCATTCTGATCCACACGGACAATACCCATGGCAACACCTCTTGTTTGTTTTATAGCCCTGTCACATCCCGAGAAGAGAGTATCCAGAGATTCGCCGAGATGGGAGGACACATAACCCAGAGCCGCTTTTGCAGCTTCTTCTGCATGTTTTCCATGACCCAGTCCGTCGATCATACA
>DACO01000076.1:3181-5177 GCA_002508635.1 Methanolobus sp. UBA118 | reverse complement strand
ATCTTCAAGCCACCAGTCACACTGGTCCCCGCAATGTACGTCTCCATTGAACGAACGTGATTCCATTGCTATTCGCAAAAATACCACAACCTGCTTCTAATACATGTTTTGAAATCGTCAGTTACCAGAATTTCCAGTTCATCCATCAACCTTTCAACAGCAGGAAGACCTGATCCAAGGCCCGGTCCCGTTGAATAGCCATCCTGCAAAGCCATATTCACATCCTTTATCCCCGGACCCGAGTCATTTGAAATAATCTCAATACCGATACATCCCTTTTTCCTGATCCCCCTGATACGTATGGTACCACCTGCAGTGGTATGATACACAAGATTTGAGGCAAGTTCGGATGCTGAAATTGCAGCTCTGAATATGTACAGTTCAGGAAAACCAAGTATCCTTGTTATTGCCCGCACTTTGGTCTGAACATTTGCCACGTGAGCGATCCTTGTTACCTCCACTCTTGCCTCAAGATTTTCTCCGGAAGACCCGGAAGCAGGGATATCAGACATTGGGACGACTCATTTCCAGATTTATCTTTGTC
Source organism: Methanolobus sp. UBA118 (assembly GCA_002508635.1). Lineage (GTDB taxonomy): Archaea > Halobacteriota > Methanosarcinia > Methanosarcinales > Methanosarcinaceae > Methanolobus. The sequence continues at coordinate 4,633 of DACO01000076.1, read as the reverse complement.
AATCCGGGTTGTGACTCTATCTGGAAATCATTAACAAGCCTCTTTGCACCGGGAAGGCCTGCACCCAGTCCGCCACCAGTTGTATAACCATCTTCCATAGCCCTGTCCACATCAACAATGCCCGGTCCGTAATCCTCGATCTCTACTTTAATGTGTATCTCTGAAGAAGAAGCTCCCGTAACAATATGACATACACCTTCTCCTGCATATTTGATCACATTTCTTGTAAGCTCGGAGATCGCGGTGGCCATACGTGTCTGATCAGCAGAACCAAAGCCTATATCAGCCATTTCCTTCCTTGCAGTCTGCCTGGCTATGAGGATGTCATCTTCATTCCGAAGATCAATACTAGTCTCACTTATCTCAATCAACCCCTTCGTTGATCATTTTTACCAGTTTGTCAAAACCTTTGTCAAGATTCAGTGCGGTATCCACACCGATCAGCTCACGCCCCATTTCAACCAGTGTCAGCGCAACCATTGGTTGCATGCCACAGAGGACGACCCTTGCACCCATAAGGCGGGCCATTCTTGCGGTCTCATTGATGACGCGGGCCATGAAAGAGTCCATGATGTCCATTGCCGTGATGTCTATGATAAGTCCTTTAGCACCGCTTTTCTCCAGAGTTGACATGACATCGGACTGGTATTTAAGTGCGTCATCGTCGTTCATGTCACTCTGTATCGAGGTGAGAAGAATATTTTTCAATTTCAGTATTGGGATTTCCACATAATCACCTCTGCTTACACAAGTTTTCTTCCCACAAGCGTGAAGGCTTTTGATACACCATCTTTTAACGAGCCACAGGTGATAATATCGCTCAGGTCGACCCCGAGGGTTACAAGAGTCTGGGCAACATTGGGACTGAAGCCGGTTATGATTATTTCAGCTCCAAGCATTTTGCCCGCACTGACAGTCTTGAGAATATGCTGTGCAACACTTGTGTCGATCATCGGAACACCGGTCACATCAAGTATCGCCACGGTGGCTTCGTTCTCAACGATGGATGACAGGAGATTCTCAATGATCTGCTGGGCACGCATGGTGTCGATCACCCCTACAAGAGGAAGTATTACAATACCATCCCAGAGTTTGATAACCGGAGTGGAAAGCTCCATGATAGTCCGGCTGTGTTCCTGAACTTCTTTCTCGATCTCCACCCTCTCGGAAATATCAATGACGTACTCGACTCCGCCCACAATATTACCGTCCTTGTCTTTCAGAGGTGCCGCAGTGTATTCGATAGGGAAGGTCTTACCACCTGTTGTGATCTCATTTCTCCATACATACTTCCTGTCATTATTCATTGCCTGCTTGATGCGACAGTTATCGGTTCTGCAATGGGCTGACTTCACCAGGTCATAACATTTCTTACCCTCGACATTTTCAAAATCGTCCCCCATCCATTCGCAGCCGGTGTCGTTTAAGAACAGTATATTAAAGTCCAGATCA
>DACO01000076.1:509-2943 GCA_002508635.1 Methanolobus sp. UBA118 | reverse complement strand
CAGCCATTACCATACATGGAAGCTGATCGAGTACATCCTTTGCAATATCCACATTTTTCAGATTATCGGAACTTAGTTTTTCGTTAACCATCTAAAGCCTCCTGGTTAGAAACGTCATTGAACAGCACAATTCAAGACAATAATATCTCACAATATATAATAATTACAGATATAAAAACAAATCATAGACAATCTTTTTTAATACGTACTTAAAAAAAGGGCTTAGTTTGAAAGTATCTGTCCGAAAACCTTAAAAGCAATGTGACTTATTTCACATCAATCTCGGCACTTAAATACTGTTTCATGACGGGATTTAAAATCTAGGTTTGATCAAGTGAGTAATACTGACAATTCTGAAGCGAGGATCAAGTTAGTAGTTTTTGATATGGACAGCACTCTTATAGATGCTGAGACCATTGACGAACTTGCGGAAGCTGCAGGAGTAGGAGATAAGGTAGCCGCCATAACCGAGCAGGCTATGCATGGAAAACTCGACTACTCTGAGGCTCTTACCGAAAGAGTGCGTCTGCTTGAAGGTCTGACTATTGAAAAGGCACATGAAGCACTGGACAGGATGCCTTTTATGCCTGGCGCTAAGGAACTGATCAAATACTTAAAATGCCGTGGATACAGAACAGCCATGATATCCGGTGGTTTCACACTTGCGGCAGACCGTGTGGGTGAAGCACTGGGCATGGACCATGTGGTATCCAATGAACTTCTGATAAACAACGACCATATAACAGGGGAGGTCACGGGACCTCTGACAGGAGAAGGTTCTAAGGAACTCGTCCTGGAAGAGATATCCGGTGAATACGGAATAGAACCTGAAGAGTGTATCGTAATTGGTGACGGGGCAAATGATATCTGCATTTTCAAGAGAGCAAGATATGCCATAGCCTTTAATTCGAAACCTATATTACATGAGCACGCAGACGTTGTAATTACAGAAAAGAATCTTGAAGCAGTCATACCAGTGATCCAGTCACTGGACCCGTAAAGCCAGAATCGTGCATTAGGAATGCATGAAATGCCAGCTCTTTTGCTGGATCGGGAGGATAAAAAGGAAATGTTGAAAGAATTGAACGAAAAGAAGACTGAACTTAAAAAGCAGTCTGAAGAATACAAGACTAAGAGAAACGAACTCAACGCAGAAGCAAGCTCTCTGGCTGCAAAGCGTAACGAACTTAATAAGAAGACCAAGGACCTTATCAACGAAGCACAGGACTACAAGAAGCTCCGTGACGAGAACAACGATAAGGTACAGGAATACAAGGCACTCCGTGATGAGGTCAATTCAAAGGCAAACGAGATCTTTGCACAGATAGACCAGATCCGCAATGTGAACAATCTTGGTGGCCCTTCTATCAAGGACATACGCAAAGAGATCGACAGACTGGAATTCACACAGCAGACCGAAGTTCTTACGACAAACAAGGAAAGAGAACTTGTCAACAAGATCACTGAACTTCAGAAACTCTATGTTGCAAAGAAAGAACAGCTTGAAAGCAATCAGGAACTCAAGGACCTTTTGACCGAAGCCCAGAAGGTAAGGGACGAGGCTTCAGAACATCACAAAGTACTTTCCGAGTATGCCCAGCAGGCACAGGAATATCACGATAAGATGATCACAACTTTCAAGGAAGCGGACAAAGTCCGTGCCGATTCCGACGCTGCCCACAAGGAATTTGTAAAATTCCAGGAAAGCGCCGACGAGCAGCACAAGCTTTTCATTTCAGCTCAGAAGGAGATCCGTGACATCGATAAAGAGATCCGCAAGATCAAGAAAGGCGATGTCGATGGCAAGAGAGAAGCTGCAAAAGCTGATGCTCGCAAGGATGCCGAGGACATTTTCGACAAGTTCAAGTCCGGTGGCAAACTTACAACAGAGAACCTTATGGCTCTCCAGAGATCAGGTTTCCTTAAATAATCAAAATAGATCGGGTGATTCATTCACCCTTTTTTCAACTGTTTTTTATTGATTACTGTTTTACCTGCCTGGTAGAAATATTTCTAATTTCAATTTTGAAGTCAGAATTTTTAATTACAGGGTTTTTTCTGTTGTTCTCTCTGTCAGATTGCATAGTCAGAAATTATGTATAACTTACATTATCCGGAGATTTAGGCAAAGCCGTCACAGTCCGAAAAGATGAAAGAAATTGATTCGTTGACTGCTTTTTGAAATACTTTTCCGCAGGACCTATGCAAAAATCTCTTCGAAGAAACAATGCCCCGTAACAACCTATTAGCTGTAAATTTAAGGTCGGCAATTTATTATCGAAATCCTGCGATAGTCACTTGTACGGCAACGAGGGAATGTGCCGCCTGCGGCGGATGGTAGTGTTGTTCTTTAATATTTACATCAAGGATCACTTTTCAAGTCCGAGATGGACCTTTCTGAACTCGCTGTCACGCATAAGACACGGGCCTGAGT
>DACO01000076.1:0-269 GCA_002508635.1 Methanolobus sp. UBA118 | reverse complement strand
GAAAACAGGATCCTTGTATATCTTCTTCCAGATGGATTCCAGGGTTTCATCATGGATGTTACCGTATGGTTTTGGCATGCATGCACAGGGGAGCACATCTCCTTCGGGTGTGACATGGAGCCATTTGCGGCCTGCAAAGCATCCCATTTTCCTGATGATCTGGGGTATCGGGAACACACGCGGCCCTTCGGCAAGAGATGTACGTTCCACGAAATCATCGAACTTTTTCAGGTCTTCCTCAGACAAAACTTCCTTTTCATGGCCCTGCC
>DACO01000052.1:2006-2898 GCA_002508635.1 Methanolobus sp. UBA118 | reverse complement strand
TGATAAGTTTGATCTGACAGGGATGTGATTAGTATTAGAAGAAGTCGAACTGCAATTAGCGTAGAAATTCTGAGGGCTGCCATGGAAGGAGCGAAAAAAACACATATCGTATATCGTGCAAACCTGAACTTCGAGGTTGTCAACAGATACCTTGCCATGCTGGAGGAAAAAGGACTGATAGAGAAAAAAGAAAACCTCTACCAGACAACCGAAAAGGGAAAAGAGTTCCAGGAGATTGCAAGAGAGCTGGGATTGTAATCTTACTACTTTTATTCAATGGATTAACGTAATTGGTCGATACACTGTAAGACTTATCGCGTTGAAACGATTCCAAGAATTGTTCTCACATCAATTATCAGTGTGCAATCACGTCTATTTTCATAAAAACGGTGTTTTCTGTCCTCAATAAGTTTTTAACTTATAGCAGTATTAAGAGTACTGACTTTCAATATATGCCTATTATTCTCACAAACTTAAAAAATTAAAGGGAGACCACGCTTATGCTGGAGATCAATAATCTAACTGTCGAAGTCGGAGGTCGCAGAGTACTAAAAGGTGTAGACCTTGACGTCGAAGCCGGCCACACCAATGTTCTTTTCGGGCCTAATGGAGCAGGCAAGTCCGTTCTTCTTATGACACTGATGGGATTCAGTGGCTATAAAGTTGTGGACGGAGAAATCATTTTCAAGGGAGAAGACATCACCAACCTGTCGGTATCCCAGAGGGCACAGATGGGTATGGGCATTATGACCCAGAGACCCCCGAACCTTAGTGGTGTCAAACTTCAGGACCTGCTGGGAGTTATCTCAAATGACCTCAGCGATACTAAAGAGCTTGCAGAATCAGTCGACATGATACGCTTTTTCGATCGAGACATCAATGTAGGTTTTTC
>DACO01000052.1:0-1633 GCA_002508635.1 Methanolobus sp. UBA118 | reverse complement strand
GCACTCGTGATCACACATACCGGACAGGTGCTCGATTATATGCAGACTGACAGGGCCTACATCCTTTGTAACGGAACTGTAATGTGCTCAGGCAACCCACGTGAAATGCTCACCGAAATAAAAGAACAGGGATATCAGGAGTGTATCAAATGCAAGCTGATGGAGATATGAGAAAAAAAGCTGAAGATGCCCTCAAGAAGTCTGCCAGCTTTGGAGAAGATTTCGATCTTGAGGAATACGGTATTGCCACATCTGACGTACAGTATGCCGAAGATATGAAAGAGCTTGATGAAGATGATCAGAGAACACTCCTGAATGTCGGTTTTACTCCCGGAGAGGACAACAGATCAGGCAGTCTCATAATGATAGATAACGCCATTACCCATACATCCCTCCGCGAGAAGGATGCAGTTGAACTCATGTCCCTGAAGGACGCCATGAAAGTTCATGACTGGGTAAAGGATTATGCATGGAAACTTGTGAAACCTGATACTGACAAGTACACTGCAATGAGCTATCTGCAGGAAGCTGACGGTTACTTTATCCGTGCACCTGCCGGCAAGAAGTCAAAGATGCCTGTTCAGACATGCCTTCTCATAGGCTCGAAGCAGGTTTCACAGACCGTACATAATATAGTAGTAGTCGAAGAAGGAGCAGAACTCGACGTCATCACCGGCTGCTCGACAAAACACGGAGTTGACAGGGGTCTGCATCTTGGGATTTCCGAAATGTATGTGAAAAAGGGTGCTACGCTGAACTTTACCATGATCCACAACTGGGCAGAAGAGATCGGAGTCAGGCCCAGAACAGTGGTACATGTGGAGGAAGGAGGTAAGTACATAAGCAACTATGTAACCCTCAAGCCCGTGAAATCCATCCAGTCCTATCCGACCGTTATACTGGAAGGCAAGGACGCCTTTGCAAGACTCAATACCATAGCTGTTGCACATCCGGGATCCGAACTTGACCTGGGAAGCAGGGTGATCTTCGAAGCCGAAGGAACATCCGCAGAGCTCATCTCAAGAACTATCACAACAGGTGGAATGTCCATCGCAAGAGGAGAAATGGTAGGTAACGCCAACGGTGCAAAAGGTCACCTTGAATGCCATGGCCTTGTGATCGGAGGGGGCACGCAGAGGGCAATACCCATCCTGGAGGCAAACGTAGAGGATATCGAGTTATCCCATGAAGCCGCAGTAGGACGTATTGCACGTGAGCAGATCGAATACCTGATGGCTCGTGGCCTTTCAGAGGAAGATGCTGTGGGCATGATAGTAAGAGGTTTCCTTGATGTGGGAATACAGGGCATTCCCGACGAGCTCCAGGCAGACATCGACGAGACGATTGCCAAGATAGGAGAAAACGCAATATAATCTGTCTTGTATTTACATAAACATAGTTTTCATCAATATACGAGGATTTAAATGAATCAGAAATATGTGGCCATCTTTCTGGCTGCTATAATGGTACTGTCCATTTTTTCATATTTTGCTGCAAGTCTGATGGGCAATTCCAATGGAAATGGAGAACAGACTGATATTCAGGAAGACCTTGCAAATGCTCCGGGCTTTGAGACAATACCCGGGACAAAAATGCAACATGAGCTGAATTCCATAGAGGACGGGCTTGAAAT
>DACO01000056.1 GCA_002508635.1 Methanolobus sp. UBA118 | reverse complement strand
AAGGCGATATTGCCACTGATACGTGAGGTCAATGGTCAGGACGGAGAGTACTATTTCTACAAGAGAGCTCCTTCCAAGGCTCCCTTCTACGAGATCACAGATGTTGTGCGCGACATCAGTTTCGCACTTGAGGACATGACACGTCACGGCCAGAAGATGCCACTTGTTGTCAGCGTGGATAACGGTTCAACCCTCGAAGATGTTCCTGCCATGAAGCAGGCAAAGGTATACGGCATTGAAATGATAGTCGTTGATCACCACCATCCGGATGAGGAAGTCGATGAGTTCCTCAAAGCACATGTGAATCCCGCACACGTAGGCGGAGACTTCGGCATGACAGCAGGTATGCTGTGTACGGAGGTAGCACGCATGATCAATCCGGAAGTAGAGGACCTTATCAAGCACCTTCCAGCGGTTGCGGCGGTAGGAGACCGTTCCGAAGCGGAAGAAGCAAAGGACTACATAGATATGGTCTCAGACATGTACTCCCTGCAGGACCTGAAGGATATGGCACTTGCACTTGATTTTGAAGCATACTGGCTCAAGTTCAACAATGGGAAGGGAATACTTGATGATATCCTCGATTTCGGTGACACAAAAGTACACAAAAACCTTGTCAAACTGCTGTGCGAGCAGGCAAACGAGATGATCGACGAGCAGATAGACGTCTGCATGGCCCATGTCAAGACACAGACACTTCCCAACGGAGCACTCCTGAATGTGCTTGATGTCGAGAACTATGCCCATAAGTTCACGTTCCCGCCACCGGGTAAGACATCGGGAGAAGTCCATGACCGCCTCTGCAAGAAATTCGAAGGCAAGCCAGTGATAACACTTGGTTTTGGTCCGGACTTTGCAGTGATACGTTCCAGAGGTGTGAGGATGAACATCCCGAAGATGGTAAAGGAACTCCACGAGGAAGTAAAAGGCGGAGGAGTCAACGGAGGAGGACACCTTGTGGTAGGCAGTATCAAATTCGTTGAAGGAATGCGTACCGAAGTACTGTCCAAGCTTGCAGAAAAAGTAGGAGCCGTAGAAGTGGATTAACACTTCTACACTTTAAATTTTAATTTCGATAACTGATTCTCAGTCAACCCTTACTATACGTACCAGTGAGTTCACAGGTACATCGGATATTGTCTCCGAGCCGCTCTTGTCAACAAGGACCGCAACTGCAACAGGTTTTGCACCGGCGCTTCTCAGGTGGTTGATCACATCTTTCATTGTGCTTCCGGTTGTGATGACATCATCCACAATGATACAGCGCTTACCATCGATACCTGCAAAGTTTCTGCTGAAGGCACCCCTGTTCTGAGTTTCATCATTCTGTTCGTTATATGCATGATAGACGGAAAGTCCGAGTTCCAGCTCATCTGCCATAAGGCTGGCAAGCGGAACACCACTCAGGCCGATACCTACTATCAGGTCTGCTTCCGCATCTGTTTTGCTCATGGTATCAATTACCATATCACAAAGGGCGATACCTATATGGCGGAGCCTGAAAGCACTTTTCCCTATGTTGCTCCAGTTTACTGAAATGTCCTTAGGAGCAGGTGGGACCTCTTCCTTCCTGGAACGGGTCAAAAGCCATGTAACCGTATCTCTGGAAACATTCAGTTCATCTGCGATCTGCCTGGTAACAAGCCCGTTCGCCTGCAACTCCTCGGCTTTCTGGATCAGTTTATCAATATTCTTCATGTGAACCCCGCTAATATAAGATAAGATTCATTAGTTCCTAATACATGTGAAAGATGTTATATTTTTCTTTTACGCCTTTTTTTCAGGGTGCAGCCGCAGACCGGACAGACATCTCCCTTATCAAAGCGCCTGCGACATCCGGTGCATTCCTTCTGCCACTGGAGTACATCACGTATCTTTTTCTGGGCCACGGGCATAACTTCAATACCAAGCACGTGTGCCACGTTCTGAACTGCATAGTCATCAGTGAGCAGTACGGCATCATCTTTGTACTCAAGTGCCTTGGAAAGTATATCTATATCCGTTGCAGACAGTTCCTCGACATCCCGCGTCCCTTCGGCCACTTCAAGCACCTTTTGGCGTATAAGGGGGTCTGGTAATTCCACCCTGGTGCCTCCTTCGCGGGCGAGTTCGAACCTCAGGGAAGCTTCGGAACTTCTGAGCTCCTCAACAACGGAGCTGACCGTTATGATCGTTCCAGGGCCGATATCCTTTCCCATTATGAAGACTGCTGAGTCGGCTATATAGTGAACCATCATCCCTGATAATGTGTCCGACCCTGATTAACTCTTTGGAAGTATCTTATTCCAGGGCCATAAAACGAACCGGTCTCGAGGAACATAAGCAAATATATAGATTTCAATGCCAGATTATATATATTTACTGCATATAATAATACATGATTATAATGAACAGGTTATCCACAGGCATATCCAGGTTTGACAAAAAACTACAGGGCGGCTACCCGGAAGGAGAATCAATCCTCATAACCGGTGAACCCGGGACCGGGAAGACAGTCATGGGGATCCAGTTTTTGCACCAGGCATGTTCTCAAGGCAAGAAATGCATGATGATAGCCACAGAGGAAACACCTGAAAAGATACTTCTCCACGCTAAATTGCTGGGATTTGATCTGGAACCCTTCTTTGAAAGCAATCTGTTATCGATAATGCGCATACTGGAAATGAGGGCTTCCTATACCGGAATATCATCCGAGAGTTTAGGTGATACAAGCATGCACATGGAAGACCTTACAAACCTCACCCACCTGATAGCAGATGATGTCGAGGCAGTGGTTATCGACAACATCGGTACCTTTTCAATAGGAGACGAGATTCGTCTGTTCAGGGATAAACTTGAGACCATAGCATATTATCTCTCATCACAGAAGATCACATCGTTGCTGATGATAGACGGAACAGCCCACGAGCTGACCCACAGGATAGCCGAGTATTCCACCTACGGGACCATCAGACTGCTGGTAAAGGA
>DACO01000083.1 GCA_002508635.1 Methanolobus sp. UBA118 | reverse complement strand
GTTTTCCATGCTCCTTCTACAGTGCGTTCTGAGAGTATCCATTCAGCACGCTCGTCTATGAACTCCTCAAGATCACTGCTCTTATCCTCACTAATCTCATGCTGCTTTTTCAGTGCGTTTATGATCAGGGCAGTTGTTCCGGGATGTTCCCATGAGGCTCCGTAGTTATCAATAAGCCACAAACAACCTTCTCTGTTCCAAACTCCCATATCCGCAAGTGAAGCCAGCACATATGCAGTATCATAGACATCATTATTCCATGCCCCGTCTTTTTGTTCAGAGAGCATCCATGATATCACATCGGAAAAAACAGTACCTTCAGAGGCAAGGGCAGAGGCAGCCCGTGCAGTATCCCTGAGTGAATTTTCCCAGCAGGCTTCTTTCTTCAGACTCACGAGCTCAGGAACCAGGTCTGTTCTCACACCCCATAGATGAGCTGCCTGGATTACACGTGAAATTTCCTTGACATTATTGATGTCCCTGGAAAGCAGCCACTTAAATGTCCTTTCACTCTGGAATTGCATACATCCAAGATGCCTGCATGCTTATTTATTTTTTCGCAGAGCAATTGTACCTGTGCCTCTGCTCGTACTCCATGCGCTTTCCGGGATTCCAGTTGCTGACATGTCCGTAATATCCGGTGACCCTGGAAATATGGTCTGCAACCTTCTCACCGCAGAGCAGGCACCTCTCCCTTTTTCCACGTGTGGTGTGTCCGTTAATGCAAACCGAAAAATCAGGGGACAGGCAGAAATAAGCAAGTTTTGTTCTCGCAAGCCGCTGTATGAATCTGCTCAATCCTTCAGGGTCGGGAGTGCTCTCTCCTATCCATATATGGCATATGGTGCCACCTGTGAAATAGGGATGGAACTCGGATTCGATATTAATACGGTCAATAAGGGAAATGCTACTGTTGTACGGAACATGGGTTGAATTGGTGTAATAGGGAGTGTCCACGGTGCCCTGCACATTTGCATGTTTTCCGTATCTTTGGCGGTCCAGCAGTGCAAACCTGTAGGCCGTACTTTCGGCAGGAGTCTGCTCCAGTGTGTACTCTATCCCGTCCTCAATAGAGAACTGTGTGATCTTTTCGGATATATGCCGTATTATCTCAAGACCCGTTTCCTGCTGCTCTGTCAGTGGTCTGCCTGTGAGATTCATCAGACATTCATTCAGGCCGACAACTCCGAAGGTGAGATGGCGTTTTGCGAAATCATAGTAAGGAATTCCTTCACTGGTACTGTTCATAAGCCATGGCAGCAGTCCCCATTCATACAGTGATTTCCTAATTATCTCGTTTCCTTCCAGGAGTGCCTGACGGCCTATTCCCATTATCCTGTCAATTTCGGTATAAAGGTCATCGGGGGAGTTTATTCTTGCTGTTATGCCTGGCAAATTCACAGAAACAACTTTGTTGGAACCGGTTCCGATACCTCCCGCACTCCATATCCCTCCGCTGTGTTTTGCAAGCAAACGGCAGCACATGGCCTGCACAGTTTCCTCCTCGAGGTAGTCTGCTGTAAGATTCAGAAAATATGGCGCACCGGTACTTGAAGCAGCCCTCATGGTACTGTGCCAGAGCTCATCATCCGGATCAATGTCCTCTGTTATTGCAGTGGTAATTAACGGGAAAGTAAAAGGTGCTCCGCTTGCATCTCCTGCTGCCGCAACTTGCATAAAGGTCCTGTATATTGATCTTGCCTCATCTTCAAATTTAGGATAGGTCGCATCAAGCAGCTTCCCTCCGAATATTGCCCTTTCATCTTCAAGCATTGAGGGACAGCTGATACGAAGCCCTATATTGGTAAAAGCACTCTGTGCACCAATGCGGTTTGACTGGTTCATCTGGAACATGAATCCCTGGATCACCTGGTATAGTTTCTCTTCATCCATACCATCATAATGCAGATAAGGAGCAAGCATCCAGTTCAGCATATCAACAGCCTGGGCTCCCGCAAAGAACTGCTGTGAATGCAGCATAAAGGACATCGTATGGTAAAGTGCGGCTTCAAAGCGCTTTGCAGGAAGACTCACCGTATCAGGGAACATGAGTCCGTCCATCAAGAATATTCTTGCATCTATGCCGTTACAGTAGGGCTTGAAGGGGCTGTGGAGATCATGTATGTGAATGATTCCGTCAAGATGGGCATTTGCTACTTCTTTTGAGTAAAGCTTTTCAAGAGCATATCTTTTCTTTATCTGTGTTGCTATATGGAGATCAATGACCGAGGGACTGGTACGTGTGTTCGAGTTCTCCTTGAGAAGCCAGCTACTGTCGTAAAGGACGTCATCCACAACTTCCACCGGATCGATAAAGACAAGTCTGTCTATGCTATTGGAACTATTTTCCACTCCCATGATAAAATATCTGTTCCGGAGGTCTATAAAACTACCCCGGGATTCTGATGATTAAAAAAGAGTAAAAAAGAGGCTAAGTTCCCTTAGTGTAATCATTTCTTGAAATTCTCCACGCTGTCTACGACCTTGCTGAATTCCCTGAACCATTCAAGGTCTCTGTCTCCTTCGAGATGAACCCTTCCCTGATCCTCTATATCAGCGATCTCAGGATCGATCGGTAGCTCCCCGATGACATCCACATCAAAATCAGCAGCAGCTTTTTCGACACCGCCCATTCCGTAGATATCTATCTTTTCATCACAATGCGGACA
>DACO01000194.1 GCA_002508635.1 Methanolobus sp. UBA118 | reverse complement strand
GCAATGTCTTTTATCGCCTTTGCGATCGTAAGTATCCAGTGGGTACTTTTCGGATATTCACTTTCATTCGGTACCGATATCGGAGGCTTTATTGGTGGACTGGATTACCTCGGCCTACAGGGTGTGGGACTCGATGGTGAAGGAATACCGGATATGCTTTTCATGGTGTTCCAGCTTGTGTTCGCAGGAGTTACACTCGCAATTCTGACATCAGGAGTCGCAGGACGTATCAAGCTGAGTTCATTCATCGTACTCGGACTACTCTGGACAACTCTCGTATATGATCCCCTGGCCCACTGGGCATGGGGAGGCGGCTGGGCTGGTGAGCTTGGTGCCCTTGACTTTGCAGGAGGAACCGTGGTTCACATCAGTTCTGGATTCGGTGCCCTTGCACTGGCAATGGTTATCGGAAACCGTGCAGGCTTTGGAAAATACAGTATGGAAGCTGAAAATATTTCCACTACTCTGCTCGGTGGGGCACTGCTGTGGTTCGGATGGTTCGGATTCAATGCAGGAAGTGCACTCGCAGCAGACGGACTTGCTGTCAACGCTCTTGTGGTCACGAATATATCAGCAGCTGCCGGTGCAATAACCTGGATGCTGGCAGCCTGGATCAAAGGCAAGCCAAGTTCCCTGGGTATGATCAGTGGAGCTGTCGCAGGTCTTGTGGCCATAACCCCTGCATCAGGATTTGTCGGACCCATGTCAGCCATACTTATCGGTGGTTTTGCAGGAGTACTCTGTTTCAGCGCACTGCTGTTCCGTGAACGCAGAGGTCTTGATGAAAGTCTTGATGCCTGGGCTGTACACGGCATGGGAGGATTCTGGGGCGCAATCGCAACAGGCATCTTTGCAAGTGCAGCCATAGGAGGAGTCGACGGCCTTATCTACGGAAACGTAAATCAGTTCCTCATACAGGTACTTGACGCATCCGTTGCCATGATATACGCATTCGTTGTAACCTACATACTGGCAACGATTGTTGATAAGGTGATGGGACTGCGTGTAACCGAAGAAGAGGAATACGTGGGACTGGATATTTCCCAGCACGGAGAATCCACAACAGCCTGAGGTGATGATAGTGAAAAGAATTATAGCAGTTATCAGACCCGAGAAACTCGAAGATGTAAAGTCGGCACTGGAAGACAAAGGTTACTTCCCAATGACTGTGCATGAAGTAAAAGGTCGTGGTGCACAGAAAGGAATCTGTCTCCAGTACAGGGGAAAGCAGATCAAAGTGGATATGATCCCGAAGACTGAGATCGAGATGGTCGTAGGCGACGAGGATGTACGTCCCATTATAGATCTTATCCGCAAGAATGCACGCACCGGCAAGTTCGGAGACGGGAAGATATTCGTATCTCCTGTGGAGATCGTTGCGGGCATCAGGACAGACGAAGAGATAGTATCGTAAATTCAACATGTGGGTGAAAACCCACAAACCTATCTTTTTTACAGCATACACATATTTTCCACATGGAATATAGATTCCATAGGAAAAATACATATTTTATAAAGCAGAATAATTTCTGCATACATTAATGAAGGTGTCACAATCAAGACAATAGTAGATTTACATTCACACACGACATTTTCCGATGGTGATATGCAACCCGGGGAACTGGTGGGGTATGCCTCTGAACTGGGGTTGAAGGCATTAAGTGTCACGGACCATGATACTGTGGAAGGTCTTGACATTGCTGAAAAGGAATGTGAAGGCAGAGGAATTGAATTCATACCGGGTATAGAATTTACCACAAAACTTGACATCCCACAAATGGAATTACATATTCTCGGTTATGGTTTTGACAGGGAGGACATGGAGCTTCTCAAAAAAACAGATGAAGCCAGGAACAATGCCTTCAAATATGCCAGAAAGGTATGTTCTATGCTGGAATCCTACGACTGGACCATCGATTACTCAGTACTTGAAAATGCGAGCGGGATACTAACAAAGCATGATATCTGCATATCTGTTATTAAAGGGAACATGAGTAATTATGAATTTCACAATGAGTGGCTTGGTGAAAATTCAAGATTCTATGTCGAAATAGAAAAATTCAAAGCAGAGGAAGCTATCAGAACAATCCATGAAGCAGGTGGAAAGGCAATCTGTGCACACCTTTTAAGGAGTCTGGACATGTTTGACAGCAAGGAGATGCTGTCCGCTGTAGCCAGTTCATTGATCCATAGTGGCATTGACGGGTTTGAGGTATTCTATGGAAACAGTACAAAGGCACAGATAGAGATTATGTATAATATCTGCAGGGAGCATGATCTTCTGATGACAGGAGGGTCCGATTTTCACGGGCATGGAAGAAAGGGACGCTGCTCGCTTGGAGGGTACAACACACATGGGATCAATTATAACCAGCAGAGACTGATCGACATACTCCGCAAAAAAAGAACAGGTATCGGATCATTTACGGAATCCGCAAACAAAGAGTGTGTCCTGCAAAAAGTATAAGGAAATCTATTTCAAGGTACATACCAGTCAAGCGGGATAACCGCTTCATCACCCTTTTTCTTTTCAGCCATAATAGGATAGCCTGTATCAACATCCTCCAGGAGTTGCACGATCAACCCGCAGCTTTCACCTTTCAGGATATACTGGAGCACAATTGCTTTTGTTTCCACAGGACCGTCCTGTGCTCCCCATGCAGGTATTTTGACCTTTATTGCATCACCGATATTCGAAGGAAGCCTGTCCCTGAATTTTTCGACCTTGCGAAGCTCAAGTGGATATCCTGTTCCTTCAAGATTACTCTCAACCTCCTGTAGATCCAGTTCCAGAGCAATAGCTATTTCCTCATTGGAATAACCCTGGTCGTGAAGAAATCCCGTGGAACCCTTTTTCATGTGATCGAGATCGGAATAGAGGACCGGACGCTTACTGCACAACTCCTTCATCTTTTCTATCCTTTCACTATCATATTCATCTGCCATAATCTAGCTCCTGCAAGTTATAGATTGAACTTTATTACCTGTTCCTGTTTGAATACCGGATTCAAACCAGTCAAGAATGGAGAACATCAGGGATGCAGATCCTTCGACAAGGTCTTTCCTTGAAATAATATAGTTCTCATTCTGAATATACCTGCCATCCACAAGATCGGTGCTGCAGTTTTCCACCAGATCATGAATACTCTTTTCATCAGCCTCAGGATGGAACTGCACAGCCAGCACATTGTCACCATAAATAAAGCCCTGTTCCCTGCATGCTTCACTTTCAAAAAGACGGATGGCCTTTTCAGGAAGTTCAAACGTGTCACCATGCCACTGGAATGCAGTGAACTCATCGGGAAAGCCGGAAAGCAGACCAGCTACCTCATATTTCCCTGTCAATCTTACTTTATGCCAGCCTATCTCCTTATATCTGTTTTGTGTTACCTTTGAGCCAAGTATTTCAGCAAGCATCTGTGCCCCGAAGCATATACCAAAAACTGCTTTTCCCGTATCAAGACATCTTTTCACGAATTCTTTCTCCGCCTTCAGCCATGAAAAACTGTCTTCCTGATACACGCTCATAAGACCTCCCATTATAACCAGCAGATCAAAGTCATCCGTATCCGGAAAGCTATCGCCTGCATATGGCATACTCTTTGAAAGGGTATGACCTCTGCTCAGGACCCACTGATTGATATTACCTAAAGTCTCGAATTCAAGATGCTGTAAACAGTGTATCCTCATTGCAATCCACTCGTATCCATAATCAGCAGCATTTTAAACACTTTTTGGACCTGTGCCTGTATACTACATACAAAAATACTCGCCTTCGAACCTGAACTTGTGATAGATCTCACATTCCCTGCAGAGACATCCTGCTTTCTTATCAAAGGCCGGACTTTTACCCTTTGAACAGAACATGTACTTTCCTTTTTCAGGATACGAAGGGCACGAAGGACATCTGCAGCCCTTTGAATGATGGTAGGAAGTACAAACTCCGAAATATTTTCCCCGTTTATCGGACATGAATATCCTCCTCAGTATTCATACAACGAACTGTCCTTTCTGCCAGTCGTTTATAATCCTGATGGCAGTTCTTGTTTCGTCAATCTCTCCTTTTTTCTTCAGGAAATTGTTGCGCTTGCCTATAGCCTCAAGGGATTCATAGACATCCAGGTCCCCTATATCGACCTTATAGAATGATTCCAGTTCAGCTTTGTTCTCAGAGCACATGACTTCTATTATCTTCATCGCCACACCGACAGTATCCTTTAAGTGAGTGGCATCTTTTATGCCCAGAAGACCCTGCATAATCTCGTCGAACTCATTTGAGGGAATTACCCCCGGAGTGTCGATGAACTTGATACGGGAACCTGCATTTACATGTTGCACACCCTTTGTGTGGCCTGATATAGAGGAAGTTCCGGCCTTATGTTTTCCACTTACACCGTTGATTACCGATGATTTGCCCGTATTGGGATAGCCAAGGCAGCCTACAAGGATATCACGATCCATGATTGTGGAAGCCTCCACAACTTCCAGGATCTTGTGTCTCAGGATGGTCGTGCCGAACCTGTCTTTCCCTGATACGAATACTGCAGGGACAAACTTTGAAAACCGACTTTTTGTCTTTTCAAGTTTCTCTTTTGAAACAAGGTCACATTTATTGAGAACGATAATGAAGGGTTTATCTGCGCGAATTATTTGCTCTTCAACATAATTGTTTCTAGTCTCGTCAGGAAAGCGGGCATCAACTACTTCCAGAAGTATGTCTGCCCGCCTGATCACATCCATGACCAATGCCCGATAACTTGCCATGATGTTGCTATACAGTCAGAGAATATAGAAGTATTGCAGTTAAAAGACTGGGCAGTACAAATGTTTATCACGCAGGCTTGCAGATTATTGATGGAGTTTAATAGCATGAAATCCATTTCCATTGATCCCCAGACATGTACGAATTGTGGCACCTGCATGGAAATATGTCCACTGAGCCTGATCATCCCGGGCAGTGAGGGCATGCCTTTCATGCCGGACGAAGTGGGAGCGTATTGCACGAAATGTGGCAATTGTGAAGCTTTTTGTCCAGAAGGTGCGATTACACCTCAATTTAAAACCACACACCCAATAATATCTGAAGATGACGTGCATGGAATTACGCCCGGTCAAATGGGAATCTACATGCGGCAACGTCGATCAATTCGTAATTACAAAGACAGGATGGCAGACAGGGAAACGATAGAGGAGATTCTTGATATAGTCCGCTATTCACCATCGGCAATGAATAACCAGCCCGTACACTGGCTTATTATCCATGACCCTGATGAAGTGCGCAAGCTTACACGCCTTAGCATCGAATGGATGCGTAAAATCCATGACAGTGAACAAATGCACCCACTGAAGCCCGTGGTGCCCTCACTCATTGAAGCCTACGAAGCAGGAAAGGATCCCGTATGCCGTGGGGCACCACATGTAGCAATAGCACACGCCGCCGAGGCAAACCCCATGGCTTTTACGGACAGCATAATAGCCCTTTCATGGTTTGAGCTTGTAGCCCCTGCATTTGATCTGGGGACCTGCTGGGCAGGATTTCTGAAAATGGCTGCATCCGAACATGAACCACTTATTAAGGAACTGGACCTGCCCGAAGGACATGTAGTCCAGTATGCAATGATGTTTGGATATCCGAAGTACAAAGTACAGAACATACCCGGAAGAGAAACTGCCAGAATAAGCTGGAAGTAAACACATTACAGGAGAATGAATCCATATGAAAACGATATTAAATGAAAACTGTGAAAGATGTCCGAATATGTCAGGCGGACAATGCCAGAGCATAGAACAGGTATATTCCATCCTGAAAGAAGATCCTGAGCAATCCATCCACCCGGATTATGAAAACTATGCGCAACTGTTTACCGAATGTAAGGAATTTCCCTGTAAGCAGATAAAACTCGGACCGATAAGTTGCAGCTACTGTCCTTATCTCGAGGGCAAGGCTTACTAATTACTGTTTTAGTTCTGTCCCGTTGCATACCTTTCAGCTCTTTTTTTATTTTACAAATACTGTTGAAGATGAGAACATAGCAATAACGATTGCTGTGGCCTTAAATTGACATTACAAATTATAACACATGTATATTATTTATTTTAGATAAAATATCAATATGTTTAAATGTCATTAAATCCTGAAATAATTGATAATTGTTACATAAAATGCAATTAAGATCTGGGAGGGGTGATCTATCGGAGATGTGTGCAGATAATGAAAAAACCCTTACTTGATGTTATATTCGCATCCGAGAAGAGAAAGAACGTGCTGCTGCTTCTTGGCAGCGGACCCAAAAAGATGGAGACCATACTCGACCATCTAAAAACCAACAGGCCCGCATTATTGCCTCAAACAAGGATACTGGAAGACCATCATCTCATAAGCCAGTTTGATGATATTTACCAGCTGACAACTATCGGAAAGCTGCTGATAAGACAGGTCGAACCACTTTTACTTACCGTTGATGTCCTGGACGAGGATATTGATTACTGGGGAAGCCGTAAGCTGGATTTTCTGCCCGAGCACCTTCTGGAAAGGATCGGTGAGCTTTCAGACAGCAGGATAACAGAGCCTGAATCCATGGATATACATGATATAAACCATGAATTCTATGAGAGGTCTCTGGGTTCAAAAAATGTACACTTTATCTGCAGATTCGTATATCCGAACTTCGGACAACTCGGCAAGGAATGGATAAAAAACAGAACGAATGTATCAATAATTGTTGATAAAGGATTACTGGAGAAAATAAGGGATAGTTATGCCGATGTGTTCAGAACTTTCATAAAAAGCGGTTATGTCAAACTCTTTCTATATCCGGAAGAGATCCGGTTTATGAAATTCGGTCTGACGGACAGTGCATTCTTTTTACTTTCATTTAACCAGAATATAAGGTACGATAATAAATATCTCCTGAGTTTCAGTCAGAGTTCACTGGAATGGGCAAAAGAACTCTTCGAACATTACTGGAAAGAATCTACACCAGTACCAGTAGAAGATATTTGAGAGAACGAGAACTCAGGCTGAAAAATAATTCATAAAATTAATGGTGCGGGAGGTGTGATTCGAACACACGAACTCCTACGAGACTAGGCCCTGAACCTAGCGCCTTTGGCCTGGCTGGGCAACTCCCGCAAAGTGAATGCTGTTTAGTAGTGCTTTTTCTAGTTAAAGTTTGTGTTTGAAAAAGCAATTCAGCACATTAATTTCAACAGCAGAGCCTTCTGGGCATGCAGGCGGTTCTCAGCCTGGTCGAAAACAACGGAATGAGGACCGTCCATGACATCTGCGGATATCTCCTCTCCACGATGTGCCGGAAGACAGTGCATTACTATTACATCCTGCATTGCAAGGTCCACCAGTTCTGAATTTATCTGATATGGCATGAGATCATTCAGGCGTTTTTCACGCTCATCCTCATCACCCATGGAAATCCACACATCGGTGTACAGAATATCCGCATCCTTTGCAGCTTCTGCGGGATCCTGGGTGATCGTGACCTTGCCGCCAAGTTTCCTCGCCTGCTCCACGATATCCTCATCAGGCTCGTATCCGGCCGGACATGCCACTGAAATTTCCATACCCACCAGCGCACAACCGAGTATTGCGGAATTACAGACATTGTTACCATCACCGATCCAGGCATATTTCAGACCCTGCAGCCTGTTCTTATATTCACGAATAGTCAGCAGGTCAGCGAGTATCTGGCATGGGTGTTCAAGATCTGAAAGAGCATTGACAACAGGTACAGCTGAATTCTCGGCAAGTTCCTTTACAGTATCATGGCTGTAAACCCGGGCAACTATACAGTACAGATACCTTGAAAGCACAGCAGCCGTATCTGCTACGGTCTCACCCCTGCCAAGTTGCATGTCCCTGGTGTTAAGATATAATGCATGACCTCCAAGGTCCGACATACCGACCTCAAAGGAAACCCTGGTACGGGTGGATGATTTTTCAAATATCATCCCTATACTCTTGTTCTTGAGAAGGTCCGTGACCTTTCCCTTGAGACGCTTTTCCTTCATGTCCGCTGCCATGTCAAGCAATTCGATTATCTCTTCATGGGAAAGATCGGTCATCGATAGCAGGTGCTTCATGGTATCATTCCGTAAATCATGTAATCAGTTTCCGCGTATCGCCTTCATATGGTCGATACGTTTCTGTATAAGATCCTTTTTACCTATATCCCGCCTTGAATGCAGGTCACCGCTTATGTTCTCAAGCGCGTTCTGGGCGATCTCCTCAGCCCCGGCAATTGAGTCGGCCATACCTACAACGGCCACAGCCCTGGATCCGGTGGTGTAGACCTTGTTGTCCTTTTCATAAACACTTGAATAGAATAACAATGCATCGCCGATATCACCCACAACTACTTCCCGGTCTTTCGTAGGGTTGTCCGGATATCCTGCGGGAACGGCATATTTACATACGGTGGCTTTTCCGCTGAACTTTACATCCAGTTTGTCAAGGGTTCCGGTAACCATTGCAGAGAGAACATCCACATAATCGGTTTCAAGAAGCGGAAGTACGTTCATTGCCTCCGGATCACCGAAACGGGCATTGAATTCGATCACCTTCGGGCCATTGGCAGTTATCATGAACTGGCCATAGAGGGTTCCTTTGTAACCCACGCCTGTAACTTTTTTCAGTGCGGCCACTGTATCCTTCATGATCTGTTTTGCCTGGATGACATCATCCTCGATCAGGAAAGGCAGCAATTCACCCGGTGCATTGTATGAGCCCATGCCACCCGTGTTGGGACCAAGGTCACTTTCAAAGGCACGCTTATGGTCCTGTACTGTGGGCATGAAAGCAAGATGTTCACCGTCAACAAATGCCTGAAGTGTAAATTCCTCACCCTTAAGGTTCTCCTCGACAACTACACGATCCCCGGAAAGAAGACCTGCGGCATATTCTTTGGCTGCATCGATATCAGGAAGCTGGTCACCCATGACCTTAACACCTTTTCCGCCGGTAAGACCCGCAGGTTTGATGGCAACATCGCCGAGCTTTTCGATAAAACTGAACATTGCCTCTTTATCATCGAACACCTCAAACTCAGGGCAGCCATCAATATTATTCTCCTTCATGAAATTGCGAGCCCATGCCTTGTTGAACTCGATCTCTGCAACTGCCTTTTTCGGACCTGCGGTACTGATACCCGCATCCTCGAGTGCATCTGCAAGCCCTGCTGCAAGAGGAGCCTCCGGACCTATCACCGCTATCTGGATATTGTTCCTGACGGCAAATTCAACTACCTTCTCCACATCGGTTTCCTTCTCTAGAAGGAAATCCTCACATAAGTGTGCAATTCCGGGGTTCTTCTTGGACATCACTGCATAGATATAAGGGTCTTTCCTGCTCCTTGCGAGCGCTGCTGTTATGGCGTGCTCCCTTCCGCCGCCACCGACTACTAGAATGTTCATGCCTTAAGACCTCGTTTTAAAAATATTGGCATCAAACGTTTAATAATAACCTGCCAGATGCCAGAATGTGATTTCTTTACCTTATTGCTTAGTAGGAATTAGAATAGCACAAAGTTCAATTTCTTAAAATAAATAATTTACCATTTTACTTAGAGGACTATTGCGAGGATGAAACGAGTTCACCTGCCCTGACAAGGGGAATAAGCTGTACATCCATGGAATCCAGGTTTTCAGATGCGCCGGATTCACGGTCCACTACAGTCACCACAGCTTCCACTATCGCACCTTCTGAACGAATTGCTTTAATGGCATCACTGACAGAGCCACCGCTTGTGGTCACATCCTCAAGCAGCACGATCCTGGAGCCTTCCCGGACATCGCCGACAAAACGACCGCCAGTCCCATAACTTTTATCGGACTTGCGTATCAGCACCAGAGGAAGTCCTGACTCAAGGGATACCGCGGTTGCCAGCGGAACACTGCCAAGCACGACCCCGCCCACAGCATCCGCATGCATCCCGCGGATAACAGTGCTGGCTTCCCTTGCGATCTTTTTAAGAGTTACCGGGTCCGTACTCGCCTTTTTGATATCCACATAATAACTGCTTTTCTTTCCGGAAGCAAGTGTAAAATCTCCGAACCTGACAGCCCCGCATTCTTTCAGGGCATTGATAAGTGACTGTTTGCTATTCAAGGATTCCTGCATGATAAACACAACTCTGAATAAGTTCCATCTATAATTTCGATCTATCTGATTCCAGTAACTAGGTTGATGTCGAATATAAGTCTCACCATTAAATTCCATACCCTGCATGATAAAAGTAGCAGATCACCATGGTTCTTTTTTTACACCAATAAGATAGCCTATAACGTTGGTCACAAAATGCAGCAGCGGAGTGATTATCAGCACTACAAGAATGACCTGATAGGTGAAATTCTCAGAAAACCACACAGGAGAGGCAATATATGTAAGCAGCCATGCTCCCAGCACAAAATCTAGCTGGTCTATCACCGGCAGGGGGGCACCCCTTTTGAAACCAATTCTTCGCTTGAAAAAGCTCATGAACATGTCACCGAAAAGAGAGCCGAAGGCAAGTGTAAAGAGAATCACAAGAGCACCGGGAAGTTCTCCGAATGAGGGCAGCTCAACCCCGAATAAGAAATCGTTGATTGTCAGGTAATATGTCTGAAGCAGGCCAAGAAGCATTCCGCACACAGTTCCTGCCAAAAGTCCCCTGTAGGTCTTTCCGTCACCGAGTATTCGGCGCCCGTCTCCAAGCTTTCTGCCACCATCAATTGGCTTACCGCCACCAAATACAGCAGCAGTCGAGTTAGGGATGTAGGCCGGAAGCATAAGCCACATCGCAGTAAGCACAATATCGATCATATTAATCATAACTCGTTTTAAATAATAATCCAATGCTCTGCATGAGAG
>DACO01000145.1:52454-84534 GCA_002508635.1 Methanolobus sp. UBA118 | reverse complement strand
AGGAATACATCACTTGCTGCATCACCGATACGTTTGTAGAAATCATGGATGGCGATAAGCCTTAGCTGCTGGAACCTGTGAGCACTCTGACCACCCTTTCTCTGTTTGCCTGGTACTGCGGATGTGAGATGCCTGTATGATTCGATATGTTTTCCCACAAGCAGACCCACCGTGGCCTCTCTCCTGTCAAGTACAAGCA
Source organism: Methanolobus sp. UBA118 (assembly GCA_002508635.1). Taxonomy (GTDB): domain Archaea; phylum Halobacteriota; class Methanosarcinia; order Methanosarcinales; family Methanosarcinaceae; genus Methanolobus. The sequence continues at coordinate 84,335 of DACO01000145.1, read as the reverse complement.
GACCGAATGTCTTAACATCCCTCAGCATTTCCTCAAGCGGTTCAAGGAAGAACGAGGAATCACAATGATACCTGTAGGTAACAATGGGCTGAGGAGGCTCAATAATGGTTGTTTCCATGTTTGTTTTATTAGCGCCTATGTCAACCGCACCGGTGAAGAACACAATACCGTTCTCGGGTACTTCCTCAACGTACCTCAGTCTAGAAAGCAGGGAATCAAGCGCACCCTGTACATTATCTTTTGTAACCTTGGATTTGATGTTCGAGGCCTGACCGTGCTCTGTCTTGAGCTGAGAGGTAACATCGGACAGTTGCTTTGTAGTAGGGATATAAAGTGATATCAGTTCGGTACCGCGACCCTTCTTTGAGCGCAGTTCCTCCAGATGTTTCTTAAATTCATATTTAGAATGAGCAGATTGTTCTGACATATTGAAAATACTCCGAATTGAAGTGAACTATGATTATTTCATATCTTCGATTGTGGTGCATATGTACATCTAACATATAAATATAGATTGTGACACGGACCCGGACAGACCCGCATCCTGCCCGTCAAATAAGGTGTGAGACCGAGCCGTCCTTTGAGAGAAGGACCACCCTGCTTATCTCCACATCATCGGCAACCTGGTATCCCAGATACTCTGCAACCTCAGCCGAGAATTCAAGTACCTCTTCATGGGATGGCATTGCTTCACGCGGAAGCCTCTTTCTGGAGAAACCCAGGTGCATGTAAGCTTTAACCTCTATATAGTCCGGATCTGCCTTGCTTATAAGTTCAGCATAAGCCTCAGGGTTGAACATATTGACACCCTTGATCAGGGTTATACGTATGACGGTCCTTGTATCCTTGTTCCGAAGAATATCGAGTGACTCGTTTATCCTGTCCCAGAGACCGGGAGAATTCGGGACACAGACCTTTTCGTAGGTCTGCCTGTCAGGTGCGTCAAGACTCATGTAAAGCTGGGAAGGGTTGATCTTTTCCATCATCGCAGGTACGGTGCCGTTGCTTACAACAAAGGTTGTAAGGCCCTTACTTTTGAATTCCTCAATTAGTTCCGGAAGATGAGGAAAAAGTGTGGGTTCTCCTGACAGGGATATTGCCACGTGTCCGGGCTCATTGCCCTCCATCCAGAGCTCCCTTGGAGCAGAGCCGCCAAAACCGGAAATTAACTTCCGCTGAGAATCGATACATGACCCCACTATTTCCACTGGAGAGTCCCAGCCATCGGGCATAGGGACGTCGATCTCAGTAGGTCTCCAGCAATGCAGACACTTCTGATTACACATAAGCGTCGGCGTCATCTGGAGACAGCGGTGTGACTGAATGCCGTAAAAATGAGATTTGTAGCACTCACCCTCTCCCTTGATAGCCCTGCCAAGCCAGAGGCAGGTCTTCACGGCAGAATGCCTGCCTGCAAGACTATATCCCTGCTTTTTCAGGAGGGATTTAAAGTCCGTAATTTCCCGTACCTTTTGTCTTCTTCTGGACATCTGGCTGTAGTTAAATTTTCAGTGTATATAAAGTATGGGTCGAACAAAATGTATCCTGGAAATTTAATTTCACAAGATATGTGTCATTCTTCTAACCGGAAAAATGTCCTGAAAATCTCGATGGAATCCAGAAAGTCCTGTTTACCCATAAGCTCCCTGGTAGAATGCATTGCCAGCATCGGCACGCCTACATCCACCACATGAACAGGCAGGTATTTGCTGAGCAAGGGACCAAGGGTCTTTCCTCCCGGTTCATCGGAATGGTTCACGAATTTCTGGTATTCAACACCTGCCCTGTCACACAATTGCTGAAAAGCTGCAATGGTCTCAACTTCCGAGGCATATGAACGATTTCCGCTGATCTTGATTGCAACCCCTTTGTTCATTACAGGCTTGCTGGTGATATCTGTTTTTTCGCTATAATTGGGATGGAAACCATGGGCACCATCGGCCGAGATAACAAAGAAGTCCGTTTCCTGAAAGGTGACCTGTTCAGCTCCCTTTATGCCCTTATGGATGCTATCCAAAATAGTGCTCAACAGCATGGAATCTGCACCCTGCCTGGTCATGGAACCTATTTCCTCATTATCCATGAATGCTACCATGTTGATCCCGTCCTTATGCTCCGATCCTATAAGAGCTTCCAGAGCAGCATACACCATGGACAGGTCATCTATCCTCGGACAGGAAATGAACTCCCCTTTTGAGCCAACCAGCATGCCTTCCTCGCAACAATAGACATTCAGGTCCATATCCAGGATATCCTCCGGACTTACCCCCGCTTCCTTTGCAACCAGATTCAGTAGATAATCATCCTTGATCTCCTCTTCCATCAACAGGGTCATGAGAGGCTGCATTTCTTTCTGAACCTTGATCTCCATACCTTTATTGATATCACGATTCATATGGATTGCAAGATTTGGGATGGTAAGTATCGGTCTTTGAAAATCCAGATGGATCAATTCAGGCCTTAGTACCTCATGGGACTTCACTGCTATCCTTCCGGCGATGGACAAAGGACGGTCGAACCATGCACTCAGAATAGGACCGCCATATTTCTCCACATTCAGCGTCAGCATCCCTTCACGGTCAACCTCGGGATCGGGTTTTATTCTGAATCCGGGATTATCCGTATGCGCAGCGATCATCTTTACTCCTTTTTGCAGATATTGATCGCTCCCTACAGTAAAGCCCACAAGCATGGAAGGATAGGGGGATAGATAGTATTTCCCAGAAGCTTTTAACTTCCATGGCTTATCCATATTCAATTCTGTGAAACCTTCAGCATCAAAACACTCTTTTATGGCATCCACTGTCTGAACCGGTGCTGTCGCTTTTTTAATAAATTCAAAAAAATCACTTATATATTCCATATAAACCACATGATGACAGAATCTTTTCTTTTGTCTTTGTCACCATAGTAGATAATAGATTCTAGGTATACTTATTGCTGCAAATTCATAGTAAGAAATAAAAAAAGATTCTCCGGGAGAGAAGGGATTCATTATAAGGTTCAAACCCGGAGAAATGAATGGATTTTATTATAGATTCAATATTTGTGGTTCTTTGCCATCTCGACCATTGCCTGCAGGTTCTCGGTCGGTGTCTTACTGACAATACCACAGCCTGGTGCCAGCAGGCCTACTCCTGCGTCCAGTACCTTCTGTGATTCTTCCTTTACGACTTCCGGGGTCTGGTTCCAGAGAACGTTCACAGGATCAAGGTTACCGACGATCACTGCCTTATCAACGTTTCCAACAGCGGTTGCAACGTCAACATTCTGGTCAACACTGATGGCATCCACACCTGAGGATTCCATGAGTGCGAGTCCCTTGGTGGTATCACCACAGATGTGCAGCACTACAGGTACATCGGCCTCGTGCATTGCATCAACTATCTTTGCGTGATATGGTACAACGAACTTCTCATAGAACTCTGCACCAATGAGCTGAGCACTTGCTGTAGGATCGATGATCACCATTGTGTCAGCACCGTTCTCAACCATCTTCTTTGCATATGCAACACAGAAATCGGTTGCGAATTCCATAAGTGCAAGACCGAAGGCCTCGTCTGTGAATATGGCCATGAACCAGTCATCACCATTGAGATGCTGTGCAAGGGAGAAAGGACCGATCATACTGCCCATGACAGGAAGTTCATCACCGTACTTGTCTGCAAGGATCCTGATAGCATCACAGACAACACCGATCCTTCCGTGGTCAAGATTGTAGCCCTTGAATTTCTCGATATCTTCTGTGTTACTTATCACATGACCGATAACAGAGGGTTGCTGCTCCATCGTACCGGGTTTGATCTCACAGCCGAAGAACTCGGCCTCTGCGGTGATGTCAAAGGGTACACGTACAGCCTCAAAACCTACTACGGTGTGACCCGCTTCTGCGAGTGCTGCCATCTTTTCAGCATCCTCGTTGGCCTCGGGCCAAAAAGCTCCGGAAGCTTCCATCTGGTCAACGGTACCTGTCTGTGTAACTGATATTGCAGGCATCCTGTCAACAGGCTGCCCTGTAAGTGCACGTGCTAATCTTTCTTTAGGGGTATATTCTGCCATAATTTTAAGCTCCTGATATGTATAGTAAGGGGAAATCTCGATTACTAAAATATATATTTTTCTATAGCCCTCTGATTAAGTTTAAATATAAAGTGCATGAGAAATTTAGCCGCAAATGTTAAGTAAGAGAATAATTGCACAATAATATGCTAATCCATATAAGAAGTAACCACCAACAAATAAGCCCTATGATAGCTTTTTTCTTAAAGAGATCAGATCAAACAGTATAAATAAAACTTAATTTTATGCAAGAATAACCAGAATTCAATCAATCAGAATATGATTTGAAAATCAGTAAAGACAATAGAAAAATATAAGTAGCAGATCACGTGCCCGTTTTAGAAGCATCATAAAAGAACAATGATAAAAGTCCTTCCATAAAAAAATATCAGGATAAGACAATCATATTAAATAAAAATGCTTTTTATCGAGATATATGTATTTTACGAGGCTTAATAATCAGCATGCACAAAAGTCCGTATTCAAAAAAGAGTTTCAGAACTAAATTTCTATAAACTGGCAAGGCAGATATACTTGAACATCATAGGAAATTATATATATGTAAGCGAAAGCAACATTATATCGGGAGAAAGCATAGACAGATTTTTGCAGACGGGTATAAAATTGCTTTGACCTTCAGGTGTAACAATGCAAAATATGTACAAGTATCTAAAAAGTGCAATAGAAGGTGAAACAAAAACCGAAAAACAACATGATCTTGATGTATTTAAGAAATCAGAGGAACTTGCTGTAAAATACGACATCGAGTATGATAATAAATCCTTTGTACCCACTGATCTTGAGATGGCTGATGCAACCTTTGAAGCGGGCATAGAACTACTTCATACAGTGGGAGTCTACTGCAGAAGTACAGAAAGGATCATTCATATTGATGAAGAAGATATCCTGAAATCACTTAATGTCATTAACCCACTTGAGATTGGCAGACTTAAGGAAAAAGTAGCTATACCTCATCGATATCCGCTGGTATCAATTCCGCCGGTGATCATAGGCGGGCCGATGGGTGGAAGCGTTTCAGAGGAGAATTTTGTTTTTATCAATTTAAGTTCGGTAATGGAAAATGTAGTCCAGGGAATCTACAGCGGTGCAATGAAGCAGTTCTGTGGGGAGTACATCAAGCCGAAAAGTCCACTTGAGATGTTAGCAGTTCTGAAGGCAGCAAGACAGGAAAGGCTTGCCACAAAAATAGGAGGGCGCGAAGGGCTGGCACTTATGGGCCCGAGTACACCGACGCTGCCGACATCATATCTGCTCGTCTCGTCAGAGGAACTTTACTCGTGTAATGATCCGCAGGAAGTCTACATGGACGATCTTAAAGTTGATTATGAGACCCTTTCCAAATGTATCTACCATCAGGAACACGGAAATCACTACCTTTCAGGACAGGTGCCTGTTTTCGGAGGACCGTGTATAGGATCACCTGAAGGCCTTGCCATCATCGATGTGGCGGAAACCCTGCAGTCAAAGGTGCTGGCACATTCAAGCATCCATGCCTCAGGGGCGGTACATGTGGATTCCGGTTCATCCTCCGCAAAGGAGATAATGTGGGCTTCCAATCTCTCATCTCTTGCGATCTCCCGTAACATGAACTACTACACGGCAAGATACTACTGGAACACAGCAGGGATATGCACCGAGATGATGTTCTACGAGACAGCAGCCCAGGCCATCGGAGATACGGTCTGCGGAAGGGACATACTGCTCGGACCCGTGGGATCCCGCGGAGGAGTACCGGACCACTCGTCAGGTCTGGAATCAAGATTCATGGGAGAAATGGCACAGATGGCAACCCACCTCTCACTGGAGGAAGCAAACAGGCTTGTGGCAAAGATCTATTCAAAATACAGGGACAAGCTCACAAATCCACCCAAGGGTAAGCCCTTTGACAAGTGCTACAGGATAAAATCAGAATACGATCTCGAACCCACCGATGAATATACCTCGCTCTACAGGAAGGTCTCGTATGAGATATTGGGGGATTTCCCGGGGGAGCCGGTTTGAAAATTAAAAGATAGATGCACGCACCATTTAAGGACTTTGATCTTATTTTAAGTTCTTATTTACCTCATTTTCCACAGTGCCCATTTATTTTATTAATCTCATATTTTTTAAAAAATAATTAATATCGGGACTTTGTCTATTTGGTTTCTGCTGCATTGTTTTAATCACAGCAAATTCCGAGACAAAGTAGATTCCGCTGAATTTAAATTACTAAACTCAAAACAAGTTTAAAAATAAAAAAAGAAAGGTTAGCCAGCGGTGATTAGTCGCTGGCTTGCTGGGAAGTGATAAACTATGTTATCACAGGGAATTTCTGATTTCAGAATGAAAGTCCGAGCTCTTCGAGCTTCTTGCGTGCACCGTCGTAGACCTTGACGTATTCGTCGGTTGGTGTTACGGTAGCGATGTCGTAACATTCCTGGAAGGTTTTACCCTCTGGTGCATTTGCATAGTTGCCTTCGTAAGAGCTGACAAGAGCGTCAAGAATCTTGTTGACATCTGCGATGTCCATTCCTGCGGTTGCCCTTGCGACCTCTCCCATCATCCTTGCTTCCATACCTGTGGTCTTATCCTGTACAACACCCTTTGCAGCTGCCACACCGGAGAGGATCTCACGGCCTGAAGCTGTATCGGTGATGGACTGTGCGGATGCTTCGAGCAGGCACATCTCGGTACATGGACCTGCACATGGGTAGTACTGATTACCTGAGAGCATGTCGGTGAACTCTGAGATAGTTGCACATGTCCATCCTGCGATCATGAGGGTCTCACGTGTGTTGGTGGATCCCCAGCGGATGTGGACCGGACCGTCAAGGTGCCAGCTTGCATTGCTCATCACGAATGCATTGATGTGGGTTGCAATATCAACGATAGCAGTTTCTTCTACGCCACCGGCATAGCCACCAAAGATAGGCATCTGCTCATCCATGATGATGTCACTGTTACCCTGATAGTGGGCCATTACTGAAATTGCGTCAAGGTCGATCTTAAGCTCATTGAGCTGGGAGACCTCGTGGCTGTCGCTGCTGATCTGGCCACCGGCGCAGTCAGAAGCGATATTTCCCTGAGCGGACAGGGAAGTCTCTGGTCCCTATATGCCCATGCCAGGCCTTCCGGCCATTGAAGCTGCGGTCTTGATCAGCCTTGTTTCGGTCTTGGCTGCAAGTACCTCGTAGGGGCTCTTTGGAATTGGTGGTTTGCCACGGACTGTCATCATGACACCGTTGACAATTGTATCGACTTCCTTCTCAAGTGCATAGCTCATGTGAACAGGCATGAACATGTCTTCGGAAATAGGGGAACCGGTAGGACCGCCCTGCACGATAGGCTTTTTCTTGTCGCCTACGCTTCTTTTCCTGACGTTTACGGCATCCCTTCCGGTTCCGAGCACGAATTCCTTCTGGACGTTGTTGATAGCGTCCCATATCTCATCTTCAGTGTATTTTACCACACGGCTGGTGTCGGTACAGAAAATACCGCACTCGAGCAGCATCTCAAAACCTGCCTTGAACAGGTTTTCCATCATGTCCTTGTCGGTTGGAACGAACTCGTTCTTGAAGTCAAGGTTGTACTTCTGCTTGAGCTCCATTGCCTTCATCGGAATGGTCATCAGGTCCCAGTCATCCTGGGTCATCTTCTGACCTTTCTTTGCACGGTCAAAGAATTCAAAGCAATCAAGTGATCTTGAAAATGTCATCTTACATGCCTCCTTACTTCATAAGGTTGAGTGCCACACGGGCCGCATCTGCTGCATTCTCTGCTGTTGCATCTGCTCCGATCTCCTCGATCCATTTATCGGATACTGGTGCTCCACCGAACATGATCTTCACGGAGTCCCTCAGGCCCTCTTCGGAAAGCATCTCAACTGTGTCCTTCTGGCCGAGCATGGATGTTGTCATGAGTGCTGAACCCACAAGCAGCATTTTCTTGCCCTTGTTCTTTGCAACTTCCTCAACCAGTGTGTCGTTTGGCACATCTACTCCAAGATCCACTATCTTGAAACCGTTTGCACCAAGCATGGTTGTTACAAGGCGGTGGCCGATATCGTGAATGTCTCCTTCCTGCACATATGTGATTGCAAGACCTGCGCCCTCGTCAGCTTCTCCCTTTTCTGCTTCCATGATAGGCAGAAGGATCTCCATTGCGGCGTTCATTGCCTTTGCGGACATCATGATTTGTGGAAGATAGATCTCTGCTGCCTCGAATTTGTCTCCGATTACCTTCATTCCCGGTGAAAGACCGTCGTTGATGATCTCAACAGGAGTGAGTCCTGCATCCAGGGCTTCCTGGGTAGCTTCGGCACAACCATTGATGTTCTGATTTACAATGGTGTCCTTGAGTTTGTCTAAAATTTCCTGGTTTGACATATTTAACCTCTTTATTGTTATTGATGATTGGTAGTAAAAAAGAAAGTCAACAGGCTTCATGTTGTGAAACCCGCTGACAATACCAATAGATATTTATCTCAACTGTCCTCTGAACTTCTCACATGAGTTGATCTTTATGTCAAGAAGTTTCTCGATATTTGACTTAGCAGCAATTCCCTTTGGAGCACCTGCAACGGATGTGATGACACCAATACCCAGATCTTCTCTCAATTCTCTCATTACATACTCGTCACTGAGGTCATCTGCGGTTACGTCCAGTTTCTTTGCAACGTAATCCTTTGCTTCTCCGATTCTCATGCCCTTTGAGAATTCCATTCTTGCAACAAGGTCACCAGCTGCTCTTATTCCGCTCATTCCGGAGGTCATTATGTGGGAGATCGGCATACCCATCGGGTCGCCGACCCCTATCTATATGCCGTCCACGCCAGCAATTTCGACCATCGCCTTGCTGGCCCTTGATACAGCATCAACCGTCGGGGTCTCAAGCATCGGGATACCGCCTACACCCATACCCATGTTCACGTGACATGGAATGGTTGAATCCTTAACAGCCTGTTTGATGAAGGTAACAGCTCTTCCAAGGTTCCATGCTGAAGATTTGCTGGTGTTGGTGTTTACAACAGGTCCGAATACATTGGCTCCTGCCTTTGCAACAAGTGCAGCCTGCTGGTGTGGCCAGAGACCTGCAAGCACCGTACCGTCGTATTCGAGCTCACCGTGCATACCAAGCAGAAGTTCTCCTGCCATACCTGCTTCGATATAGATGTCAGGGAACTGCTTTCTCAGTGATTCGATCGCGTGGAGGGAGGCATACATGTCACCGTCACCTGCAGCACCGATCGTATCGAAGTTGACACCATCGGAACCGGATGCCATCATCCTCTGCATGATCCATACGATATCCCTTGTAAGATGCTTTGCAGAGTGCTCCATGGACTCTCTTGCTTCATCGATCTTGAATGCCTTCATGAGGTCACCAGGGTTCTCGAAAGGACCGTCAGGTGTGTAATAAAGACCCATGTTTGGCATTGCACCGTAGAGCAGAGGTACAATCATGTTCTGCTGGCAGACTTCCATTGTCTGCATCTCCTGTGCGATCACAGGCTTTGCAGGCTTGTAACTGTAGTCGATGTGACCGAGTTCCATTGTGTCAGCACCAAAAGCACGCTCGTGCATCATTGCACCAACAAGCCTGCTGGCAGGAATACCGACACCGCTGTTACCCTGGTCACCATCGATCCTGATGGTTCCGATGTCGTGGGTTACGGGAACTTCCATACCCTGCTCAACACCTACCATTCTGGAAGGCATGGTGATAATTTCCACGAGCTTGTCGATCTCATCTTCACTGAGATCAGGAATGTCACCAAGGTCTGCAGCATCTGCCATACCTTCTTTCAGGTCAGCTACGATCTGCTCCTTTGTCATGAAGAGACGCTTTCCGTCTCCCATTCTTAACTTATATTCTGTTGCCATGATGTCCCCTCTTTAAAGCAGAAGTTCCTTTGCCTTTGTGACAGCTTCACTGGCATTCTCTGCGTAGCAGTCAGCACCAATCTTGTTTGCCCAGGCTTCTGTTGCGGGAGCACCGCCAACCATGACCTTTACACCGTCTCTCATTCCCTGTTCCTTGAGCATCTCAATGACGTCCTTCTGGCCCTGGAGGGTCGTTGTCATGAGTGCTGAAAGACCGACCATGTCTGCGTTTGTTTCCTTTACCTTGTCAATGAAGTCCTGGAGAGGAACATCTCTTCCAATATCATGGACCTCAAAGCCTGCAGACTGAAGCATGGTAGAAACGATGGACTTACCGATGTCATGGACGTCACCTTCAACGGTACCATTTACGATAATACCAAGTTTCTTACTTGCAGCATCCTTTGGCATGTCTTCTTCCAGAAGTGCCACACCGGCTTCCATTGCGCCTGCTGCCATCATTACATGTGGCAGGAATAACTTACCCCTCTCAAAGAGGACACCCACTTCGTTCATTCCGGCTGCAAGACCTTTCTCTATGATCTCAGCAGGCGGAATACCTTCGTCCCTTGCCTTTTCTACGGCTGCTAAAACAGCATCCTTCTTGCAGGAAACGATGGCGTCAGAAAGTTGTTTGAACATTTCTTCGTTGCTCATTGTTTATACCTCGTACATTCTTTACAAATTTATCAAATTTTATTGAAACCCTGTTTGCAGTTTGATCAAGGGGCTAGTAAGCAGGCAAATATTTATATGTATCGTTTATGGCTAGTATATAAACTTTTCCTAGCTATTGGACCCGAATCTACTATAAATATTTTTCCCATATATATTCAAATCCCTATCTGCTTTACAGAGCTATAAATTGGAAATAATACAGAGCAATTGCCGGTCGGATAGTATAACCCTCCGGCAAATGCAACTGTGACTGATCTACTCTATTCTTTCTTTGTCTCCATTCAGAACTGGGAAACAAAAGTTCTGGCCTGCCAGAGTGCAAGTAATGCTATTATGAGGATGACAACCATCCACAATACATCAGCAGCAGGCAAAGGTGAATTTGCCCAGTATGCGTTGTATGCTTCCATTGCAGCTTGTGTCTGAACCATTCAAATCACTCCTTATACATATGCCAAACATGCGTCTGTAGCTCTTACCTTGCCAAAGTCGGTCAGGACATACTTATGCAGCAGGAATCCTTTTTTGTAGATTCCATCTTCATCGACCTTTACTTCAACATCCTGAAGCATTCCACCGGATGCAAGTTCAATTATATCGAAATTGATGGAATCCCTCTGGAAATTTCCCTTGAGACCGTATTCTTTCTGAATCTGCTCTACTATCTCGTAGTTCCATTTACCTTCATTCTGGCTGCAAATTTCAAGTATCCTGAACTTTATCGGACGATTTCCTGCCATTTCAGTCACCTCTCAGAGATTCCATTTCTTCCGTGCTCTCGGAGAACATTATCGTACTACCGGCAAGACACAGTGCACCTCCTACCAGGATGGTCCATGAAGGAACATCTCCGAAGAATAGGAAGATGAATATAACTGCCATCAGACCATAGAGGTTTCCGATACCCTGCCCCCTTCCAACGCCGATAAGCGGGAAAGACTTGTACCAGGAAACATAGCAGAAACCAAAGGTTATACCTGCAAAGATCAGAACCAGAAGAGTGAGTGGTTCGAATGCAAGGAGTGCGTACTTGAACATCGGGAATCCGATGATTGCCAGCAGAGGTACAGCGATTATCCACCAGATGATACCTTCACCGATGAACCTTATAGTAAGACCGACATCCGGTTCAGCAATATCAAGACCTTTACCTGCAATTGCACCTTCAATACCCCAGCCTGTTGCAGCCATGAGTCCTCCAAGATAACCTATCCACAGAACATTGCCACTGCCAATCTCGGTCAGGACACCGCCACCGAATATGGTAATACCTCCGAGAATGATGACAACGATCCCTATGAAAGCACGCTTGGTGATCTTTTCACCATACCATTTGGAAGCCAGTATCGAACCGACCACAGGATACATAAGAGCTGCAACCGCTGCAAAGGCACCTCCTACGAAACCCATTGCGATAAATGATCCCAATATGGCCATTGGACCACCGAAAATAGACGCAAGGAAGAACCACTTGGAACATGGATGGAATTCCTTCAATGTCCTGTTCATCTCTCCAAACTTACCCAGGACACCGTTCCATACACCAAGTGCAAGTATAACCGTTGCTGCATTGAATGCAGTTATCAATACCGCCACGATTACCAGAGCGACTCCGTCACCACTTGTAGCGGCTACTTCACCATACATCTGGTCGAAAGGATTAAGTACCCATACTGCAGTACCGGGGAGATACCAGAGACCCCAGAGAACCGCACAGAAAAGGGCCCACATGTAACCATATTTAATTCGCCTCGAATGTTCTTGCTTTTTTAAAGCTTGCAAATCCAAATTAACTACCTCCAACTATTGACTTTTTTGTTTTGACTGAATTTATATGCAAGAGAACATGCCCTTTTAGACAGGAGATACGCGCATAATGATCCAATAACGGTTTTTCGTTATGAGGGCCTACAGGAGGTCCGGATATTTATTTGACGAAATATAGATAATTCACAATCTCCTCTCTGAGGCGCAGATAAATATTAAGGGACAAAACAACAACCGACCTTTACAGATCAGTGATTCACATTCTATTCCAATCCTGCACATTCCCAAAAGCACCCCGCACGATGAAGACATGTTTTGCATACTCAATGAAAAGTAGCAAGGTGCATGTAACCACACCTCTGCTACTTCACAAAATCTTCTGATCTTAGAAGATTGCGTTGAGTTTGTTTACCACGTCTGTGGCATTTTCACCATAGAGATCTGCGCCGATCTTGTCTGCCCAGTCCTTGGTTACAGGTGCACCGCCGACCATGGTCTTGAGAGAGTCACGGATGCCAGCCTCTTTGAGCTGCTCTTCGATCTGCATCTGGTTGACCATTGTTGTGGTCATCAGAGCTGATGATGCAACTACATCTGCTTTAACTTCCTTTGCCTTCTCTACGTAGTTCTTGATCGCTACGTCCCTTCCAAGGTCAAAGACCTGGTAACCTTCGATCTTGAGCATTGTTGCGACGATGTCCTTTCCGATGGAGTGGATGTCACCCTCAATGGTTCCGATGACGATCTTGCCCTTACCTTCGGCCGCTCCTCCCATTGCTTCAAGTGCAGGGGTAAGAATCTCTACTCCGGCGTTCATTGCCTCGGATGCTGCAATTACGTGAGGAAGGAAAAGTGTACCTGCCTCGAACTGGTCACCGATCTCGTTCATACCTGCGGTGTAACCGTCCTGTATCAGTTCTGCAGGACTTACATCGGCATCCAGGGCTTCCTGAGCCACTTCTGCTGCTGCGTCCTCATCAAAATCTAAAATAGCCTGCTTTGCTTTTGCGATAATTTCTTCTTTTGTTGCCATTTTTCTACCTCCTTATGCGCCCTTGAATGCCTTGTCGGCCTTCTCCACGACTGCCTTCATATCCTTAAGAAGGTCAGCATCTATTGGCTCTACTTCGTGGTTCTTCATGATGTCAACCACTTTCTCGTGGGCAACAGTTGCAAGATCCTTTGAACCTGCCATTTCCCAGTCTCCGTACATCATACGGTCAATGATTGCCGGGCTTGAAGGCAGATCGATGTTCTCTCTGGTTGTCTTGTGTGCAAGGAAGTTCTTTCCGATACCTACCTGGTCTATCGCGTCAACTGCCATAGTCTCTTCACTTACCGGAATTCCCTGCATTGCCTTCTTTGTCATTGAGATCATATCGTTGTCAAAGACGAGCTGTTCGAGTGAGAATGTCATACCGAGCTCAAGCATACCTGCACCGTACAGGGTGTTTGCACCTGCGAAGGCGGGAAGAATTGTTGTCATTGTCTTCTCATGACCAGCCTGGCCATCAGGTATCTTGGCATCTGCCTACGAACCAGCCACAAATGTTGGCAAACCGTAGTACTGCCCGAGCTTTGCTACGGCGGCACTGATAAGACCTAGTTCAGGGGAACCTACTGGTGCTGTACCCTTCTTCAGGTCGAATGTTGTGGTTGAGCTTCCGTACCATACCGGTGCACCTGGCTGGACCAGCTGTGCGAGTACGATACCTGCAAGAACCTCTGCGTTGTGTGTAACAAGTGTACCTGCAAGATGAACCGGTGATGATCCGCCGGCCATTGCCATACTGAGTACGTTGACCGGAGTTCCGAATCTTGCACCCTTTATAATAACCTGACATGCGTTGTCACCAAGCTCGAGTGGGCTTGTAGGACAGAGCAGTGTTGAGAAAATAGGCTTCTTGCGTGCTTCTTCATCATCGCCACCGAAGTATGCTACAGCGAGATCCTGATAATATCCTACGTTCTCGCCTACAGGGTCGATGTGGTGGAAGTGCTTTGTTGTGTTCATCAATGGTGTCAGTGTCTCGTGGACATCCTGTGCACCCTTACCTGCCCAGTCCCTTGCGGAAACTGCAAGTGAGTAATAGTTGATGTTGTCAGCCCAGTCACAGATCTTTGCTGTGTCTGCGAGGTCCTTCTCTGTTGAGTCAACAGTTGTGAATTTTCCTGGTCCCTCATAGTTGCACATCTTCACACCGGTACCGAAGCAGGTCCAGTGTACCTTTCCTTTGTGTTCCTGTTTGACATTCTTGCTCTTGTCACGGCCCCAAAGTACGAACTTTGAAGGGCAGTCCCTGAGAGCCCTGTTTACAACATATTCAGGGATTCTGACCACGTGTGTCTTCTCGTCAACTAAACAACCGCCCTCTTTGAAGATGGATCTTGCTTCAGCGTCTGAGACCTGAATACCAGTTTTCACAAAAACATCCATTGTTGCGTAGTGAAGCGCTCTGAGATCATCTTCAGAGAAAAGCTCCAGCTTGACGCCATCCAATGGCATTCTACCTGGATAATATTGTTTTACCATTTCTTAACCTCCAATTTTGCAAGTTTAAATTCATCTAAACATTGCGACAATATCAGGAGAGTCAGATATGCTTTGCAGCATTTTTTCTCCTTAGAAAAGAGGAGGATATTACCCCTATATAAATATTGCTGGAATATCTAGTATATATATTTTGTTATCGAGGGAGTTATTGTTTTGCTATATAAATGTATTGACTGAATAATTATCGTACAGATTTATGTGGTGCAGCATTGCGTTATTTGCCAATAATTTAACTTAGAAGTACACCACTATTAACAAAGTAATAAATTACTATATATAATTTACTGCTATTTCAGCGAACCTTGCATATATTTAAAAGTTACGGACAGGGCCAATACAAATTATCAAAATGAGCAGCCACAGATACAGTAACAAATATGTGCAGTATAGTATAAAATAGTGTTTCCTGTACAGATTAATCTATAATGATATTACGATATAAGTTTAGAAAAGTGTCTGTGATAATATTTTGATAAAAAATAGCAAATCAACACTGTTTTAAACAAAAAAAGTAAAACAGAAAATAAAAACAATGTTCTAATATAATAAGTTATAGTAAAATACAAATATCAGACAATATCTGCCCAACTAAATAAATAAAGAGCGTGATGAATACACATATAATTATGAACTTAGAGGATAGCCGTCTACCTTTTCCTCCACATGATTGTCCTGGTCCTCAAATCCCGGATCCCTTATAAGGGAAGCCGTAGCAATCAGAACTTCCTGTCCTCCCCAGTCACCAATTGTGAATTTGGTCTTCACGGGTACGAATATTCCTTCCTTGCTTACCAGAGGTATTTCACAGGAACGGGCTTTTCCTTCCATTATTTCATCGAGATTTGAGAGAACATCATCTTCCCAGCCCCCGGGATACAGAATCAGGAAATCCTTCATGTAGAGGTCACTGCTACTGTAGTTGAGATGCTTACGTAGAGACTCGTTGGTGTGCAGGATCTTACCCTCCAGGTCCACTATGAAGACAAATTCATCAAGTGCATCAAGGAGCGAACGGAGATGATTCTTGCTTTTGAGAATACCTGAATCCTTTTTAGCACGGGAGATTATTATTCCTATCTGGTTTGCTATCGTCTCAATGAGGTTCCTTGAATTTGCAGGTATCTCCAGTTTTTTATGAGAACCAAGTACCATAGCTGCAACCATCTCGTCATTGAACCTGACTGGTATAAAGCCCATGGCCTGAAGATCCTCAGAACCAGGGTCACCTCCTGGGAGCATGGGTTTTATTTCCGAGAAATATTTGTAGATCGGATAGCCTGTCATGAACAGCCGTGCCAGGAGAGTATTGGAGGAAAAACTGGACAGCTTTTCAACAAAATCTCCGGAGAGACCACGTGATGCCACCAGATTGAACTCACCGCTCTTTTCATCCACCAGGTAGATCATTCCAGAATCTATGGTCTTTGTTTCAAGCGTGAAATCAAGCAGCTTTTCAAATGTTTCGTCCAGATCATTTGTGGTACCAAGAACATTATCAAGGTCACATTCGATGTGCATGAAACTGTTTGCCTGTTTACGTTCAGTTATGTCCACAATTATACCCTGCAGGTAATCCATTTCGCCCTTTGAGTTGTAATGCACAAGTGTCCTTTCATCGACCCATCTGACCTGACCCGATTTTGTAAGTATCCTGTATTCCTGACTGAAATCCGAAAAACCATCCCGAGCAACACGGTTCATTCCCTGACGGACTCTTTCAAGGTCAGAAGGGTGGATTATATCACCGTATATAAGCTTCCCTGAAATGAAATCATCCACATCGTAGCCGAACTGAGAAATATTCTCGGATACGAATTCCACAGGCCAGTCCTTTTCAGGTCTCCACAGGAAAACTACCGCAGGACTGGAGGTCATTACCGATTCAAGTACACGGCGCATCTTCAGAGCTTCCACAAGTACATCGTTTGTATGCTTGTACTGTATGAGCTTCCACATGCCTTCCATGAGCAGGGTAATCTGCCTTATATCGGATTCGTCATAATCCGTTTCCTTGTTAGCAACACTGACAACCGCAACCACCTGTTCCTTTTCAAAAACGGGAATGGTTGCATGGCGGGTCAGGACCAGATCAGATCTGGAAGAGATATCATCATCAAAATCAGAGGCATAATGTTTGTTGACAATAACCGGCTTACGCTCTCTTATAGCCTCGCCCCAGAAACCATTGGAACGTATCGGATGGATAAAAGGCTCGTCAGTATCCGTGGAGACCTTGAGATCATCAAGTGACCACTGATACATCTCAAGGACATTGTCTTCTTCATTGAGGAACTCAAGATAACCTATCTGACTGCCTGTAAGCTCAACAGCCTTTTGTATAGTGTATTCGGCTATCTCATACATGGGTGCATTCTGCATCTGGTACAGTTCAAGCAGGGCCTCCAGACGCATTTCATTAAGGTGGATAAGCTTTTCTGCATTCTTGCGTTCAGCCATATCCTCAATGATGCCTATGCCACCGATCAGTGTACCTTCCTCATCCATTATCGGAGTAAAGCTCGCCTTAGAAGAAACCGGTTTTCCGCTGATCACAGAGAGATGCTCTCCTTCATAATGTCCGGGGTTTCCAAGGAAAACCTGTTCCACCGCATCCCTGAGTCTTCCTTCAGACAGGGATGCGAGGATATTGAAACCAATTATCTTATTTACCGGAGCTTTGAGTAGCTTTGCACAGCTCTCGTTGCAGTGTGTGATCACACTGTTCTCATCGAAGTAGAGTAAACCCACAGGCGACTTCTCAAATATTGTCTGATACTTCTTTCCGGTTTCAAGCAAAGCCTTTTCGGTCTTCTCAAGTTCCGTATTATCTATTATGATACCCTGGAAATGGGTTATCTTGCCTTCCTCATCACGTTTAATGAAAGATCTTTCAGTGACCCATCTGACCTCACCGGATTTTGTCAACACCCTGTAGTTGAGCGTAAAAAAGGTTGAGTTCTTCTTTCTGGAATGCTTATCAACTTCCATATGTATACGGTCAAGGTCGTCCGGATGAACAATATCCCCGTAGAGTAACTCGCCTGAAAGGAACTCATCGGGTGAATATCCGAGCTGAGAAATACTTCCTGAAACGGACTCAACAGGCCATTCGCCTTCTGCTCTCCACAAAAATGAGATCACAGGGCTACTATTATAAACAGCTTCAAGTTTTTTCTCTATAGATAACGGGTCGGACATAATTCTTACCAAGGACTTTATTTCAAAGCATATAGAGGGAGTTGCAGTTAGTTCTACGATAATGCCTTATAGAGTTTAAAAATGTTGCCAGACATACATGATACATATATTTTGTGTCCGGTACATTATATTACATTTAATGTAAAGTAATTTACTTGAACTCAGTTCATGCAAATTGACTGTGGAGCTTATATAAGTTTTGGATGCTAAAAACATAAAAGAAGGTTTTATCATCATGTGCCAGGCACACAATGATACACGGCTAAAATGGCGGAAACCCCGGGAATTTAACCCGGCTGAACGGATTTAGAGTCCATTCGATCAACATGATCTGATTTCCACATAGAGTATTCGTCAAAATAAAGTATGAAAAAATAATATTTATAATTTTCCCTGTTGATATCTGATTCAAAACATGTGAGATACCGGAAGTATTCAGGCTTTAGGTACACCCACACCCATGAAGGTCAGCTTTGTCTCCACAGGAACCCCGGCATCCTCATCCATGGTTATATCCTCTCTTTTAACATCGATTTCGATATCATCATATTCCAGCCCTGAGTCCACCATATAGTCGAGGACCAGTTTGTTGCCCAGCTCCATTGCATATTTCATAGCTTCCTGATGGTTTCCGAATTTCTTTCTGCCATCCTGAGAGAACACCAGTATCGAACGCTGGGATTTTTCATAAAAGGACCTTATCAGTATTTCGAATCTCTTGACACCCTTACCCACAAGTGCTCCCACAGCATTTCCGACTGCGGAATATTCGGGAACAATAATCTCTGCGTCGATCAGCTCCCCGAGCTCTTCAACGTAAGCCTTAACAGGACCCCCAAGCAGGACAACCGGCACGTTCACCTTGAACTGGGAGAAAAAATCACCCCTGAGGATCTTCTCGATCTCTGCTTTTTCAACTCCATGGAACATGAAACTCATAAGACTTAAGGCCATATTGATCGCAACTTCCTTTTTGATCTCCCTGCAGAGTTCATACTCGTCCATTGGAGTCAGTCTTGCAAGCAGTTTTGCTCCGACCACGGAGGCCTCAACATCCCATCCGGTATATTCTCCAAGCACATGAAGTGCGTCCGTAGGGGTGAAACCTATGGCCTGAACAAGTCTTTTCTGTATCAGGCTGTCGATACGATCGGGAGATACAGGCTTTCCGAGTTTCCAGAAGATATCATTGACTGATACCGGCTCATCACCTATTATCTCGAAGATGTCCTTATCATATCCGCTAAGACCTGTACTTTGTTTACCGGTCCTGACAAAGAACTTTGTAGGCTGGATGTTCTCCCCGAGCTGAACCCTGGAAGGAGTCCTGCCAGATCTGAGCAGTTCAATGAAGCCCGGGTATCTCACGGCAGCAAGACAAAGAGGGATTACCCTCCTGGGACCGATATTAACCTCCCGGTTCTTGATCCAGACATGACTGTCCCCACCCATGGCAGAGGTTTCCATACGTATGGCCTTAACTTTTGTATGCCAGCCCCCGACCACGGCACCTGTATCTACCAGTTCCGGAAAACCAGAATCGATCAGTGACACATCGGTACTTGTTCCTCCGACATCAATGACACTGCAGGTATCATCTCCTGCCAGGAAAGAAGCACCCATAAGACTTGCAGCCGGCCCGGAAAATATGGACTCTATTGGTTTTGCCATGGCCTCCTCTATACCGATCACAGAACCATCACATTTTAGCATCATAAGCTTTGCATCGATACCCCTTTTCCTGATATCGGAGCGGATAGAATCAATAAAGTGGCTTGCTATTGGAAGCAGCTGGGCATTCAGATAGGCGGTAACTCCACGCTCATATGCACCAAGATCCTGGGAGAGCTCATGTCCGCATACAACCGGCAGACCTGTAAGCTCTGTTATAAGTTCCTTCACTTTAAGTTCATGATCCGGGTTTCTTACACTGAAGTAGGAAGAGACCGCAAAGGCAGATACCCTGTCTTTGACCTTCAGAATATAATCCTTTACAGCTTCAGTATCGAGTCTTTCATCTTCGGTTCCATCGAGATTATGACCACCCTCAACGACTACAAACTCCCTGATAGGAGTACTTGCAGGCAAGGTGTGTTTTCCCACAAGGATCAATCCCACGGGATATCCTGTTTTCTCGAGTATTGTATTAGTTGCAAGAGTCGTGGAAACAGAAACAAGTTCCACTTCCCTGAGATATTTTCCATCAAGACCGTCTATTGCATTCTCAATACCCTGCAGAAGATCAGGATATGTTGTCAGGGCCTTATTGGCATCAATTATCTTCCTGTCCGAACTCCGGACTATTACCGCATCGGTATACGTTCCACCTGCATCTATTCCCAGACTGTATTGCATCTCTGTCCACACCTTTGATTTAAGTTACCTTGCTTCTCCTATTCCCAGAAAGACAAGCCTTGTTTCCACGGGAATGCCCACATCATGTACAAGAATATCCTTTTTGCTGATATCTATCTTCACTTCATTCTCATCAAGCCCGGAGTCGGCCATGTATCCCAGTATCAACTCTGTTCCTGTCCTTTCTCCGAAAATGAGGGCTTCATGATAATCAGAAAATTCCTTTCTTCCACCTGGATAAAAAACAATGAAGGACTTTGCACGCAGGTTATACTTGGATTCACTGAAGTTTGATCTTATAAGGATCTCCAGTCTGCTAACCCCTTTACCTGCAACAGCTCCCACGGCATTCCCTACACTTGCATTCTCAGGAACTACGATATCGGCATCTATTATCCTGCTCAGCTCATCCAGATATGCGGGAACCGGCCCTCCTAAGAGCACAACCGGACCATCTATCCTGAATCTTGCAAAGCTCTCACTTTCCAGAACCTTATAGATCTCTTTCCTGTCAACTTTTTCGAGAAGGAAGGATACAAGATTCAATGCCATGTTCCTGGCAACTCTTTTTTTAACCTGTCTGCAGAACTCCAGCTCATCGCTACCTGCCAGGGCAGCCAGTGTTGCAGCGGCTGTTTTTGATGCTTCGGAGTTCCACTGATCATAATCACCCAGCACATGCAGGGCATCGGTGGGCGTGAAACCGATTGCTTTGATCAGCCTTTTCCTGATAAGAGTATCAAGCGTCCCGGGACTTGGGAGATGATTCCTGTCCCAGTATATTTCAGTAACAGCAAGTGGCCTGCCTTTAATCCTCTCAAGCAGTTCCTTTTCCGCAGAACTGAGTTCAGAGGGTGCTTTGCCGGTCCTGACAAAGAACTTGGTGAGCTGTATGTTCTCACCATATTGGTTTCTCAGGATTGTCTGGCCTTTTTTTAGTTTTTCCATGATCTCCGGATAGATCTCTGCCGCCAGGCACAGTGGTATTACCTTTTTCGGGCCTATGTTCGTTACATGGTTCTTGACCCAGACATGACTGTCTCCACCCATGGCAGAGGTCTCCATATGGATAGCCCTGACTTTTGTGTGCCATCCTCCGACAATTGCCCCGGAATCCGAAAGTTTAGGAAGACCCTCATACATGAGGGAAACATCGGTGCTGGTCCCTCCTACATCTATAACTGCACAGGTATCAGTTCCTGAAAGGAAAGACGCACCCACAAGGCTTGCCGCCGGACCTGAAAAAACAGACTCAATAGGCTTTTTAAGAGCTTCACCGATGCCCACCATGGAACCGTCACATTTGAGCATCATGATATTCATGTCAGGATTTCTGCGGTAAAGCTCACCCTGTACCGCATCCATAAAGTCCCTTGTAACAGGTATCAGGCGTGCGTTCAAATATGCTGTCACACCGCGCTCGTATGCACCAAGGTCCTGGGACAGTTCATGTCCGCATACCACAGGCAGGCCTGTAAGCTCGGTTATAAGCTCCTTGATTTTAAGCTCATGATCGGGATTTCTCACGCTGAAATAGGAAGAGACTGCAAACGCCGATACTTTATCCATGAGCCTGTTCACAAAAATTTTTACTGATTCTATGTCCAGAGGGCACACTTCATTGCCTGAGCTGTCGTGGCCGCCCTTCACAGAGATGAAGTTCTCTATCCCGGACCTGTTGTGTATCTCGGTTTCATTGACAAGTATCAGACCCACAGGATATCCTGTATCTTCAAGTACGCTATTAGTTGCAAGGGTGGTCGAAACAGAAGCAAAAGAAACCTTTTGGAGAATATCCGGATCAATGCCGTCAAGACAGCTCCTGATACCTGTGAGCAGCTCAGGATAAGTTGTAAGAGATTTATTGAGATCGACGACCTCCCCATCGCTATCTCTTATTACCACTGCGTCAGTGTAAGTTCCACCGGCATCTATTCCCAGACTGTACCGCATTGTACATCATTCCCTTTTCTCAAGCTTAACAGGTACCTGATCTTTGTGAGCAATGCCATATGCGGCAGTTCAAAAGACAGTTAGTGATGATGATATTTTGCAGAAATTCTACTCCTTTGTTATGAAACAAAGGAGTTGTGGAGCTGAATTACTGCAGAGATTTTCGTGTAGCCTTAGATGGATATAGACCTTTTAACAAATAATGAAGACTACTTTAACCTCAATTAATGCTATACGTCACTACTATTTATATTTTTCCTACAAGGCAACAATAACTTATCTGAAAAAATGATATATAGGCATAGTGTATACGACTACTGATTGCGTTTGTCCTATATTCCAGTAACCGTATATACAGAAAATAATTCCAAAAATTATATATAGTGCTATTCTTCTCCCTTAAACAGAAAAGAATAAATAGTAGATTATAAGATGGACTTTTAAAGACTCAATCAAAAATATTACTAACAAAAAAACGAATTGAAGGAGCTTTTTTCTAGATTTTCCACTAATATTTATGGCTCTTTGCCATCTCGACCATTGCCTGCAGGTTCTCGGTCGGTGTCTTGCTTACAATACCACATCCAGGTGCCAGCAGACCTACTCCTGCATCCAGTACCTTCTGAGATTCTTCCTTTACGACCTCAGGAGTCTGGTTCCAGAGGACGTTCACAGGATCAAGGTTACCCACGATCACTGCCTTGTCCACGTTTCCAACAGCTGTTGCAACGTCCACATTCTGGTCAACACTGATGGCATCCACACCTGATGATTCCATGAGTGCAAGTCCCTTGGTGGTGTCACCACAGATGTGAAGTACCACAGGTACATCGGCCTCGTGCATTGCATCAACTATCTTTGCGTGATATGGTACAACGAACTTCTCATAGAACTCTGCACCTATGAGCTGGGCACTTGCTGTAGGATCGATGATCACCATTGTGTCAGCACCGTTCTCAACCATCTTCTTTGCATATGCAACACAGAAGTCTGTTGTGAACTCCATAAGTGCAAGACCAAAAGCCTCGTCTGTGAATATGGCCATGAACCAGTCGTCGCCATTGAGGTGCTGTGCAAGGGAGAAGGGACCGATCATACTGCCCATGACAGGGAGTTCGTCGCCGTACTTGTCTGCAAGGATCCTGATAGCATCACAGACAACACCGATCCTTCCGTGGTCAAGGCTGTAACCTTTGAACTTCTCGATATCTTCTGTGTTACTTATCACATGACCGATAACAGAGGGTTGCTGCTCCCTTGTTCCAGGTTTGATCTCACAGCCGAAAAACTCGGCCTCTGCGGTAATGTCAAAGGGTACACGTACTGCCTCAAATCCGACTACATTATGACCTGCTTCTGCAAGTGCTGCCATCTTCTCGGCATCCTCGTTAGCCTCGGGCCAGAAAGCTCCGGAAGCTTCCATCTGATCAACGGTACCTGTCTGTGTAACGGATATTGCAGGCATCCTGTCAACAGGCTGGCCTGTAAGTGCACGTGCTAATCTCTCTTTGGGGGTATATTCTGCCATAATTTGGTTCCTGAAGAAGAGATGGCTGGCAATTGGAGACCAGCCATTGAGATCTTGGAGATCATTTTCTGTCTTATCAATATAAATGTCTGGAAGTTGAGCCAGCGGTGATTAGGCGCCGGCTCGTTAGGGAAGTGATAAACTATGTTATCACAGTGATTTCCGGACTTAGAATGTAAGTCCGAATTCTTCGAGCTTTTTGCGTGCGCCTTCGTAGACCTTGACGTATTCGTCTGTTGGCGTTACGGTAGCGATGTCGTAACATTCCTGGAAGGTCTTACCCTGTGGTGCATTTGCATAATTGCCCTCGTAGGAACTTACAAGCAGATCGAGTACCTTGTTGACATCCTCGATGTCCATTCCTGCGGTTGCTCTTGCTGCTTCTCCCATCATCCTGGCTTCCATACCTGTGGTCTTATCCTGTACAACACCCTTTGCAGATGCTACACCGGAGAGGATCTCACGGCCTGAAGCTGTATCGGTGATGGACTGTGCGGATGCTTCGAGCAGGCACATCTCGGTACACGGACCTGCACATGGGTAATACTGGTTACCTGAGAGCATGTCAGTGAACTCTGAGATAGTTGCACATGCCCAGCCAGCGATCATGAGGGTCTCACGGGTGTTTGTGGATCCCCAGCGGATGTGAACCGGACCGTCAAGGTGCCAGCTTGCATTGCTCATTACAAATGCATTGATGTGGGTTGCGATGTTGACTATCGTGGTTTCTTCTATGCCACCGGCATAGCCACCAAAGATAGGCATCTGCTCATCCATGATGATGTCACTGTTTGCATTGTAGTGTGCAATAACACTCAGTGCATCAAGATCAATTTTCAGCTCATTGAGTTGTGAAACTTCATGACTGTCACTGCAGGCCATGCCACCGGCACAGTCAGCAGATATATTTCCCTGAGCGGACAGGGAAGTCTCTGGTCCCTATATGGCCATGCCAGGCCTGCCGGCCATTGCACATGCATTTTTAATGAGTCTTGTTTCAGTCTTGGCTGCAAGTACCTCGTAAGGGCTCTTTGGAATTGGTGGCTTGCCACGGACTGTCATCATGACACCGTTGACAATTGTATCGACTTCCTTCTCAAGTGCATAGCTCATGTGTACAGGCATGAACATGTCCTCGGAAATTGGTGAACCTGTTGGACCTCCCTGGACCACTGGCTTTCTCTTGTCACCGACACTTCTCTTGTGGACCCTGATAGCCTCTCTGCCGGTACCAAGTGTGAATTCCTTCTGTACGTTGTTAATAGCATCCCAGATCTCATCTTCTGTGTACTTTACCACACGGCTGGTGTCCGTACAGTAGATACCACAGTCAAGGAGCATCTCAAAACCTGCTTTGAAGAGGTTTTCCATCATGTCCTTGTCAGTTGGTACGAATTCTCCTTTGAAGTCGAGGTCGTACTTCTGCTTGAGTTCCATTGCCTTCATCGGGATGGTCATAAGGTCCCAGTCATCCTGGGTTGTCTTCTCTCCCTTCTTTGCCCTTTCATAGAACTCATAAACATCAAGTGATCTTGAAAATGTCATTTTACGTATCCTCCTTACTTCATAAGATTGAGTGCCACACGGGCTGCATCAGCTGCATTCTCTGCTGTTGCGTCTGCCCCGATCTCCTCGATCCATTTCTCGGATACTGGTGCTCCACCGAACATGATCTTCACGGAGTCCCTCAGTCCTTCTTCGGAGAGCATCTCGACTGTGTCCTTCTGTCCGAGCATGGATGTTGTCATGAGTGCTGAACCTACGAGCAGGATTTTCTTACCCTTATTGTTAGCCACTTCTTCTGTGACCTTCTCGTTTGGAACGTCAACTCCCATGTCAACGATCTTGAAACCGTTTGCACCGAGCATGGTTGTTACAAGGCGGTGACCGATATCGTGGATATCTCCTTCCTGCACATATGTGATTGCAAGACCTGCACCCTCGTCAGCTTCTCCCTTCTCCTCTTCGAGTACTGGCAAGAGGATCTCCATTGCCGCATTCATTGCCTTTGCGGACATCATGATCTGTGGAAGATAGATCTCTGCTGCTTCGAATTTGTCTCCGACGATCTTCATTCCAGGAGAAAGACCAGCGTTTATGATCTCAACAGCAGTAAGTCCCGAATCCAGGGCTTCCTGGGTAGCTTCTGCACAACCATTGATGTTCTGATTGACAATGGTATCTCTGAGTTTGTCTAAAATTTCCTGCTTTGACATATTTTTGTCTCCTTAATGGTCCCTGGCTAGTGTCAAGACGATGAATGACGTTTTTAGATGTTTTTCAAATCTATGACTTGGGTCCTTCACTAGTTACAGGCATACGGTAATCTTCAACCTACTTCCTAATATTTAAAACTTTTTATTTCTTGGAATTTGCAATTATAACCATAGTGAAACATTACAATGCCATTGTAATCCAATCACACGTTTATTTTAAAGCAGTCAGATCAAATAGAAATTCATGTATCAATTGATACTGCAGGATTCGATATCAAGAAAAAAGGTCATTGTATGAAACTTAAAGATATGCCTTTGAAGGCTAAGTTAATACTGTATATAGTCGTGGGTACACTGCTTGTACTTGTGGCCAGTACTGCAATGACAATTTCAACCGTGACGAGTCAGGAAGAGGAACTTGCATACAAACAGGCAACAGAAATAGCCAGAAGCTATGCCAACGATTTCAACGGGGATATGGAAAAGAATCAGGCAATTGCCGAAACCATTGCAGTAAGCATGAGCAGTTATGACTCCATGAGCAGGGAAGAAGCAAATACGATGCTCTATAATCTTCTGGAGGAACATCCTCATCTTCTTGGCACATATGTCGCCTATGAACCCGATGCCTTTGATGGCCAGGATGAAATGTATATAAACGCTGCCGGTCATGATTCCACAGGCAGGTTCATTCCCTACTGGAACAAGATAGACGGTGATATAGAGCTTGAACCTCTGCTTGATTATGAAAGCCTTGATTACTACCAGGTTCCGAAGATAACCAAAAATGAGACACTCACAGAACCTTACTACTATGAGGGTGTGTTCATCGTAAGTTATGTATATCCGATCCTGAATGGCGAGGAATTTGAAGGGATCGGAGGGGTGGATGTCTCACTGAACTACCTTGACGATGAAATAAGCAATGTAAAAGCATTCGATACCGGCTATGCTTTTATGACAGGAAACACCGGTATACTTGTCTCACATCCTTTTAACAAGGACTGGATAGGTGAGAAAACACTTTATGATTTCGACATCCCGGAAATATCAAAGGCTGCAGACGATATAAGAGAGGGTAAAAGCGGTCATGTGGAAACAATAGATCCAAGCACCGGAGAAGAGGTGGTCATGTTCTATGAGCCTATCAGAACAGGGAATTTCTCTTTTATACTGGTGGTTCCCAGAGATGAGATATTTGCCGGTGTGACAGCACTTAGCGACAGACTTCTTCAGATATCCCTTGTATCTGTTATTTTCATGGCTGGAGTTTCCTATCTTATTGGAATGTCCTTTAACCGGCCGATCAAAAATATAGTACAGGATTTTAAAAGCATCTCAAACGATGCTATCAGAGGAAAACTGGACTCTAGGGCAAACACGGACGTAGAAGTTGATTTCAGGGAAATACCCATGGGTCTGAACGAGATACTTGAGACGGTGATAGCACCTATCAGAGATACAATCCGACTGACCAATGAACTTGCAAACGGAAAGTTAAACGAACGTTCCGATCTGGATGTAAAGGGAGAATTCAAACAACTTGCAGATACACTGGACAACTTTGCAGCTTCCCTTGACACCATTATCAGGGACTCGAACGAAGTATTGACAGCGGTCCAGAACAATGATTTCTCAAGAAAAGTAGAAGTATACGGAGAAGGGGATTTCCGCATACTGACCGAAGGAATTGAAAAAACAAGGGAAACCCTCTCCAGGATGATGGACGAACGGAAAAAAGTGGAAGAGATACGTAAAAAAGAGATACATCACCGTATCAAAAATAATCTGCAGGTGATCTCAAGCCTCCTTGATCTTGAATCTGAGAAATTTGAAAACGAGAATGTGATCGAAGCCTTCAGAGAAAGCCAGAACAGAGTAGTATCAATGGCGCTGGTTCATGAGGAGCTATACAGATCACAGGACATGGAAAGTATTGATTTCTCTGATTATATCATGAAGCTTGTTAATGAGTTATCTTACTCCTATATCATGGACAAAGACAAGATCCAGGTTAAAATGGATATTGACAATATTTTCCTTGATATGGACACCGCCATTCCACTTGGGATGATAGTGAATGAACTTGTCTCCAACTCATTCAAACATGCGTTCGAACCGGGCCAGGATGGAGAAATATACGTAAATCTGCATTCAGTTGATGATAAGCTGACGCTCGAAGTGGGAGATAACGGAGTCGGATTCCCTGAAGATATAGATTTCAGGGAGACGGATTCACTTGGCCTGCAACTGGTAACCACACTGACAAGCCAGATAGAAGGTAGCATTGAACTTGAAAATACAGAGGGTACAAATTTCGTTATAATATTAAATCGATGAAGATCACAGGTGAACATATGGAAGAAACAAAGATACTGGTAGTTGAGGATGAGAACATCATTGCCCTCAATATCAAAAAGAAACTAAAAAGCCTGGGCTATGCAGTTCCGGCGATCGCTTCAACAGGCGAGGAAGCCATAAAGATGACAGAGATCACTTTTCCGGATCTGATCCTCATGGATGTGATGCTGAAAGGGGAGATGGATGGGGTCCAGGCTGTGGAAGAGATACACAAGAAATATGATATTCCCGTAATCTACCTGACAGCATTCTCCGATGACGAGGTACTGGAAAGGGCCAAGGTTACCAGACCTTATGGCTACATAGTCAAGCCATTTAAGATCAATGATCTGCATAGCAATATTGAAATCGCACTTTACAGACACAAAATGGATGACGGGGGAAGAAAAGAGCTTACAGGTTCATAGGATTTCAAACAGCAGGAAGATAACAAAACTTATAAAATAAACAGGAGTGGCAGGTAATTCCAATGAACAAGTCGTTGATCGATATAATCTTTAATTCGGAAAAACGAAAGAATGTCCTGTTACTTCTGGTAGAGGGTCAGAAAAGCCGTGAAGAGATTAAAACAAGTCTCAATGTGACCTCCACGGCCCTTATTCCCCAGATTAAAAAACTAAAAGAGCATGGACTTGTTATCCAGAACAATGATTATTATATCCTGACCGATATGGGGAGGGTAATGGTTGAGAACATGCTGCCTCTTTTGCAGGCGGTGGAAGTCTTCGAGGATAACAGCAGTTACTGGCTGAACCGCGACCTGAGCGGTATCCCAGGACATCTTCTGAAAAGACTGGGGGAACTGGGAAATTATCTGGTTATAGAGCCTGACCTGAACTATCTTTTTGAATTTCCGGAAGAGTTTACTGAAAACATCGATAAGTCCGGCTACATTATGGCCTTTAATGCGTACTTCCATCCGGAATACCCTGCTCTTTATTCAAAGCTTGCCGAAAAAGGTATTGACTTCTCTCTTGTCCTGAGCAGCTCAGTACACAAAAGAATGCAGAACGATTATACAGAAGATATGCAAAAATTTCTGGATTGTGAAAGCACTGATCTTTCTGTCTCAAATGAAGTATCAGGTCTTGCAACTCTTGTCACAACCGATCGATTCCTGTTTCTCTGCTTCTTTGATAAGCAGGGACAATACGATCACCGGATCATAATGAGCTTTGACTCCAGGGCACTTGAGTGGAGCCGGGAGCTTTTCAGCTATTATAAAGACAGGTCTGAAAATATCTGTGATTAAAACTGTAATATAAAATAAAAAATCGTACAGCAAGCATTTAAAATATGCTTGCTGCCAGCATCTTTGTTTTCATGCAGTCTGTGGTTCTGATCTTGCCACATGGCTCTCATGCTGTGAATAATACCACATGGGTATGTACAGAGCCAGTACGACTATTCCTACACCTGTTGAGAACCAGCTTCCTTCGATACTGTTGAGATAGATTATACCTATCAGACAGAGAGGAATGTTGAACAGACCGAACATCAGTGCGACATTCTTCCATCCCTTTGGTGCCTTGAAAGGCCTCTCGAGACCTACAAGGTGGGGGTTCATCTTTGCCTTTACATATGCAAAGAGGCTGATACCATTGGCGCAGACATATCCTATGGCAGATGCTGCAAGGATAGCTGTTGGAGTACCCATTGATATGAGCACAAGGTTGAACAGGCCGATAATTACCATGGCGAACACAGGAGTTCCGTGACTGTTCACTTTACCGAATACCTTTGGCAGGTTTCCTTCGACTGCCATTGAGTGCATTGCCCTTGAAGATCCAAGGTATGCAGTCTGGATGATGAGCACCATTGCAGCAATGAGCATTACAATAGCGATGGTTGAACCTATATCACCAAGGGATGCCTGTGCAACCGGAAGCATAGGATCGATCGGTGCGTTGGCGATACCCTCTATACCTAGCACACCGGTAACTGTTGTCTGCACGATTACATATGCAAAGAAACAGATCGCACCGCAGGAGAACAATGCTTTTGGAACATCTGTTCCCGGGTTTCTGTATTCAGGACCGTATATAGCTGCCGTTTCCCATGCACATGCACTCCATTGAGCCATCGCGAATATACCCAGCAGGACAAGTATACTGTTAAGATTCCATACCCAGTCTGTTGGCAACCAGGTGCTGGTGATGTTCGAAAGCACGAAATCCCCTGTGGCGTATGGTGCCAGGGCAATAATGATCAATGGTACAAATGCAAGTGCTGCAAGGATATAACCTACCAGCGCACCGCTTGATACGCCACGATAGTTGACAAGTATGAGACCTCCGAATATCACGATTCCTGCAGCAAGCGATAGCTGATATTCAGTGAATGTATTTGCAAGTGAGGGGAAGAGACTGTGCAGGTAGAAACCCACAAGAATTGCAAAGATAGCAAGTACGGGATTCCATGCAAACCAGTAACTCCAGGCACTGAATCCACCTATCAATTTACCCCTGTCATACTTTCCTGCGTAGTCAGGTGTTTTGAACACGTTCTGTGCAAACCCGGGCAGTCCGGATGCCTTTGGAAATGTTGTTGCAAGTTCACCATATGCCAGATTCTGCATAAAACCCTGGAATACGGAAAGACCCCATACAATAATAGCAGCCGACCATAGCCAGCCTGCAAAATAACCGATCGACGGCAGGATCAGAAGAGGCACACCAACAGCAATCGCAAGACCCTGTTTCCAGTCGATCGAGCGCTCAAGTCCACCGGACTCGCCGGACTCACATACCACTTTTGAGCATTGCTCGGCATGCTGCCAGTCAATCCCCGGTTCTTCATTCGAATTCATATATTTCACCTTCGTTTGATAATAATTACTGATACCTGCAGACCTTCCGAAAGAGCATTAATGAGTTTCATAAATTGGAGGTTATGTTTTCATTATCTGCGGAAAGTTGCAGGCATCATAAGCCACCGTACAGGCACAGCCTGCATGGCAGCAATTAACGCTTATTTGCTCACCTGATTTCTGAACTTCTCACATGAGTTAATCTTTATGTCAAGAAGCTTCTCGATGTTCATCTTTGCAGCAATTCCCTTGGGAGCTCCTGCAACTGAAGTGATTACACCAATACCAAGATCCTCTCTCAATTCCCTCATCACATACTCATCACTTAGATCAAGTGTGGAAACACCCAGCTTCTTTGCAACGTAATCCTTTGCGTCACCGACGCGCATGCTCTTTGCCAGTTCCATTCTTGCAACAAGATCACCTGCTGCTCTTATTCCGCTCATTCCGGAGGTCATTATGTGGGAGATCGGCATACCCATCGGGTCGCCGACCCCTATCTATATGCCGTCCACGCC
>DACO01000145.1:38773-52354 GCA_002508635.1 Methanolobus sp. UBA118 | reverse complement strand
GCTGCTCTTATTCCGCTCATTCCGGAGGTCATTATGTGGGAGATCGGCATACCCATCGGGTCGCCGACCCCTATCTATATGCCGTCCACGCCGGCAACTTCGACCATGGCCTTGCTAGCTCTTGACACTGCATCTATGGTCGGTGTCTCGAACATCGGGATGCCACCCACTCCCATCCCCATGTTCACATGACACGGAATCGGTGAAGCTTTAACGGCAGCTTTTACAAAGGTAACAGCACGTCCAAGGTTCCAGGGAGATGTCTTGCTGGTGTTGGTATTGACAACAGGTCCGAATACATTTGCTCCTGCCTTTGCAGCAAGGGTAACCTGCTGATGAGGCCAGAGTCCTGCAAGTACCGTGCCGTCGTATTCGAGCTCACCGTGCATACCAAGCAGAAGCTCTCCTGCCATACCCACTTCTATGTACATCTCAGGATACTGCTTTCTGAGACTTTCCACAGCATGCAGGGAGGCATACATATCACCGTCACCCGCAGCACCCACTGTATCAAAGTTCACACCATCGGCACCTGATGCCATGAGCCTCTGCATGATCCAGACAGTATCCCTCGTGAGATGCCCGGCGGCATGCTCCATGGATTCCTGTGCTTCCCTGATCTTGAACGCCTTCATGAGATCTCCCGGATTCTCAAATGGTCCGTCAGGTGTGTAGTAGAGACCCATATTTGGCATCGCACCGTAGAGCAGAGGAACGATCATGTTCTGCTGGCAGACTTCCATTGTCTGCATTTCCTGTGCGATCACAGGTTTGACGGGTTTGAAACTGTAGTCAATATGACCTAGTTCCATTGTATCGGCACCAAAAGCACGTTCATGCATCATGGAACCTATGAGCCTGCTGGAAGGGATTCCCACTCCGCTATTTCCCTGGTCACCATCGATCCTGATAGTTCCTATGTCATGGGTTACAGGGACTTCCTTTCCAGGCTCGACTCCGACCATCCTGGAAGGCGTCATCATGATCTCTGCAATCTTTTCAAGTTCATCATCACTGAGTGCAGGAACATCTGCAAGGTCGGCTGCATCCGCACTGCCTTCCCTCAGATCAGCCATGATCTGCTCTTTAGCAAGAAATACCCGTTTACCGTCTCCCATTCTCAAAGCATATTCTGTTGTCATAAATATCACCCCGGTTAAAGCAGAAGTTCCTTGGCTTTTGCCACAGCTTCACTGGCATTCTCTGCATAACAGTCAGCACCGATCTTGGTTGCCCAGGCTTCTGTTGCGGGAGCACCGCCTACCATTACCTTTACATTGTCTCTCATTCCCTGTTCCTTGAGCATCTCAATGACATCCTTCTGGCCCGGCAGTGTGGTTGTCATGAGTGCGGACATACCGATCATGTTTGCACTGGTTTCCTTTGCCTTGTCAATGAAATCCTGAAGGGGGACATCCCTGCCGATATCGTGAACCTCAAATCCTGCAGATTGCAGCATTGTGGAAACGATGGACTTACCGATATCATGGACATCACCTTCGACAGTACCGTTTACGATAATACCCAGCTTCTTACTTGCAACATCCTTTGGCATGTCTTTTTCCAGTAAAGCCACACCGGCTTCCATTGCACCTGCTGCCATCATCACATGTGGCAGGAATAACTTGCCCCTCTCAAAGAGCACACCCACTTCGTTCATTCCGGCTGCAAGACCTTTCTCTATGATCTCAGCAGGCGGAATACCTTCGTCCCTTGCCTTTTCTACGGTTGCTATAACAGCATCCTTTTTGCAGGAAACGATGGCATCAGAGAGTTCTTTAAACATTTCTTCGTTGCTCATTACTAACACCTCGTCACCTTTGTTCTCCGGTAAACAACACTTAAGACCGGAATACAGTCAGTTACAATAAGCACTGAGAGAAAAGTATATATCATAAACTCAAAGCAATGTGTCTACTGATCTTGAATTTATTAATGAGACCGAAATGTTTCGAGGTGCTTTTATCATTATAACAGCGTTGTAATGCTTAAACGCAATAAAAACAGGAATCTTCAGGATAACTGAGAATTGTTTATATTACCTTAATAGTAAACTATATATAAGGCTATAAGGAGAGTTTTTCCAAAAAATATAAATACCCCACATTATGGAAATATATATATATGCCGATTAGCAGATTCTTAAGTGGATTGGATACTGAGCTGTCAGGAAACAAATTAAGCGATAGTATATTTAAGACCTGCTAATTCAAAACTTAAAGTGACAACTACATGAAATAAATTCAAAGGAAGGAAATCAAATGTCAATCAAGAAAAGCAACGGAAGCAGCTGGATACTCGAATTTCTGGGATTCTAGGAAATGATAAAGAAAAGGTCTTATCCAAGGAGCTGAAAGCATGGAGAGAAAGCCATTAGACTCATTAATATCCAAAAACGGCCTCTGGGTGTCCAGAAACGGACGTCTCCACGGGATAAAAAGCTGTGAGGCATCCCAGAAGAACCTGCGTATAACAATGGATTGCGGAGAAGTAGTAAAGGTGAGAAATTCCCGATCCAGCAGGGCTGCAAGGTCTCTGAGAAATCGCAAATTCCAGAAACCCTGTAAAAGATGCCGTGTCCCGGAAGAAAAGATAAAAGAATTCTCAAGAAAGATCTCAAAGAACGAGGTCAAAGTATCGGTCAGGACCGTACCTTCTTCTCAATTCAATTCATACGGAAATAAAATACCGGATATGGCGTTGCCATCCGAGAATACGCTACATGAACCGGTAAAACCAGTTCAGGCATCTACACCTGCTGTTTCTGCAAAACAGACCCAAAAACAGACAAAACCTGCTGCTGCCAAAACGTTCGTACCACAGCCAAGGACAAAAAAACCCAAGGTAAAGAAAACCGGAAACAATTCTTTCCAGAAACCTGCCAAGCCTTCAAAACCTCAGTTCACTCAGAGCCAGAAGAACAGAATACTCTCCTTGCTCGGACCCGGGGAGATGATCTCATTCTCAAAGGAGAAGCGCTCCTTTGCCGAGCTTGAATCCGTACTTAGCACCGAAAGAAAGAAAGATATCAGACAGATGTACGAAGACAGCCGTGAGAACCTGCTTGGAAAACTTGAGAGAACGATAACAGAGTTCTTCGTGGACATGGGCTTCCTTGAGGTCAAATCCCCGATACTCATTCCCTTTGAATACATGGAAAGGATGGGGGTCGGTGAGGACAAAAAGCTGTCAGAACAGATATTCAGGGTGGGCGATAATATGTGCCTGCGCCCCATGCTTGCACCCGGCCTGTACAACCACCTGCGCAAGTTCGACAACGTATTACCGGACCCCGTGAGAATATTCGAGATAGGACCCTGCTACCGCAAGGAATCAGATGGGAGCAGCCATCTCGAGGAATTTACAATGCTCAATTTCTGTCAGATGGGATCCAGATGTACACGAGAGGAACTTGAATTCATTATCGATGAATTCCTGAGTTTCCTGGATATTGACTATGAGATCGTTGCTGACAGCTGTATGGTCTACGGCGAGACCATGGATGTAATGCACAAGAACCTGGAACTCTCATCCGCTGTTGTGGGACCTATCCCCATGGATATGGACTGGGGTATCGATAAACCCTGGATTGGAGCCGGTTTCGGACTTGAAAGATTGCTGAAGGTCAAACATGATTTCAAGAACATAAAGCGTGCTGCAAGGTCAGAGTCGTACTACAACGGAATCTGTACGACCCTGTGAGGTGGAAAAATGTTAGAGAATATGACACAAGAAGAACTTGACAGCCTTGCAGGAAATATCTTAAACGGCTTTCAGCTCACAGACAGCCATCTCAGAGATCTTCTGAGTATCACTGAAAAAGACGATCTCGAAAAACTTTACTACGTCTCAAGGAAGATAAGGGATCATTACTTCGGGAACAGTGTCTTTCTGTACAGCTTCGTCTACTTTTCTACCCACTGCAGGAACAAATGCGCCTTCTGTTACTACCGGGAATCAAACCATATAAACAGATACAGGCTTGCTGCCGGTGAAGTCAGAGACATATGCAGGTCACTCAAAGGAGAAAATATCCACATGGTTGACCTGACCATGGGAGAAGACCCCTATTTCCACAGCAACCCGGAAAGATTTGTGGATATTGTGAAGATAGTTAAAGAGGAAACAGGCCTTCCAATCATGATATCACCAGGTGTGATGAGTGATCGGACACTAAGCAGGCTTTACGAGAACGGTGCCGATTTTCTTGCACTCTATCAGGAAACTCACGATAGGGATCTCTACCGGAAACTGAGGGTGGGACAATCCTTTGGAGAAAGGCTGCATGCAAGAAAGTTCGCAAAAAATATAGGTTACTGTGTTGAGGATGGAATGCTCACCGGCGTGGGAAACGACATCGAGTCAACCATAAAATCACTCAGGGGTATGCAGAAAGGAGAACCCCATATGGTAAGAGTCATGACATTTGTTCCACAGGAAGGGACCCCTCTCTGGAAAAAGGCACCTGAGTCCAGTATGGAAGAGCTCAAGATAATAGCTATACTGAGACTTATGTTCCCCGACAGGCTCATACCAGCATCTCTCGACCTTGAAGGTATCCCCGGCATGGTACACAGGCTCAACGCAGGAGCAAATGTTGTGACATCCATAATACCTTCTGACTCGACTCTCGAGGGCGTAGTCAACTACGACAGGGGGCTGGAGAGACACCGGGACCCGAAAAGTGTTATCAGAGCACTCGAAAATATGGGCATGAAGCCTGCAGGCCAGGACGATTTTAACAGGATACTGGAAAAAGCGAAAAAAAGGAAAACTGAAACTCTGGCGGTGGCCCTGTGAAAACCATATGCATCATAGGTGGCAAACTGCAGGGGTTCGAGGTCGCATACCTTGCACACAAGGCAGGTATGAAAGTGGTACTTGTGGACCGCAGGGAAAAACCCCTGATACTCAGTGCTGTGGATGATTTCCATTGCTTCGATGTTATCAGGGAACCTGATAGACTGGTCGCGATCTCAGAGAATGCGGACGCGATAATTCCGGTCAATGAGAACATGGAAACTATCGAATTCCTGAAAAGAATAAAAGACAGGTTTGCATGCCCCCTGCTTTTTGACTTTGATGCCTATAATATCAGTATGGACAAGAAACGGTCCAAGGATTTTTTCTATTCAATTGACGTACCCACACCTGCTGGCAATCCTAAATCCCCTCCGTATTTCGTCAAGCCTCCGTGTGAGAGCAGCAGTGTGGGTACTTCTATCATTTACGACGACAGAGAACTGGATGGTCTTGATCCTGACATACTTGTGGAAGAGTACGTAGAAGGAGATGTCATCTCCCTTGAGGTTGTGGGTGACGGTGAGAACTTCGCTGTTGCAAAGGAAACAAAGGTGCATGTGGATGGGACCTATGATTGCCATATGGTAACTCCCATTGATCACCACCAGGAGTTTAGGGATATTTCTCTCAAGCTAGCCAGAAATCTCAGACTCCGGGGAATCATGGACGTCGAGGCAATAGATAACCCAAATGGCCTTAAGGTGCTGGAAATCGATGCAAGGTTTCCCAGTCAGACACCATCTGTGGTTTACCATTCTTCAGGCATCAATCTTGTTGAGGTACTTATAAAGGCCTTTACCGACGGGATCGGGGAGAAGTATAGTTCAGAGATTATTGATGACAAAAATCATTGCACCTTCGAACATCTTGCCCTGAAAGATGGTGAGTTTGAACCTGTTGGTGAGCACGTGATTTCACAGGGCACGGATTATCATGTTTTTCACGCTTCTCACGGGCTCGATATCTTTGAATGCATCGGTGATATCCGGGTCTTTACTCTTATGAGCTGGGGTCCGGGAAAGGAAGAAGCAGAAAATAACAGACAGAGAGGGTTTGGTATTGTCAGGGAACATCTTGGAATCGAAAACCTGAATTAAAATCGGGAGGAATAAAATGGCACTTTTAACACCACAGGATCTTGAGAACCTGTCCGCACAGCTTGAGGAGAACGATGAGATAATCAAAAGAGTCACCGGCCTCAATATCAAAGGAATATGCGAGGAGTTGTACGGAACAAAACTCGACTCTCCGAAAGTAGGAATAATCCCAATAACAGCAGGTGAGGGGATAATCAGCACCTTTACTTCGTCACTGCTTTTTATCGTGCAGTATTTCGGCCTTGAGGGTTTTATTACCGAACATCCGGACATTACAGGTTACTATGAAGCCGTCTCAGAGGGCGCCGACATCATACTCATGGCAGACGACCACATTTTTATTGCACACAACCTTCGCAACGAGAAGATCGTGAGTAACCACGTGGCCACTGGGGTGATATATGCAGATATTGCTTCAAGGTTCAATGAGGCAAATTCAAAGGATATCCTTGTCATCGGTCTTGGGAAAGTGGGTTATGCCGGAGCATGCCACCTTGTGAACAAGGGTTTCAATGTCTATGCCTGCGACCCAAACAGGGAATTTTTGCAGAAGGCTGTGGATGAGCTGGGAATTAAACCTTACTGCAGCGACGACAGGAAAAAATTTTCCATGGTATTTGAGGCCACACCCAATGCGGATACAATATCCGAGGGCATGATCGAGGAAAGATGTCTGGTCTCCACTCCAGGGATACCCTGCGGCCTGCCTCCGGAGGTCGGAAGCAGGTACCGTGTCGACCTTGTAATGGAACCCCTGGTGATCGGGGTTGCTTCCATGTTGTATTCTGTTATCTGATAAAGAAGAATTTACTCCTTTATCATCCCTTTTGCTTTAGTTCCGTGATATCCTGAATAATACCCTGATAATGGGTGACAACTCCGTCATCGTTACGCTGGATGAAGGTCTTCTCTTCCACCCATCTCTGTTCTTTGGATTTGGTTCTTATCCTGTATTCCTTGACAAAGACGGTACCACCTTCATCACAGATGTCCGAAAGTTCCGCCTGTACCTCAGGTAGATCATCAGGATGGATTATATCACCATAAAGAATGTCTCCTGAAAGAAACTCATCAGCCGAATAGCCGAACATGGTTATATTGTCTGAAACAAATTCAACAGGCCAGAGTTCCATCTCATCGTCCGACCCCGCTTTCCATAGGAAAGCAACCACCGGGCTGTGATTGACAATCGTTTCAAGTGCCTGTTTTCTTTCCAGCAGTTCAGCCTGCCTTTCAAATGATTCCCTGAGTTCGATCTCCCTTTCCTTCAGCTCCGTGATGTCCTGAACAACTCCCTGGAAATAATCTATATTCCCGGCCCTGCCTCTCTGGATAAAAGTTCCCTGACTTACCCACAATATCTTTCCGTCTCTGGATTTTAAACGATATTCCTGAGTATAGCTGTTACTTCCATCCTCACATTTCTCCGCAAGTTTATTACTGACCTTCGCGTAGTCATCAGGATGGACCAGGTCACTGTAATTAACACGACCAAGAATAAAGTCCTCAGCTGAATAACCAAGCCTTGAGACATTCTCAGAAGCATAATCCGCAGGCAGAAACTCTTCTGCCCTCCACAGGAATACCATGGTAGAACTATTGTTTATGGCATTCTCCAGAGACATCTGTTTGTTCAGTGCTTCCTCTAATGCCATTTCCTTGTTCTTCTGCTCTGTTATGTCAAAAATTGTACCCTGATAGTGTGTTACATCACCTTCATCGTTACGCTGAATGAAGGTCTGCTCTTTCACCCATCTGTCCTCTCCTGACTTGGTCCTTATCCTGTACTCCTTGACAAAAACAGTACCTCCCTCGTCACGAATCTCCGAAAGTTCTGTCTCTACCTCAGGAAGATCATCAGGATGGACTATGTCAGCATAAAGTAGGCCGCCTGAAGTGAAATCCTCCACTGTATAACCCAGAAGGCTTACATTATCTGAAACATATTCCACAGGCCATTTTTCCTCCGGAGTGTCGTCCGCCTTCCAGAGAAAAGCAATAACAGGACCATTGTTTATTATTTTTTCAAGTACTTTTTCCCTTTCAAGAACCTCATCCAGAGTATTTTCACAGACCTCCTGATCATTTTTGTCTGATATGTCAGCTCCCATATAACTCCCCCTTAAGCTAAACATTTCCTGTTATATTGTTTGTTAGTCAAAGTATTAATCAATTTTTAGCTCTGCCGAAATATTCATAGAACAATAGAGACTATTGTATAGTAAAATATAAATAGTACATTTTATGAAAATGTTTTTGATTTTATAGGGCTATGTTTTTGTATATCCGGATTTTAGGCACAAAATATATATTTCAGTGCCCTCAAATCAAAAGCTGAAGGTTAATAATTCAAAATGTTTTGTGAAGGAAAAACTCATGTACGTAATTGCACTGGACCTTGGGACAAGTGGTTTCAGATCACAGCTAATAGACCTTGAAAAGCAGGAGACGATCAAAACAGTGATTACCATGGGTCATCCTCTTCCCGGTGGGAATGTGATGGACCATCTGGATTTTGCCATTAACACAGGCAGGGATGTAGCCCACGGACTGATGGTAGAAGCTGTGAAAAAGGTGCTGGAAAGATTTGACGTTGATCCTTCGGGCATACAGAGAATAGCTGTTTGCGGGAACCCTATACAATTATCCCTTTTCCAGAATACAGAGATTCGGGACCTTGCATATGCAGGAGAGTCAAAGCAGAAAAATCTTGGCGTATATAATGTGAAAAGGGATGCCCGCATCTTTCCTGCCAACGAGATATTCAAAAAAACCTATCCTATGAATAACTGCGAGATAGTAGTTCCTCCTGCAATAAAACATGAGATCGGGGCTGATGCTCTTGCCATGATGATGGAAACCGATTTTCTTGAACAGGACGGACCATGCCTGGTAACGGATTACGGAACAAATGCGGAAATGGCACTGAAGGTCGGGGAAAAGATAATCACTGCAAGTGCCGCTGCCGGTCCGGCCATTGAAGGTCAGGGTATCAACTGCGGTATGCTGGCAGGTCCCGGAGCCATAAGCGATGTTAATACTGAGGGTGATTACTGGCGACTTATAGTACTCAATGAGAAGATGGAAGCCGTAAAGGGAGACCTTGTAGATCCGGTTTCCGGCAAAACCATAGAGTCCTCTGATACTCAGGCCAGGGGTATTACAGGTACGGGAGTAATTTCCACCATCGCCCTGGCAATCAAGGAAGGACTCACAGAGAAGTTGCCCCATCTTCCCGAAGGGAGGATCATCCTCGGAGACAGCATCATAATCACAGATAAAGATGTGGAAGAAGTGGGCAAGGCAATAGGTGCCATACTGGCAGCCCATATGACCCTGATGATAGAAGCCGGTATTGATTACTCCGACCTGAAATACGTCTATATGTCCGGAGCCAGTGGTACATATGTAGATGCTGAAAAAGCAAGGCATATAGGTTCTGTTCCGGGTTTTGTCGAGAACATCGTCCAGTTTGGCAACACTTCCATCGGCCTTGCGAGAAAGCTTGCCGTAGACCCTATCAGGCTATGCGATGTTATGCAAATAGCAAGAAAGATACATGCCGATCACCTCATGATGGCCACAAGCGAGACATTCAAGGATATATATATCTGCGAACTTTCCTACTGGCAGCAGGGAATGCCCCAGGAGATCTATGATGAGATGATCAAAATGTATAATATCAAGCCCTTCCCTTCCAAACTCGAAAAGGTGAATATCGAAAGACGTGTTTCAAGGGACATCGATGATGTGGGTAAAAAAGGCCTTGATATTGTAAAGGATATAGGTACTATCCTTGAAGGACCCGTGGAAAAATGTATTCTGTGCCATAAATGTGAAAAAGAATGTCCTGAAGACGCTGTAGTTATAACTGAAGAGCAGGGCAAGAGGTTTGCAAATATAGACAGTCAGCACTGCCTTGGTACGAGCTGCAGGCGTTGTGTTGCCATCTGTCCCGAGCAGACAATGGACCATTCGAAATTGAAAATAAAGCATTTCCTGAAAATAAAGCGCTGAACCTTCGGGCTGGGCATTTTTTGGATTATGAAAAATTTATTCATCGAACCTGAGAATGCTCGTCCTGTAGGTTGCAAGATCAACAACCGGAACCTGGCACGGTGTCGGGACGACATTCATCCTTTTCTGGAATTCGGTCTGGTCCTGCCATGTACCGGAGTTTACCAGCAGCACGTTCTTGTACCATTCAACACCCACGGTATGTACGTGACCGCAGTGCAAAATGTCGGGAACCTGGCCAAGCACGAAATGATCATTTTTCTCGGGTGCAATGGAAACGCGGCTTCCGTACATGGGGGACAGGTGCCTGAACTTCATCATCTCCACCATACCCCTGGTGGGTTCGGTATACGAGACACCGGGCACGGCTGCCACAAGATCGTCTATTGAGCGACCATGATATATCAGGATCTTCGTTCCGTCCAGATTCACCATTGCCGGGTTTCCCACAAAGGTCACATTGGACGGGAAATCGGCCCTGATGCACTCAGGGAGCTTGGGCTGAGGTTCGGCCTGCCGTACAGCATCGTGATTCCCGGGAGAAATAATCACCCTTATGTGTTTGGGTATCTCGTCAAAATATTCGGCGGCCTTTCTGTACTGGTCATACACATCCAGGATATTGAGCTCATGTTCCTGTCCGGGATAGATTCCCACCCCGTCAACAAGGTCACCTGCAACCACAAGATAGCGCACTTCCTTTGAGATATCAGCAAGGGCTTCGTTATCGGTATCGCCTCTCAGAAAATCAACAAAGCGCTCCCATGGCTCTTCCATAAAAGTGGTGCTGCCCACGTGTACATCTGATGTCAATACCGCCTTACCGAAGCTGCCACCCTTTTTTGCCATTGTGTTGGGAAGGTCGGGAATGATGATCTTCTGAGCTATCATGAGCTTTCCGTCATTTGTGAGCGCACCGGAAAAACCCACGACCTCATCCA
Source organism: Methanolobus sp. UBA118 (assembly GCA_002508635.1). GTDB lineage: Archaea > Halobacteriota > Methanosarcinia > Methanosarcinales > Methanosarcinaceae > Methanolobus. Next base: position 41,496 of record DACO01000145.1, on the reverse strand, counting down.
GTACAAGATGTGTGGCCTGCTCATAGAGTTCCTTGTCCGCCATGCGCACTAGCACCGAAAAAGAACCCGTAGGGTCTTCCACCTCCAGGATCTTATGGCCGTTACTGGTACTTTTTATATCGGATATCATACCGATTATAGATACGTCACCAAAGTCCTTGCCCCCACGCAGGCCTGGGGACCGGTTCTTATTCAGGCTCTCGATGGGTCTTGCATTGACCCTGGAGCGTATGATCTCACTGAGCCTGCTGTAGCGATTCCTGAAGAACTGCACAAATTCCATGTATTCTCCCACACAGGTAGAATTATCCGAGATATCCGAAATGACGGATACCGGATTATCGGACAGTAAGAAATCAGGCGACCCGCTACTGGTGATTACTGAAGCCAGCGGCTGCTCTGTCTGGATCCTAAGTGTGTCGGCAGAATTTTCAACAAAAGTGGTGGCATGACCGTCGGTTGATTCATTAACAGGATCAGCAGCAGCAGAATCTATGTCGATATGCTCCACACCGATCACCAGCACGGAGGTGTCGATATTTCCCAGGACCTGCTGTATCAGCCTCTCGGGTGAGCAGTGGGAGCATATGAGTTCCACTGCCTCAGGGCTGATCTGGTAACCTTCTTCAATAAAAACCGTCAGGACATCAACTTCATTCATGATTGACCGGGTGTTTTTTTAAGGTAAGGATATAAACGTATAAAATTGCAATTATTGATCCATACGTTAAGATTTTATTGGCTGCAAGTATATTCATAATCCTGAAATATTCTTTTATATTCTAAACCTCAGGCAGGAATAAAATGACCTTAAAGGATAAGTATAAGGCCTTCAAAGAAAGTGATAACTTTTACGTATCACTCACCCGTGACATTCTATCGGTATTCTTAGCCGTTTTGATATTTGCCTCTTTTTCACAGATTGTATTTGGAATGTGGACCCCCATGGTCGCCGTGGAATCCGGCAGCATGGAACCGCACATGAACGTTGGTGATATTATATTCATCAAGGACATCGACCGAACGCAAATTATTACCTATGCCCAGGGAACAGATGATTATACCTCATTTGATAGTTACGGAGATGTGATACTGTACAAACCCTACGGACAGGAAGGGGTAACACCCATCATCCACCGGGCCATGTACTATGTCGAAGAGGGAGAGCCCATGTGGGAGGGAGGTCCGGAAGCACCTCATTCCGGTTATATCACAAAGGGTGACAACGAGGTTACAAACAGATATTATGACCAGCAGGGTCAGGTAAGTTACCTCATGCCCGTGAAAGAGGAATGGGTGATCGGTGTCGCACAGTTCAAGATTCCTTATCTGGGATATCTGAGGCTCATGCTCCCGAGCTTCTGATCACAGATGCAGCTGAGTTGTCATTACGGGTTTGAAACCATCCAGTGGTTTTAACCTGTAATCCTCGAACAAGACTTTTTTTGTACTTGTGATGGGTACGCTCAATACTATTTCCTTTGTCCTGCCGTATCGTCCTTTACTTACTACGACCGCATTGACAATTCCCAACATGTCCAGCTCGGACATAAGATCGGTCACCCTGCGCTGGGTCAGGATATCCATATCAACATGAATGCAGAGCTGGCGGTAGACATTGTAGACCTCGCCTGTTGTGACATTCCTGTAGCCGTTGTTTCTCAGGAGCATGACACTGTAGAGGGCAAGTTTGGACTGGGTGGGAAGCGTGCGCACAACTTCCACCACGCGGTCGATCTCGATCTTTTCCTGAGCATTCCTGACATGTTGCTCTTCGACCTGTGATTTGTTCTCACGTTCGGCGATCTCGCCTGCAACTCTGAGAAGATCCAGTGCGCGCCTTGCATCACCATGTTCCTGTGCGGCAAAAGCAGCACATAGGGGAATGACCATCTCATCAAGAGCATCCGGTTTGTATGCGATCTCAGCCCTTTCATGGAGAATATCACTGATCTGGTCCGCATCGTAGGGAGGAAAAATTATCTCTTCTTCTCCAAGGGAACTCTTGACCCTCGGATCAAGGAATTCAGTGAACTTCAGGTCGTTGGAAACACCTATCATGCTTACCTTCGCCTCTTTAAGATCAGTATTTATTCGGGAGAGATTATAAAGAACATCATCGCCTTTTTTGATCAGCTTATCGATCTCATCAAGAATTATTATAATTACCTGTTTTTCAGAATCGATTGCTTCCTTGAATTTCGCAAAGACCTGATCCGTGGGCCATCCTGTCATCGGGACATCCTCACCGAACTGCCTTGAAAGGTTGGCAAGCAAACGGTACTGGGTATCTATGACCTCACAGTTGAGATACACAACCTTACAGGACGTACCAAGGGATTCACCTTTTCTTTCAAGCTCAATACCCACATGACGGGTAACGGCTGTTTTTCCGGTACCGGTTTTTCCGTAAATGAGGATATTTGAGGGAGTATCTCCTCGTAAAGCGGAAACCAGGATGGAAGCCAGACTGTTGATCTGCTCATCCCTATGAACTAAAGAATCAGGAGTATAGGAATGTCTTAAAACCTCCTTGTTCTTGAAAATTGGTTCGCTCTCCAATAACTCCTGAAACAAACCATCCAACGATTTATTCTGCATTTTTGTCACCCTGTCCATTCAGTAGCACAAGTTAAACATTATTCTGAGGGGATTAGAAGCGTAAAGATAATAGAGCGTTTTTCATCTATCTCTCCGTTCCAAAGGATACATAGGAAGAGTAG
>DACO01000145.1:0-38437 GCA_002508635.1 Methanolobus sp. UBA118 | reverse complement strand
TGGTCAGGATGGTTATAAGCTTCAGAGCTTCCTATGGAACTTAACCCCTTTGTTTCAACTGGAAGCTTTATAAATCACAGTGACCCTATGATTTCAACTGGAATGCACAAAAAAAGATGAAAACATCTTTTTTTAAAATTTCAAAAAAAACCTGGTAGTGTAAGTATAGATATTCTGATATATAAAGATTACTTTTGATTAAACAAACCTAACAAAAAGATAGGCTTCCAGTAGAAATAATGGGGTAGCTCTCTAGCCAAAAAATCTTCCCGGAGTTATCCAGAGGACAAAAACAGGATTCCAGAAATCCGTAACCATCAAAATTCCGTCGATATAGCAAATCCTGAAATTTTGTCTCATCTATCTTCATCTGTTGTGATCTATTTTGCAAGCTATTAAACTAAAATCCGGAAAAATGATGTAGCAATAACCAAAATCAACAAAATCAGTATGCTAAAATCAGCAAAATGATCAATCTTCAAATTAAAAGAACCAGGCAAATCTTCAAACACAATGGTTTTAAACATCCGGTAGTATTCATGTGTGTAAATGAAGCAAACCGGAGTTAGCGAGGAAGAGATCTTCTCTCTTCTTAATGATGCGAAAAAAAAGGACTTCAGCTATCAGCGGGTTCTCAGTTCAATGTGCACCTATCCCCATGAGGTTGCAGTCAGGGCACATATGCAGTTCATTGAGTCTAACATGGGTGATTTTGGTCTTTTCAAGGGTACCCATGATCTGGAAAAGCAAATAATCCTGATGCTGGGTGATATATATCACTGCGGTTCTGTTGAAGGCTATCTTACAACCGGTGGAACGGAGTCAAATATTCAGGCAGTTCGTGCAATGCGTAATTTCTCGAGAGATCGGGGAAACTATGACAGTTCTGAAGTAAGACCGAATATAGTGGTTCCCGCATCTGCTCATTTTTCTTTTGACAAGATCGCCGATATCCTTGATATGGAGGTAAGAAAGGCTGATCTGGACCATCAGATGAAAGTCTGTGTGGATTCAATGCAGTCTCTTATAGATGAGAATACCGTTGGGCTGGTTGCTATTGCAGGTTCCACGGAATTCGGACAGGTGGATCCGATAGGAAAGATATCGGAAATTGCAATGTCTCATTCTCTTCCGCTGCACATAGATGCGGCGTTTGGTGGTTTTGTACTGCCGTTCATTTCCGGGGATCACAAATTCGATTTTTCCCTTCCGGGGGTAACTTCCATGGCAGTTGATCCTCACAAGATGGGTCTTAGTACCATTCCTTCAGGTGTGCTGCTTTTCAGGGACTTCGAGTACATCAATCATCTGAGAGTACATGCTCCCTATCTTACAGTGGATACCCAATACACACTCACAGGGACCAGAAGTGGTGCAGCGGTTGCAGCGACCTATGCTGTGATGAAGTTCCTGGGGGTAGAAGGATACTCAAAAGTGGTTGAAAGATGCATGGACCTTACCAGTCATCTGGTAGAAAGGGTAAAAGGACTTGGTATCCGGCCTGTTATCGATCCTGTAATGAATGTTGTGGCACTGGAGGTTCCACATCCTACGACCCTCCGTACAAAACTTTCCAGCGAATATGACTGGCATGTTTCCATCACCCAGGATCCGAAGGCATTAAGGCTTGTAATAATGCCTCATCTTGATATCGGAACCATTGATATGTTCATTGACGATCTTGAAAAAGCACTTCGGTCCTGAAGAATTTGGAAATATAAAATAAAATAGTCAAGGAGCAATGGTTGAGGGGATGAGGCTGATGACACCATGCCCTGAAACTTGTAGGACGTGTGTTCATCAGGCCCGTGCTTGAGTGGAAATCTGTATGTATAATATATACTTATGATCCAAGCAGGGTGAAAGTAATCAGTTTGAGTAATTTTTAAGGATAAGTATAAAGGCAGATTCCAGATCAAAAAGTTCTGTCTGAGTTTTTTCTAATCCCCGGATAAAATTAAATACGAAGCTCATCTAACAACAAAGCATGAATTCATCACTTAAGATCGGGAGTATAATGGGGATACCTGTAAAACTCCACATAACGTTTTTACTTATCCTTCCTGTTTTTGCTCTGGTCTTTTCGATCAACGAGTATCCGCTTGGTTTTGCGGGCACGACTCCGGTCATCCTTAACTATGCACTATCTCTTCTGACAACGATTCTCCTTTTTGCCTGCATACTCTTGCATGAGCTCGGGCATTCTTATATTGCAAAGAGTTATGGCGTTGAGATCAAGGATATTACATTGCTTTTGTTTGGTGGCGTATCTTCCATGGAGGAGATTCCCAGGGAACCTTCTCAGGAACTGAGGATGGCCTTTGCAGGTCCGCTGGTAAGTTTTATTATCGGTTTTATTCTCCTTGGTGCAAACTATATTTTAGCTTCCATCGCTTCGGGTTACGGTGGGACTTCAATCTGGCTGATGTTCTACATCCTGGGTTCTATTAATATAGTGCTGGGACTCTTCAACCTGCTACCTGCGTTTCCAATGGACGGCGGAAGGCTGCTCAGGGCATGGTATGCAAAAAGGATGAGCTATGTCAAGGCCACTCATTATGCAGCAGGCTTTGGGAAAATGTTTGCCTTTCTCATGGGACTTGTGGGCCTTTTCTTCAATCCCTGGCTTATATTGATAGCATTTTTTGTATATATCGGCGCATCCGAGGAGGACAAATCAACCACTATTTCCGTGCTCCTGGAAAAATACAATGTCAGTGATATCATGTCAGAAGACGTGCGGACAGTATCTCCTGATATTACTGTGGAAGAACTCTCAAAGTTTATGTTTGAGAACAAACATCTCGGATATCCTGTCATGCAGGGTAACTCTTTAAAAGGGATTGTGACATTTACAGATATACGTAACATCATTCCAACCGACCGTTTTGCAACCCTTGTTTCGGATGTAATGACAAGGGATATAATCTCGGTGAGTCCGGAAGATACGGCATCAGAGGCGTTTAAGGTGATGACACTAAATAATGTCGGGCGTCTGCTGGTTGTTAGTGACGGAGAGCTGGTCGGGATACTCTCAAGATCGGATCTCATGCGTACAATGACGTTACTGAACGAATAAGTTCAAAATGCTTTAAGAGGATAAGAATTGAAAAAATCCAGTAATTTTGATGATTCGCAGGGAGCATTCAGTGAATACGAGCTGAATGATTCGGGAGACTTTCACCCTGCGGAGAATGTCGCTTCCATGTCGTCGACGAATGAACAGACAGAAGTTGACATTGTAAAGGATATTATCTCATCTACAGCAGGTCAGGAAAATGAAGACCGGGAAAACATACCTTCTCAGATAATTATAGTGGGAACAGCTCACGTTTCTGAGAAAAGTGTCAGGGAAGTTATCAGTACAATAGAGCGGGAAAAACCGGATATTGTAGCCGTGGAACTGTGCAAGGCAAGATACGATTCGCTAAAGGGCAATGTCGAAAATACGGACATTCCTGTGAAAGACCTGCTCAGGGAAGGCAAGGTGTATTTCTATATAGTACACATGCTGCTTGCCCATGTACAGAAGAAATTCGCCGACGAGATGGGCATCCAGCCGGGTGCCGAGATGATCAGTGCCATGGATGCGGCTGAGGAGAACGGAGCCAGGATCCTTCTTATAGACAGGAATGTGCAGGTAACACTGCAGCGTTTCTGGAGCAAGATGGGCTTTGTTGAAAAACTGAAAATGCTTGGCGGGTTGATCGCTGCGGTGCTTGGCATCGGCGGTACCAAGGATATCGATATGGATACCATAACAAATCAGGACATCGTTTCCATGCTTGTTGAGGAGTTCAGGGAGACCTCTCCAAATGCAGTCAAGGTCCTGATCGATGAGAGGGATGCCTATATGGCAAGAAATCTTCTCAGGGCCGCATCAGGAGGCGGGAAAAAAATCGTTGCAGTTGTGGGTGCAGGGCACAGGGCAGGTATCCAGAAATATATTGAGAATCCCGATACCCTTCCAAAGACTGAATATGCCACCGAAGCTCCTAAAAAGCGCTTCAGTATAATGAAAGTCTTTGGTTTTGTGATCGTGGGAATCGCCCTTGCGACCTTTGCACTGCTGATCCTGTCAGGGGTGCCCCTTGAGACCATGCTGCTGGCATTTGCCTGGTGGTTTGTGATCAACGGGGTGCTCAGTGCCGCAGGAGCCATCCTTGCAAGGGGTCATCCTTACTCGGTAATCACCGCTTTTTCAGTTGCATGGCTTACGTCCCTGAATCCCATGATGGCTGCAGGCTGGTTTGCAGGTCTTACCGAGGCAAAATACCGCAACCCAACCACAGATGACTTCAAGGGAATGGTGGACATCGAGTCCACCGAGGACATGATGAAGAACAACCTCTTCAGGGTCATAATGGTGGCAGCGCTTGCAAACCTTGGAAGTATGATCGGGACTTTCCTTGGAGTCTATGTCATGCTCGAGGTAACAGGCATCAATCCGCAGGAGATAATCCAGAGCGGTATAAATGCGGGGCTTACGGCTATCGGTATGGGGTAATAAGTTAATTTACCCTTGCCCTTCTTTTTATCTTTCCGATAAAATCTTTATCGACTTTTATTTTGCCGGTACCACTAGTACCTGTTTCTTTGAGTGACGAACAACGTTTTCAGCGACACTTCCGAGCAGTATATGGTCAAGTCCTGTTCTACCCAGCGTTCCCATAACTATCAGGTCGATATTATTTTCATAAGCGAAGTCCACAATTGCATCCGCAGGATCCCTATCCTCGATTATCTCGGATTCTACTTCCACTCCTTCTTTCGCACCCAGGTCATTGACATATTCAACAGCTTTACCACCCTCTTCTTTCAGGTGCTCATGCAGTCCCCTGGCCCACATCTCACCGCGCATGGCCAGAGAGATGCCTGAAGGCGGGACCACATAAAGGGCTGTGACTTTCCCATTGTTTCTCTTTGCAAGTTCGATACCCCAGTCTACTGCGTTCTTTACATTTTCAGAACCATCGGTAGCTATCAATATCCTGTCTATTTTTACGCTCATTTTCTACCCCCGATTAAAAGAGCGTAATTAGTTTGATATACGTTTTTCGCCTGTGTTTATCCGTCACAGTTATTCGCTATCAATAAAACATCAGGTAGATTATCGTAGACTTCAGCATAGTCTTTGTACTTGCTCAGAACTTCCACGACAGGCAGAAGCGGGTCTGCCCAGATTTCAGGCAGGTCGGCTTCCCCTTCAATTCTTATCTCATATGCAAGCTGCTCATGAGGTGGGCTGAACCGGGCATTCACTCCTTCCTTGTTCCCCCTGGCATCAATGCGATACCATCCAATTCCTTCCAGATAAACTGCATTCAGGGCATGCAGACAAAAAGGAGCTCCCTTATCATCTCTGCTCAGGCGCTGGTAACAGATACCTGCCGGAATTGAATTCGCTCTGAGAAGCGCTGCCAGTAGATGGCTTTTGGCATAGCAATAACCTGTGCCATGTTCCAGGACCTCGGATGCTTTCAGGGTGACAGGATTCATGTGGTAATCATGACTATGTTTGATCCCGTCCCTAACAAACTCAAAACAGAGTCTTGCTATCTTTATTGGGTCCTCTGTTTCCACTGCAAGTTCCTTTGCTTTTTCCATTACAGCCGGATGTTCAAAATCGATGATGGATGTTGGTTTCAGATAATCCTGCATTGCTGTCATAGATCTCAACTACTACAATTATTTCTAATATTGGTGTAATTCCAGAAAAATTGCACGTATAGATGGAAATGTAAAAAATATTTAGTTGGACATTATGGCCAAAAAGAATATATCTCTTTAGAAAATTTTCTGAGCGATAAATATAAAAAATTATGACAGGACACAAACGGGGTTTACTACTAAGTTCTGTATTTACTGGTGCATCGGGTATGATTTTTTTGGTAGTATAATGGACAATATTCTAAGATTATGAAAACGGTTTCAATCATTAAAAAAGGAATTATCCTGTTAGCTATTTTAGTAACTATACTATCAGTTTGCACTTTGAATGGTAATGATCTCATTAATAGGGACCCATTTTTCCTTCTGTTGCATCCATTAGAAATATTTCATCCTGATGATAATGGTGGTTACATCGTAACCCCGGCAGTCGGACCAATAGGTGAAGACGAGATAGTTAAAAGCAGTGGAGCTGATAAAACTATCACTTTCTGGGAACTGCCTTTGTGGATACAACTATCTGTTATAAGCGGAGCTGCATTCTCTACGCTTACACTACTGAAATGCTTCCCGATCTTACTTGGAAAAATACTATCCAGGGATATAAATCCAAAACTGCAGGAAATTGTTTCTTACATAACTGAGAATCCCGGCTGTCTGGAATCCGAGATATCCAGAGATCTGGATATAAAACGAGGTACTCTTAGGTACTATATCTCAAGACTGGTCTCTGATAATCGTATACAGACTATTAAAAAAGGTAAGATAAAAGGTATATTCCACATCACTTGTTCAAAAACTGATGGTCAAAAGCTACTTCATCTTCACAGGAAGAACAAAAACCGTAAACAAATAATTCAGACTATAACTGAAAGGCCGGGTATCACCGGACAGGAGTTGTCCTCACATCTCAACATCGACAAAAGTACAGTACACTGGCACATAACAGAACTTAAAAAGGATGATTTTATCTGCACTGAAAAAGATGGCAGGTCCAGAAGGTATTATTCTCAGCTCAAATGATACATACTTGTATTATTTGACTCTGCATCTTCTAGCGATTGATTACTAGGTGCATATCCCAAATCTTCAAGATACTTCCTTTTCAATTCCTCAGGATAATTTTCAGGTAAATGCTCCAAATCTTCAATGGATTCAATCTTAACTGGATCAATCTTCATATCCTCTTCGATAAGTTCTCGCACGGATTCGTTTGTCTTAGCCAGTTCACGGAGTTCATCTGTCGAAAGGCGACTCAATTCATCTCCTAATTCATCTCCCGTTTCAAACCAGGGAGTTGATGGCATTTCTTCATCTTCCTCCTTGACATCTTCCATAGTTACGGCTATCATAAGGAAAAACACTGCCATGATCAACAAACTCAATGCTATTCTTCTTGTGTTCATATTCCTTTACTCCGTTTCTTCTGAGCAATCTGCTCAGCTGTGAAACCTTCATCAAAGCAGCCTGATATGAGCAGGTTCAGACCTATTAAGAATAATATCAATAATGATCTCTTTGCCATATGTATCCTTGTTAACTTCTTTATTAAATTATTAAAAAATAACATAGTTCTTATAAACTACTTATGGCCGAATCGTCCAACTGTAAATATCTCTTTACAACCATTTAACGTCCGATAGACTACCTAAATAGTTTGATGTTATGGCCATAATTAATTTATAAGTCAGATTACAACTGCATATAACACATTAAAAATAATGTTGTATACTAGAAATTAAATTTAATAAAGAGTCTAAATTCCGAACCAGTGGGCAAACTGATCAAATCAAGAAGAGGATAAATATGCACAACAAGGAAAGAATACGAATACACAGCTTAATTGTTTCAATGCTACTCATCGGACTTGCTTTTTCGCCTGTTGTCAGCGCAGATGTTAAAATGTACTCGACCTCAGAGGCGGAAGTGATTGAAGTTAATGATGAATCAATACTATACCAGGATATAACTTTTGCAAAACTTAATATCAATCCGACTTATTCGAACACTCGGTTAAAACCGGGGAGCAATGATGAGATCTCAGTAACAGTGACTAACAAAGATAATAAAACAATCACGCTCGAACCAAAAATGGTTCCAACTGCTTATGAACAAAACCTCTTTGATGAAAGCTGGATCAGCATAACACCTGCCAGCAAAGACCTGGAACCAGATGAAAAGGTAGAATTTATAATTACGGTGGACATTCCTGAAGACGCAGATATTGGAAATTACGGGGCTGATATTGCATTTACAGATGATGTAATGCCGCAAACATATTCAGTCTATCCACAATATATCAATGCCATGCACTTCTTTATCGAAGTATGGACTCCTCCGAACATTCAGATACAAACACCATATGTAAGTGACCGTGTCGAATCAGGAGAAGTATATGATTATGAGATCAAGCTTAAGAATATAGGTGACCATGATATTGGGATCGATCCGGAGTTTAGTGACGAACAACGGTATTTTTCCAGTATCTACGGAACAAGTTCACTTGCATTTGAAAACGATGCAATCAGCATCACCGCTCCTTCTGTTGTAAAAGCAGGAGAAACGGCTGTTGTGAACGTACACCTTGAAGTACCAGATGATGCAAAAGGAACATATTTCGGCTCTATTGATCTGGACATTGACGATCCTTCAATAGATGAGTGGGATGATGAAGTATCGTTGGAATTTGAAGTATGGACCCAGCCTACTGAAACTTACACCAAGGTATTCACAACCCAGACCAATAATCCTATAATTATAGAGGTATCCACCAATACTTACAATTATGACAGATGGATGGAAGCAGACAGCCAAAACCAAAATGAAGATCCTTCTTTTGACCTGACACTCCAGAATGGATCAGGTGATGTTGAACTAAACCTGGTTAAAACTACTTATAGCGGTACCGTAAGTCTCGGAGCTTCCTCCTATCCACCCTGGGAGATCGATGGTGCCGGAATTTATCAGGAAGTTACGGAATCATACGTAGAGACATATGATACATCAGGTTCCATCGGAGAATGGACATTAAGCATACTTCCAGTCAATATAGAAAGGTTTGAATATTCCATAACTATCGGAGATTGAAAATAAGCATGGTGCACGGACATACTGATATGTCCGTCTCTCTTTTCAGGTGAAATCCATGGTCCATATTTCTAAAATGTCCATAGCCATATTGATAATGATTTTTCTCTCCGCCGGTATTTTTTCCCTGACAGATTCCACTCCTTCTTCTTCTGTTAATGAATTCCAATGGATTGGCACAACTCCTGCAGACTTTGATAAGATCGAGGAAGACATCGCTCAACAGCTCAGTCCTTATCCTGGTATAGAATACGATAACATAACACTCAGCGCATCAGAGGAGAGTAACAAAATACACATACATGCTACAGCTTCTTCCCCTGATTCAAGATATGCTGACAGATATGACTTTACATATCATGACGATGAGCTGATACTCGCCGGATATATCCTTGAAGCTATTCCTGAATCTGTCCGTTCTGAAGCTATTGTTCTGGCCATTGAGAACGAAGAAATTGCCAGTGCTATGGATTCCGGTATGCAAATTAAGGGAGATCCTTCCGTAAAACAAATACTACCAAAGACCTCGGAGAAATTCTATACCGGAAAGACTCTGATCAGTGTAACATGGCTGGACATTTCGATATCTGCTCTTGTCGATATGGATACCAGTACGGTTGTTCAGGTGTGGACAGGATTAGAATAATCGTCCTATATGAATGAATAAGCTTACTTAAAATAACGAACATATACAAGTATCATATGTTTACCACAATAAATTAGCATAAGTTAGGAGGTGGCAGTATCAAAACTTATCACAAAATAATCATCGGCCTTGTGATAGTGCTAGTATTTTTCTTTGTAGTCTTCCCTTTCATTTTTGTCGGATCACCAACTCCGTTATTTAGCATTTGGAATCAGGATGTTACAACTCATGAGGTGACAGTTGAGATATTTGGCCCTACTAATCAATCCATGCTCAAGGAACAGTACGTTGTCGAATCCGATGAAAGAATTACAGAAAAAAAGCCACTTTTAATGGTTTTCAGGACATTGTTTAAAGGAACTGAAAGTGGATATCTTGTAGTGGCAACACTTGACGATAATAGTACTGTCTCCCAGGAGATTGCCTATCATCCGTGGAACGAAATGTCGATTGATATCAATGACAATGAGTTATCAATAGGTGAGATAACAGTTTGAATTATACTCTGATATCAGGATTGTGAATATGAGGACTCTTTACAAACTAGGAATTGGCTTCATAATGTTGTTGATTATTTCTGTTGGCCTGCTTTCTTTTTGGTGGCAAGGACAGGAGCAGGAAATGTATGAAAGAAATTACATGAGCCATTATGATTATGATGCTATTTTGTATATATACTCACCTCTGAACAACGTAACTCTCTATGTTCCACTCCCAACAATGAACAATACATCTTGTGTGGGACAAAAAATCGTGAACAACAGTTATAGAGGCCCCCGTTCCGAATGGAAAACTGCACTTGTGGAAACAGAACACGGACTGATGCTTTCACTGAAAACTGATCATTTTGAGCCACACTTAGTTCTCAGAGGAGAAGGCCCAGATACCTATCCAATGCCTCTCTCGTTTAGTACAGGAGTATCCCCTGAACATACAATAGATACTAGAGACCCGATTAACAACGAGCCACTTCTGGCACCAAAGTATAATCTCACTTATCTAGGTAAAACCACAAGTCAAAGGGATGCTGATGCATACAGGTATGAAGGTAGGGTATATGCCTACTATGATACTTCTCCGAATACTACTGTCACCATGGACGTTCATATGGGTGGAACTAATGAATGGGCAGAAGCTGCAGGATGGCCATCTAACAATTACAGAGACTATATTAGAATAGAATTATCAGGACCTCAAAATGGTTGGATAGCAGGAGAAGGTGAACTTGTAACCGGGGAAGGTACATATCGGGATCAATGACACAATGATCAAAAAACACATGAAGCCTGTAAATCTCATTATCTTAATGCTTTTACTTTTCACCATAAGTGGTGCTTCTGCATCTACATTCACAGTAGACATGCACAGTAACAACACCAGTTATGCCTTTTCCTCAATACAGGATGCAATCAACCATGCTCAGGAACACGATTCCATAATCATCAGTAAGGGAATCTACACTGAAAGTCTTACCATCGATAAACCTGTGGGTCTATATTCTGTTACCCTTGATCCCAAGGACGTAATTCTTGAATCCAACGATTCTTCATCACCTATAATTCACATCCGTTCGGATGATGTAAAAATAGATGGCATAACTATAACAGGACAAAATGATACACATCCCACAGCCGGGATTCTAATAGACAATGCAGACAATTTACGGATACAAAACAACGTCATTAGCAACACCCAAGATGGCCTTTATATCAGGTATTCCTCTGGAAACAATATTCAAAATAACAGTATTCTCTCAAATACTGAACATGGGATTTATCTACTTGATTCCACACTGAGCAGCCTGAAAAATAATAATATTCATGATAACAAACGTGGTTTTTATGTGGATGAAGCGGATCAGATAATCATTGAATATAATAACATCAGCAATAATCAGATGTATGGAATGGCCCTTAGGGAATCTTCTTCCAGCACAATTACAGAGAATGAACTAATCCTCAATAATATCGGTTTGGCATTGACATCATCAGATAAAAACACAATATTTGGCAACAATCTCAATGAGAACAAGCAATATGGTCTTCATTTATGGCAATCAAACTCGAATTCAGTAAAAGAAAATCATTTTGCAGAAAATGAGGACTCTGGAATACGCTTAATTTCCCTGAGCTCAAATAACATATTCGAACAAAACACTTTCTACAACAACCTGAACGGAATCATAATAGAAAGCACTGACAACAATATCATTAAAAATAACAAGTTTCGGTCAAATGAGGAATATGGGATTTATCATCGATATCCAGACGACAAAAATACCATTGAAGACAATTCATTTGCAGACAATACTTCTGAAAACATAAACTTCAGCCCATTCCAAAAAATCCTCATTTTTATCATCACTCTGATAGTACTAACCATAATTGCTTTTTACTTCGGCCTATCCTGGTTGAAGAAAGGTATTGCTGGATTGATAGTACTTGCTATCTTAGTCCTTATTCTGACAATTATCTGGTACTTCCCATTCGAAGCAGATATGCCTGGAAACAATGTTTATGTTGAGAATTTAGAAGCCAACGCCACTCCCATAAACGAAACATATTCAAGAGTAATGATTTCAATGAAACTGAATTACCTCTACAAAGATGCTTTTTCTCATAGTGATCAACATGGTGAAATGACGGATACCCTGCCGGTCTTTGTCCAGATAGAAACAGCCAAGCTTGATGACGGAATGAATTCAAGTGGTGGAAATATGAAATTGGTGCATGAAGAACAAGTTGTTCTGGATTATCTAGAATCCAATAATTATGAATATACGCTTGATATGAAATCCGGAAACAACTATAAAGCTTTGGTCGAGGTCATGCTGAAAAGAGAACTACCATATCCACATCCTTCTTATGGAGAAGTAAAATGGGAATTGCTTGGAGGGCTTAGAGGAGATATCGACTTGAGATAAAGACACTATATGTACGAAATAACCTTGGACAACAATATAACAAAGAGACAAATTACAGGAGAATACCCTGAAGATTTGAGTTTAGAGTTCCTGTTCATTGAAATCAACGAATATCCGGATGAAGCATTAGAACTAGAACCTGCTATTGAATAGTATATGTATATTTGCAATTTGAAAAAAGACACATGGCAAACAAATTGAATACTTTTTTAGTCTTCTTAATTGTTGCAGGACTTCTGGGAACGGCTTTTTATTTTGTTCAGGTAAACTACTTTGACGCTGAACGAGGAATCGCACATATAGATTATGCTATCAATGTTTCCGATGATAGAGAATTGGTCGGGTTTGCCAGTGATGTATTTATTGGTAAGGTGATCGAAGAGGTTGGCACGTCAACAGAACCATATCTGCAAACCCATTTCAGTGTAGAGGTCATGGAAACGATAAAAGGTAATGCTACTGGAAATGTCATCGTAAACCAGTTTGGCGGCTACGAGACCGTGTTTGTTTGGAAGTATCTGTCCCTTGGAGAAGGGGATGAACTGCTCCAGCCGGGAGAAACCTATCTTTTTGTCACCAAAGGAAATGAAGAAAGAGGATATACTTTCCCTTCCGGTTACGGTGATCTTTTAATTGAGAATCAAACCGATTATCAAAATAAGGTTCAGAGATTCCAGAAAGCATCTTCAGAAGAAATTCCTTTCAACTTATGAAAATCCCTTTATGTTTGCACTTCAAAACTTCGAATAATTAATTTTGAAGCATTATAGATAATTGCGAACAGAATAAAAAATACAGAATAATTATATCAACTAACAGATATTCTCTCAATACTGTCAAAAAACTGGTATCCATACATGTTTAACTCACTAAGCCAAAATGAATCTGATACAACAGACATTTCTAGTTTTGAATTGAGCTCACTCAAGAACATGTGATAAGAAACCAACATCAAAGTCGGAAGAAAGACATTTACAGCTATCTTGTTTGAAAATTTACTTCTGAATAAAAAAACAACGTTCAAAAATAACAATATCACCATTACAATTGAAGGAGATATCAGACTGCCGGACTTATTGCCATTAATATCAATTATGTGGAAACCGAAAAAATCAAAGTTTTCATATAATAGCCCTCCTCCACTGGATTGAACATATTGTATGCCACTTTCTGCCAGAAACAGATGTAAAGCCATATAGAACAACAAAAAGACAAGGGATATTAAATTGAAATATGGGGGAAGCCAATTTGTTTAATATTTATTTTTTTCATTCAGTATCCTTCCGATTTTAATACAAAAATACTGGAACAATCTTATAAACCAGTCTCATATCTCTCATCCTTGAACCAGGTCCATTTACATCTTAAACTATAAGTAATCTTATTCTCAATAATGTTGGATGTTACAATGTTGAGAAAATGCTGTTTATTTGGATTTTTGTTTTTGCTATTATCATGCACAGTTGATGCTAGTGTTCTTATTGTTAATAGTGAAGGGAATGGAGATTTTTCCTCAATTCAGGAAGCAGTTGATAGTGCTGCTCCCGGTGATAGTATTGTTGTTACTAAGGGACAATACATTGAGAATATAATAATAACTAAAGAGTTGGTTCTTATTTCGAATTCTTCAAGGACAGAAGACGTAGTTGTTCGTATCAAAGATCCTGATAGCAGTATCTTTTCAGTACAGGCTGATAACGTAACAATTGCTGGTTTTTCCCTGCATGGAATCAATAACGAAGGTTATGGTATCTGGCTCAATGGTTCAAATGGTTGTAATCTGAGCAATAATTTTGTATCTGATTGCCGATGGGGAATCTTTATAGAGGGTTCTTATAGGAACATGATCAGTGACAATTTTTTAGATGAGAATCGGGGATATGGTTTCTTTTTAGTGGAATCCAGTAATAATCAGATCGAGAACAATACAATCATAAATCAAATGGATGGAATCTGTCTTGATTCTTCTTATAACAACTTCCTGGGAAATAATTCAGTTGGTGGTTGTTCTGAGTCTGGAATTATATTGAGAGATGACAGTTTCAATAATAATTTGTCTGCTAATAGAATGTTCGATAATAAATTCAACTTTGGAGATGAATCGGGATTGAATAAGGTCGATCTGAGTAATCGGGTTAATGGGAAGAAAATACTTTATTTGAACAATGTTTTTGATGTCATTATCGATTCATCTTCAGGGGCTGGGGTTGTGTATTGTTACAATTGTGTCAATGTAACTGTAAGAGATATTTCAGTTTCTAATAATTTGCGTGGTATAAGCTTCTATAATGCAAATGGAGTAAACCTGTATAATCTAAGTTGTACACATAATGACAGAGGCATATATTTTGATGGAGTCTCTGATAGTATAATTTCGAACAATGTAATTCAAAATAACTCTATTGGAATATATCTTGATGATTCCAGAGGATGTTTGATAGAAGACAATGAGATACTGGACAATGATGATGGTATTTACATCGGTGGGACCTTTGGTTGTGAAGTGAGGAATAATTGGATCAAAGGTAGTTCAACTGGAATTATGCTGGGCTTTTCAGATAATAATCTAATAATAAATAACGAGATCTATCACAATGATTGCGGAATTTCCTTCTATCTTTCAGATCAGAATGAGATTGATGACAATGAGTTTTTTGATAACATGGGATTTAGTATGTTTTTGCAGCAGTCCTCTGATAATTCAATCATGAACAATAGCATGAGGCTAGGTAATGTTGGTATTAGGTTCAAAGAATCAAGCATCAATAATTCTGTTTTTGATAATTCATTCTCTGATAATGATGAGTGCTTCGTTGGGGAAGAAGAGAACAATATTTATAATAACACGTATCAGGGAGGTAGTAGGGGGAATTATTTGTCTTCATTTAGTCCCATGTATCTCATTCTTGTGATAATGGGAGCTTTCTGCGTGGTTAGAAGTAGAAAGTGAGTTTTCCTTCTATTTTCTTTTTGTATCTGGGGATTGAGATAAATAGACGTAATGGATAGATTTTTCGTTTACCTTTTCTTTTTAGATAGCAATAGAAACAGTTTGATGATAAGGTCATATCCTTTAATATCATAAAGAATTATCATTATTTGCTATTCTTGAGGAGAAGCAGGTGACATTATATGCAATCAGATTCTACCTTCTGACACATTTGCTTCTCCTCATCCACAATAATTTTAGTAATAATACATCACAAGGTATTCTGTGGCATGCATCGGGATCCTGGCAACAGTGAGCAATCTTACAAATTTCTTCCATGTAACTAACATTTTGTGAATCGGTTGGATGTAATGCTCATAAAACCTATATAACTATCAACAAGAGTATAAGGCACTCTGCCTTCATAAAAACAATTAAAACATTCAATTAAAAAAGAAAAGGAATCTAATATTTGATTCCCACTACCTGATCTTTATTAAATACAACAGTCTCATTATTCTTTTTGAGAACCGTATAAGTCTTCTCGCTTTCATCGATCAGAGTAACTGGTTCAGTTATCATTGTCTGATTGTTTTCAAGCAGAGACATGTTCTCAAATGCAGCTATATTATCTTTACCAACAATAAACTGGACATCATCAAGAGTTGTCGTATCATAGCTCGGACCAACCAAAGCATAAGCCCCCAAGACCAATCCAATGACTAGAAACAGGTATGAAAATCCTATGGCATAGGTTTTATTTGAAACGAGATCCATGAGTCCTTTTTTGATGCTTTCTGTTGAATCAAGATTAATCTTTGTTTTTGTAAACCCTGCAACGGCAGCACCTACCGCACCCAATAACCACGCAATGATAGGCAAAGCGATTATTATCAACGATTCAGGCGATGAGAGAATCCCCCTCTCCGGAAGCCCAAGTAACGTTAAAGCTGCTATGTATGCAGTTATTAAGGCACTGTTTAATGCAACCAAATCCTTTGCTATAGCATTCAATGCATCAGGTGATTTTGTAAAATATTCTTTCCCGGCATTTTTAATCCACTCAACATCAGTATCAATACCAGACGGATTCCTTCCTAAGATCACGACATCTTCGGGATCACTACTATAAGATTCTTCATACTCAAACCGATTCATTGTTTTACAGAATGGACACTCTCTGATGACGATATCTTCCTCAGCCTCTGCTTTTTTTGTTCCTCCTTTTACAATTGGAACAATATTGGGGATGTATTCAAACTTCTTTCCGCACTTCCAACACACGATATGAACACTGGCCATGTACTTTTATTCCTTCTTATATCTCTCCTTTGAATTTATGTTAAATAAGAGTAATATTGTTTTGATATTACCTAAATATTAGAGAATCAATGTTACAGTAAACATTGATGTCGTCTCTATATACCGGTGGAACTACTACAAAAAAGAAAATGAAGATAATATTTTTTATATGAGTTAAGGACATACAATATAAAAAAATAACAAATGGATAATATGGACAAAATTTCATAGGTGCGATAATATATTATTTTCTGGTAAGGATACAGAAAAAAACGAGGAAAAATATGAATATTCAGATTAGGCGTCTCTTATGAAAAACATCATATATTTTCTCATGTAACTCCCATATTAATTAAGGGGTGTTATCATCAAAACTCTTACCATAATCGTTTTTGCCATCTTACTGTTAACATTGGCTTTTCGTATCTTGTTATCAATAACACACCAAATATAAGTCACCGGAATCACCTATAAAAAAGGACTTAAAAATGGATAAAACGAACAAAACGCTTATTGTTGCTATATTCTTGATAATTTTACTTTTTACTTTAGTGACCACGAATGAGGTCTCTCAACCTGTAAAAACATCATATGCATATGATCGTCATTTTTCTGCAATAGATTATTCTCCAGATGATAGGTATATCGTCGTTGGTGATTCAATAGGAGGAAGTATCAGAGCATGGGATATTGTAGAAGGTGTAACAATTTACGAACCTGCTGGTGTATTCAACCAGAGTAGAATGATGAAACTTATAGACAAAAAACAATCGGATGAGATAAGTGACCTAGAATTCTCTCAGGATGGAAAATACCTTGTAGCGTGTTCGATAAATGATCCCTGGGCGAAAACATTCGATGACGAATCACAAGTAACACTATATAGTGTAGGTGATTGGGAAATAATCAGAACACATTATTTTGATAGCGAAGAAATATACGATGCTGCTTTTTCCCCGGATAATTTGACTTATGCCATACCTTATGAAAAAAGTCTGGCAGAAGATCAGAACCAATTCGGTATAGAAATCTGGAATATATCCCCAGGAAGATCTTCACAGCAATTCTTCTACAAAAATCAGATGCCATCATCTATTGCATATACTCCCGATGGAAAGTTCTTGGTTGCAGGTTTTGATAAGGACGTTGTTTTCTTCGATGTAGAAAGTGGAGCAGCCACGAAAGTAATTGAAACATCAGCATATGTTTCTGATATACAATTCTCGCCAAATGGATCCTTCTTTGTGACAAGAGGATTCTCGTATCCGAATACATTCTATATTAAAGGGGTAAGAATGCCCTCATATAACTGGGGTGTAACCTTATGGAATGCAACATCAGGTGAAGAGATATACTTCTTTAATGGCTTCCAGGATTCAACTAAATATTTATCACTCTCACCTTCCGGAAAATACATGGCAGCTACTGATGAATCTAAAATAAGGGTATGGGATGTTGATTCAAAAGAACTGCTAATGGATTCATATCTGAGCCATTACGCATCAACAATAACTGATATTGCCTTCTCAAACAATAACAACCAGATAGCAATCACAATTGAAGCAAAAGACGACTATGACGGGATAACCGATTATGAAACATGGAAGAAAGCTGTCGATGGAGGAGCTAACTATACTCAGTTAGGCGAAACAATGGATTTTGGAGATTCTGCAGTATTCATCTATGAATTAGAAGATATTAGAGCTCATGGCCCTATCGACAAGATATTTGGACTTTTCACCTCCTCCCAGCTGGAAAGCACAGCTCATTTTGCGAACAATTATATGTAGCGGTCATAGTTTTATTCCTCTCTCCCTTGTTCTGAAACGAAGATCCAAGAAAGAACCATAGCTTATATAAAAATGGTTTTTTCAGTACCATTACATACATGCACTCTATGAATAGTGGGTCTGAAAATGATCCAATCAACTTCAGGAATCTATAATCACTTATTTGACAGATATTCCTTCCCTTCGCATGTTATGTATGTGGTTTCCTATATTCTATGTTAAAAAAACCACGACATTAGGCCCTCCATAAGACCTGAAAACATCAACCTTCCCATTACCAGTAAAATCTGCAAATGCAAGATATTTCAAAGAACAAGAGAACAATATTTAATAATACATATCAGGGATCTAGTGGAGATAATTACTTGTCTTCATTTAGTCCCATAGATCTCATTTTTGTGATAATGGGAGCTTTCTGCGTGGTTAGAAGTAGAAAGTGAGTTTCCCTTCTATTTTCTTTTTGCATCCGGGAATTGAGATAAAAGTTCTTCCTCAAAGACTGCAAACCAGCTAAGAAAGAGACCAAATAACAGAATGCAGATGATGTGTAAAATTCCGAATATCTGAACATCGGAATAGTATGCTCTTATAACCTGGGTTACTATGACGTAAATGGAAAATGATATAGTCATAACTATGGATAGAGCAAAAGGTATTCTCAGTACTTTTCTTCTGATATCCGGCATTGAGAGAACGAGCAGTATGGAAGATATTGAGAATAATATTGATACAAGGCCTTGTCCAATTTGTGTCTCTAAGAAGGGTAAGCTACCATTGGCAGACATGAATGAGACACCAAATATAGATGTCATATAAAGATTATCTCTGACATACGTTAATAAGAATGCAGAAATCAAGAGGGGAATTGCCAGATACCATCTCTTTGAGACTGGTCTTATATCATCCATATACAGCAGGATTCCTATCATAGGAAGGATCATAGAGAGCATATAGAAGAGAGTGAGGATGAAATAATCAGCTATTACATAGGGGATGTTTAAGCTGGATACGAGTTGAGATAATACGAATCCAATTAGTCCAACAATCCACATTGCTAAGTATGTAAATGATATCAATAACAAAGGGATGTTTATTTTGTTGGCTATTGATTTAAGTGTCAATTCGATTTCTCCTTCAGTATAAGTAAAAAGGTGAGATTGAGGTTAATAATACTGTTTTGATTGTCATAGTCTCTACCGTGTCAATCTCATGTCCTCTACAATGACCATTAAAACAAAAGTAAGAGACAGCACAGCATAGAATATACGAGCCGTGCTCCAATACAAGAACAATCCAGCTGTAGCCAGCAAAAGAACTGATAGATACTTTGAAATCCTTTTATGTTTTTCCCAGAACATCCCAATAGATGCAGCTAACACGGCAAAGCTCAGTATTGTTATAAGTATGAAATATTCTCCCAGATACAAATAATCCAATAATCCAATCACTATTCCAACACAAAATAGAAGCAGGGAAAAATATCCCTTTTTTTTCGAATTGTTATTTTCTATTGATATTCCCTCCTAATACACTACATTTCGTTTTTAACAATAGAAGTTGGAACATCCATCGATTCTGCAATTTTTATAATCTCTTCAGTATCAAGAGGTCCTCTAATATGAATGGTCACATATTCGGTTTTCCATTCTAACCACTTGTTATCACCATCCATGGCATAGAGATTGGCTTCTGCACCATTGACAAAAACCTTTTCACCTTCCTTCATTGGTAATGAACTCGAATCCTTTCCTTCTTCGTAGAAATATTCGGATATTGCAATGTTGTGTTCTTCACTTGAATATATCAATGTGAACGATTCTTTTCGACCAGTTACAAGCGAATCGTTGCTGAACTGAACATTGTCCGGTTCATATCCTTCCGGTATGTAAGAAGGAACCAGCATCTCAAACTCTGATATATCCTGTGCTTCCTCAAATGTCATTTTCACAGGACGACGCCGTAAATCAAAGACATTTGCCCCTTCAGGGATCTCAAACTCGAACTCTTCATCCGAGATACCCGTATTAACCTTGAAGTTTTGATATTCTACGATAACCTGATACCCATCATCTCTAGCCATCTCTATTTTTACTGGCATCCATGTTTCTTTGTCAATCCACATTTTCCCATCAATCACAGGCCCTCCTTTACTGGAATTATCTTTTTGCACCATACTGATTATATAAGCATCTCTGTCATCAATTCTTTCAAGTCCTCCAATCGAAACATGACTTTCGTTTAGCATTCCACTTATAAAACTCGTATAATCGATTGCAGGTATACCTGTATAATCAACCGCAGATGTATCAGTACTTTCAGGGCTGTCTGTTATAACAGCATCATTTGCAGGATCATAAACCCACACGTTCTCACCATTACAAACTGTTACAATACCGGCCTGCTCATCTGGCTCCACCACAACAGATCTTGATTTATCTGGCATTTTCTGAACAACCTCATATTCTATCTCTTGAACTTGACCGTCTGCAGAAGCTGTCATGTGAACTGTTGCCGAATAATCTTCGATGTTTGCCTGTTTCTCCTGTAGTTTTTCTGCAATCTGTTCAGCTGTAAGCTCATCATCAACGCAGCCTGATATGAAAATACTCAACCCGATTAAAAACAATGCCAATAGAGCTTTCTTTTTCATGCACACCCTTCTTTACTTTTAAATTTAGAATACATTCTTACTTACTAAAGAAAAGAAATTGTTGTATTAAAAATATTTGGCCACATCATCCAACTGAAACTATCAGTCACTACTTCTGATCAAGTGCCTGAGTCAATTTTTCGTAAAAATCTTAATTTGAAAACAGTTTGATGAAATGGCCATAAAGTAATTATTAAATAATTACCCATGCATTAAAAATAATTAATTATGTAATGAACTTTAAGAGTGAGTAGGTATAAATTATGAGAAATAAGGAAATATTAATCGTTTTATTGATTTTGTTATCTGTATTTTTTACAGCAGGTTGCTTAGACGAACAGACCGACCAAGAAGAAACTGCAGAAACAGATGTTCAAAAAGAGAAGGAACTACAGGATTCTACCTTGATGGAAGAAAATTTATCTATTGCTCAACTACAAACAAGCAATTTAAATAAAAATGAAACTCCTGTTCGTCTATCACTGGAAGAAGTGCAGGATAGAGCAAGTTTTGAGGTAAGTTATCCTTCATATATTCCTGAAGGTTATAATTTCACTCATGCATATATTCATAAAAGCGTTGATGGAACAGCTCAAGAGGGTGTTTTGGAAAGTGTTGATTTATGGTACAAGAACAATACTGATTTTATAGATATCAGTGAAAGGATTCATCATAATGATTCTTTCAAGTATCAGGCAACTGATAATGATGAAACTGTCAGTATCAATGGACATGAAGCTATATACATAGAATTTACACAGACTCATACCTTGATATGGGATGTAGAAGACGTCCAAATGTATGTTGTTGCTACGACTAGCAAGGAAGAGGCTTTAAAGGTGGCTAGATCTATAAAATGACCTGTTCGGTCTAATAGCTACAAAAAAGCATACGTGATGCTAGATGAAATCAATAAGTATAATAGCAAGCCTATTTTTAGTCCTCCTGCTTGCCTCTACTACAGGTTGCATTGATACAAATACAAATAACGAATCCACATACAGCACTGCAACACCATATGTAGATGATCAAAACGGAATCACCGATAAATCTGGCGTTGCCATAGGCACAATGTCAACAGTCTATCATCATTTTTCAGAGTATGACAACCAGAGTGCTGCCTATGCTATTGTTGGAGATACCATTATAGTTGAACTTGAAGAAAACATCGCTAATGGATACTCATGGGAAATGACATACAGTGAAGGACTCAAACTTAAAGAAGACGCATACCTCGGAGCGAGTATAGGTGCAGAACTGGCAGGAGCACCAGGGTATCACATGTGGATATTTGAAGTCACTGAAACAGGTGAACAGGTTATATCTGGGATTTATGTGCGTCCATTGGAAGAAATTACAGGAACCGAAGACGGCTATGAACTGACCATCGATGTTATTCCAGAAAGTGAACTCATCAATACTACTGGAACTGTGACGTACAAAGATCTTGAAGGCGGATTTTATGGAATAGTGGGCACTGATGACACAAGATATGACCTGATGAACCTACCGGATGATTTTAGCATTGATGGAACGGAAGTCAGATTCACAGCTTATCCACGTGATGATATGATGAGTTTCCACATGTGGGGATCGATAATAGAAATAAGGACTATTAGTCCAGTTTTGTAATCAACCAGAAACTTAAAAAGTGCAGGATATATAGTTCTAATCTGATTTTGTATCCTGTAAGCAAGCTCTCAGGCTTTTCTCAATTTGTATATGCTAAGTTGGGACACCAGCTATCCTGTACTCTCCTATGCAGTTATAAACATGATTTGATAATATTCATTCTCGAATTTGATTACATGCGAACCCTTTTCGTCAAGAAAATCTATTGTTTTGCTCCATTCATGAGGATTTGCTTTTACATAAGTCTGAGTATCTATTGCTTTTTCGAGTGATGGATAGTCATTTAGTTCCTCTTCCGTAACTATGACAAACTCATCGGGAACAGCATCCAGTAGTCTGGCATCTATTTCCTTTGAATTTATGTGGTTGTATCCACTCCACACAAAAAAGGCTGCAGAGAGTAGGAAAAATATAACAATCAATAATCCAAATGCTTTTGCTATCGAAACATATGGGTGTTCCTTATTTTCATCGATTTTTCTTTTCTCATTTGGCACTAATATTGCCCTCCCTATAGGCATCAGTTCCAATGATCAGTTTTCAATTTGCATAAATGCTAAGTTGGGATACCAAGCTTTAATTATCTTTCATTAATAGTATTCCACCAAGTACAAACAAAATTCCCGTTGGAATCCACAAAAAGCCCATGAATAGGAATCCAGCCAAACCAGATGCAATTATAATGAATGCAGAATTACGTACGTTTTCCGATAATCGGTAAGCTGCTATGATTCCAATAACTGCAAGTGCTGTTGCTGAAAATGTATAGATTGCCAACACTGTTTTTGGGTCAGATATTCCCAGTACTGGTGTCGCACAATAAATAAAGCCTATAGCTATATAATTGGTGGTTATTATCCCTTCAATTAAGCCGTATAGTCCTAAACTTACAAAGATACCTAAAACTCCACCAATTATTACCAGGTATCTTCCTCGGTTTTCTGTCATTTAAATACTCCATATTAAGCTGATATACCTGATAAAAAATCCCCCAGAAGATTTTGATTTTTGAACATTTTTTGTCACAGGGAAGCTCCTACACTGTAAATTCAGTTAATAAATTAATTACAATTTACACATAATTTATTTATTATTTATGGTCACAATGTCCAACTCAAATTTGTCTGGTAAGGCCCATACATTAACAAGCAAAGCTAACTGGAAATATTTAGTTGAATATTAAGGCCACAATTCTGCAGTTTAAGATAACTACTAGGAAGAATGGTAATTGAAAAAAATGCAGGAATTAGAGTACGTTAAAAATAGAAAAGAGAAAAAGAAAAGACAATCAGCAGATGTCTTTCAGGTGGAACTGGTACTTTCCGAGCTTTCCGCCGTAGTTTCCTGCGGTGATCTTCGATACACCAGGAACTGCAATGGCTGCCTCAATTCCTGCCTTCATTGCCTTCTGGATTGCATCCTCGTCAAGACCGTTGATGACAAGCTCGTAAACTGCCTTTACACCTTCCGGGATCTCAGTGCCTTCGACCTTGTCCCTGATTGATGGGCAGAACTTCTCGTTTGCGGTTGCCTTCATGAACTTGTAGTTGTTAAAACCTGCCTTGGAACCACTGGCAACGATTCCGCCTGGGAACGGGGTGATTGTACCCTCAAGATCCTTGATAGCATCTACAGCAACTTCTGCTGCTGTGAGTGCGGTCATCTGGCTGTCACCGAAGATAAAGAAGTTACCGCCTGCGATACCTGCAACAGCGCCGATGTTCTCTTCCACGAGGAAGTCTCCTTCCATGATCGGGATGCTGAACATTTTGCGACCGTCAATCTCAGTCTCGGATTCCATTCCGTCACCGAAGAATTTGAGTTTGAAACCTACGTTGAACTGCTTCTCAGCATCCGGAAGGCCGTTAAAGACTGCTGTTGTTGGTGCTGTAAGCACACACTGGCCGAGGCGCTCGAGTAACTGGTGCTCGAGTGATTCGTATCCGAAGGTGCAGAACTGGACGTAAACACCAGGTCTTCCGTCAGGTGTCTCATCAGGGCCTACGAACTTCTCGATCCCTGCCTCTGCAGGGCACATGATAACTGATGTACCAAATCCTGTTGCTTCCAGGGCGGCTATCTCTGCCCAGCGTTTTGTAGCTGCGGTGATGAGAACCCTTGCAATCTTGATCGGAAACGCTTCTGCGAAAGTATCTTCAATTTCTACTCCGTTGATTTCCATAATAATCCCTTCTTACAGGCTTTAAGTTCCAGGTCTGGACCTGCCTTAGCCTTTTGTTTTTAAATTTAAGTAAATTCAAATTTGAGGTCCGCTAAACTCTAACGTGACCACTCAGCAATATTAGAATACAATGACAGTACATATAATCTTCGAAAAGCTGGTTTTACTTCCCACCAGAGTTGTTATAGGTTTTCTCGAACAGGGCGAACATCTCTCTGTCCATTTCCCTGTATTTCCCAAGCTCGAAAACGGCCTCATTAACAAAGATCGTAAGGTCTTCCCTGTTTGAGAGGCTGGCAAGTGTCTTTGATGATCTGGCTGTGGATTCAACCATCTGCTCCCTTATGGAAGCTCTGCATACCTCCATGATAGCGACCACCGAACTTGATGCATGGTCATCCATTTGTTTTTCCGAAGCAAGCAGACAGAAGTGCTCTATATGAGGTATCACATGGGAGACCTTGGAATCGGAATGCCTTCTGGCGGCCACGATACCTATATCCTTCAGGGAACCTGTCACATCAGGATAGGACCTCTCCCCGAATATCTCTCCCACATCTCTTAATGCTGCAACAGCCTTTGGAAGCGAATCGTTCTTTTTCCTGTCGGATGATTCCTGCACGGCTTTGATACAGATATCCCTGAGGGTTGTAATTATCTGCTTTTCAAGATGCTCGATCTTGTTTTCCTTGACCGTAGCTGCGACTTCAACAAGTGCGCTTCGCACATATTCAAGCGTATCGATGTCTTTTTTGGATGCTGCATCCAGGGCAATGATCTTGAGCAGTTCAACAGACCTCTCTGCTGCTTCTATCATCCTGAACCTGGCAGCGTTCTCACCTATATTTCCACTGGCAGTGGCAAATTTATGCCTTGGTGAGGTGATGGTATTCTTCTTGAGCACATTATAGAGATCGGTGGTGGTCTCAGCTCTTTTGATCAGCTCTATCCGGCCAAGGGTCGGGAAGAAACTTTTGTCCATATGCCATCTGAAGAAATTGTGAAGATGTTCGATTGCCTGCAATGTGCTCTTTTCCATACCTTTTTGAATACAGCTACATGCTATTGTTTTGAAGGCATCAATGACCTCGACAATCAAATCTCTGTTTCGCTCTTCTTCTGCCAGCATTCCGAGACCGTAAAGTTGTGAGTTCAGATGCCTGATAACCAGGGAAGTATTATCGTGGGATTGCACAAGTTCCGAACCAAAATCCGCAAGTTCGCGTATTCCGCGTGTGGCTGTCAGGGTATCATCATCCCTGATGGCACCCCTGATAATGTCTATAACAGGCTGAAGGGGGTCGGTACCAGATTTTCCTGCATCTATCTTTCTGTAGTTCTCGTTCATCTCATAGACATTCATCTTTTTAGTAATGCTGCGGAATCTCTGGGTAGTTGATTCACTTTTAAGATGATCTGCGAAAAGGAAACCTATAACCGAAAGGATGAATGAGGCAACCGTCACTATCAGGATTCCGGTGGGATTTGGAGCTCCGAGGGAATGCATGATAGCTCCGGCAAGCGCGAATATTCCAAGAGTGTATGAGAACATGTCGGCCAGTATGTCCCTTTTGCTTGGCAGCCAGAGGCATAGTATCCAGATAATGGCAAAACCAATCGCAAACAGAACGTTCTCATTAAAAGAGCTCATCTGCTGGTTCGTCAGCAAATTTGTAAGAAAAGCAAACTGGACCACGAACGCACCCAGGGCCAGATCCGCACCGATATCCCTGAGACCGATTTTCAGATGGTTCTTTGCAATGATGTCAGCAAAAAGAAAAACTGCAGTAACGCCGCTTATCAGGGCAGCATCAACGATATCGGTTATGAGGATCTCCATGAAGATATAATTGTCATCGTTATTTATATAAATATTGAAATTTGTTTTCCTGAACTCATTGATCTGGATATTCTAAAAAGATAAAATAGGGAAGCATCAGATTCCCAGCTTCTTACGGTTACCCTCAATGTGCTCCATCATGGAGTCCACTGCTTTTATGGTATCGGTCTCCACGTTAAGCAATCCACCTGTAACGTCCTTGCAGTCTTCTGTTAGCAGTTTCACAAGGTCAGGAGCACCTGTGACCGTGGGTACGGGATTCACATGTGTATAAAGCCCGAGTGCAAGTGCGAATACCGCATCAATAGTTGCTTTCTGTTCCATATACTCCGGGGCCGTTGCCACGACCGGAAGATCAGGTAACGGCACATCTCCAAGTGCCCCGGATACGGCACCAAGCAGATCTCCAAGCCGGCCGGTATCGGTACATGTACCATAGCTCAGTACGGGCGGGATTCCCAGAGCCTCACAGATGCTTTTCAGACCCGGCCCGGCCTGGTCCTTTGCTTCGGGGCTACACAGGCCTGCAACCTGTACGGCACCGTTACCGCATCCCATGGAAAGCACGAGTACGTCACGCTTTATGAGTTCTTTCACCACATCGACTGTATGGTTATCGTGCCCGAAGTCCCTCAGGGTTGTACAGGAGACCATACCTGCTATTCCCCTCAGTGTTCCATCCTTGACAGCATCCAGTAGAGGATCAAGGTTTCCTCCCAGCGCATCAAGTATACTCTCGGTGGAAAAACCTACTACAGCTTCCCTCATTGGCAGTCCGGTAACAGGTTTAACGGATTCCCTGCGCTCTTTGAAATTATCGATTCCCATCTGAAGAAGCTGCGCAGCCTGCTCACGAGCCTTTTCAGGAACATAGTTCATCCTTTCAGTTACTCCTTCAAAGGAAATCAAATCACTCACAGGTATAAGTCTGAACCTGTATTTCTCGGCATACAGGGGATCAATGGGCATGGAACAGTTCATATCTGATACGAACACGTCCACGGAACCGCTTGCAAGCACCGCTTCCTGCATGATCCAGTTTCCTGTAAAACCATAGAAAACATCATCCATCTCCCATCTCTGGATCATTTCCTGTCCCGTCTCGATGTTGGCGATAATTCTGAGTCCCTTTGCTCCGATTTCCTTTGCTTTGTCCTGCCACTTCTGCTCTCTGGCAAGCTGTACCATGGCAAATCCCAGGAACGGTTCATGCCCGTTGGGTAAAATATTCACATAATCAGGATCCAGCACACCAAGATCTACACGCATATTATGGGGTCTTGGTATGCCGTACATCATGTCCTGGCAGTATTCATTAACTATCTGGCTCTGATAGGCCATGGCTATTCCCAGTTTCATTGCTTTGAGAGCCAGACTCACATAATCCCCGTCAACGTTTGTCAGGGAGGAGCTTGTGGCCCGCATCATCTCGGAATTGATCCCGCCGGGGAAGATGCCAATTTCCTTCCAGAGCTTCTGACGTTCATCCGGTGCAAGAAGCTCGACTATCCTGCTTGGCTTACCATATTCCCTGTCAAAATCCCCGTCAACAAAATCACAGAGTCGCAGGGCCACATCTTTCACTTCACCGCTGCTGTCAACACCCAGTCTGTCCGCAAAGCTGCGAAGTTTTCCTTCTTCACGGATCTCAAATGGGGTTTCACCTCTTGCGGTAGCCCTGAGTGTCTTTATGGTCTGTGTTGTATGGTAGTGGTAAGTGGATGCTCCCATCACATTACGCAGAAGCATCATACGCATTGCCATTCCGTCTGCCGTGATACCGCAGACTCCGCGCTTGTCCTTTGCAGCGCTGCCACGGCATGGTCCGTTGGAGCACAGGTCACAACGCACGCCGGCCTGGCAGAAGGCGCATCTTCTGTCGGGATCGCCTCCCATTCCCTGTGCTACGTAGCGGTCCCAGACATTTGTCATGCCGTCTTCTTTTATGCGTTTATATACTGTACGAACTGAATCGTGATATGATATCCTTTCATCTTCCACTTCAAAGCCCCCGATCTTAAAATAGATCTTAAGTTACTATCTGATAAACTCATATATAGGTGGGATAGCGTGGAATAAAAAGCCTTTGGGAACAGTTTCCGAATAAAAAGGCATCTAAGCTTTTTTCAGGTTTACCCAGAAGATACTGCCGTTTCCAAGAGGATTATCATCGACCCCTACCTCTCCTCTGTGCAGGTCAACGACTCTTTTCACGATTGCAAGACCAAGTCCGCTGCCCTTGACACTGCCTTTGTCAGCCTGTCTGAATCTATCAAATATCCTTGGTTTGTCTTCATTACTGATACCGGGACCAAAATCCGTAACCTGTATCCTGCATCTGTCACCAAGGTCAGTGGAGCTGACAACGATTTTCCCTTCATAAGGACTGTATTTTATAGCATTGCTGAGCAGATTGATAAAGACCTCTTCGATAAGAGGACTTGCCATAACTTTGCACTTGCATGCCGGATTAAACACGAGATCGATATTCTTTTTATCGATATTATCCCTGAAATTCCTGATACTTTTTTCAAGCAGGGGTACAACGTCCTGCTCCTCGAAACTGATATCGTTGACAGATTCGAGTTTGATGAACTTTGCAGCGGATTCCATCATCTCGATGAGTTTCTCATTGTTCGTGTGGACCTTGTCGAGCAGCTTTTGTTTACTCTCATCGTGCTCGAGGATGATGAGTTCCTCTGTGAATCCGCGGATAACATTTGCCGGGTTGAGAAGGTCGTGGGTGAGAATATCTGCAAATAGTACCTTAAGCTCGGTGGTGTCCTCGAGCTCTTTTGTGTATTTTTCCAGTCTCTGTTCGTTTTCCCTGCGGTTGATGGATTCCGCAAGTACGTTTGCTACGGACTGTACAAAATGTATATCGTCCTCTGTGAACATCCTTTTCTGGGCTGTATGGACGTTCATGGTTCCAAATGGCCTGTCCCTGCTGCCGATGAGCACATCCATACCGCTGACTTGATCATGATCCCTGAGCAATGAATAACCACTGAACTTGTCCTTTGTTTCGCTGTGGTCCACGATGGATGTTTCTCCGTTGTAGAGTGTGTAGCAGAGTATGTTCTGTCCGTTGTCACTTTCTTCCGGAGAGATGTCTTCATCCCGGTCTTCTTCCCAGCCGACACCGGCCAGCATCACAAAGTCACCCTCCTTCTCCTGCTTCATTATCCTGCAGTACTCAACATCCAGTGTCCGGGAAACAAGTTTTACGGCTTCCTTCATGAGCAGGTCAAGATCCGTTCCGGACAGTCCCTGCTGTCCCAATCTTGCCACTGCTGCATGCTGGCGCTCTCTCATCTTCAGGATCTTTTCCACATTCTTGCGTTCGGTGATGTCCTTTGAATGTCGCACGACCATGGTGACACGGTTATTCCCGTCAAAGATGGGAGATAGTTCAATGGCCTTAGTCTTTCCGTCAAGAGGATCCTCTATCTCGAACTTCTTACATCTTCCTGTGGTAAATACCTCGAGCAGGTGACATGGTTCACAGGGGGTGCTGCGTTTCATGAGGCAGCTATAACAGTAAGGATGACCCTGCTTTTCCCTTGAGGGTATTGAATCGCAGTTTTTCCAGTTGCTTGTAACTATTCTGAGATCCCTGTCTATAACCACAACAAGATCCTGTATGGATCCGAGTGTTTTTCTGAGTAGATCAAGCTGAAAATTCTTTTCATCTTCGTTTTTCATTTCATAGCTTGATATATGAATCCCTCTTTTTGACAACGTGTTTTCAGTTAATTTATAAATGACACTCTATATTTATAGAGTCAGTTCTTGATGGAAAAAAGTTGTCCTGTTCTCTTATTTATATATATCCGTATAAAAAGGAATGATGATAATGATGATTCAGATATAGCAGGGTCCGGAATATCTACAGAATCCCTGTTCCGCAATGTTTGCAGAAGAGAGCATCATTGTCATGCTCAGGGTTCCCACACTCCGGGCATATTCTTTGAGGTTCTGTTCTTCTCCTCTCTTCCATGGAAGCAAAGCTGATCTCTGATGTGACAATACCCGTTGGGACAGCTATTATGCTGTAACCAAGTATCATTATTACAGATGCCAGTGTCCTGCCAAGGGGTGTCTGGGGCACAATGTCACCAAAACCCACGGTCGTGAGAGTTACGATTGCCCAGAATATGCTTGTGGGTATGCTGGTAAAACCGTTCTCTTCACCCTCTATCAGGTACATCAGGGAGCCGAGTATTACCACAAGGGTCAGTACCGTGAACAGGAAGACGGTAATCTTTTGTCTGCTTGCACGCAGGGCTCTTGCAAGCATCTCAGCTTCACTGACATAGTGTACCAGTTTGAGGACACGGAATATCCTCAATACCCTCAGTACCCTTATCACAAGCAGGAACTGGCTTCCGGGGAGGAAGAGGCTCATATATGTGGGTATTATCGCTATTAGATCGACAATACCAAGCGGACTGGCAGCATATTTTATCCTGTCCCGGACACATAAAAGGCGGAGAAAGTACTCTATTGTAAAAATGATAGTAAAGAACCACTCAAGATCGTGAAGCACCTGTCCATGACTGTTTCTTACTGAACTGATACTGTCCAGCATTACCACAATAACACTCAGGATAATACTTACGATCAGCAGGAGATCAAAATATTTACCGGCAGGGGTTTCGGCCTCAAAGATAATATCATATAGCTCGCCTCTCCACTTACTTTCACCTGGTCTGTTACCCCTGTAAGCGTTATTTGTTTCAGGCATCTTAATATCCTCAGAAATCGAACAGACTTTTCTGTCCTGCTGTCTCATGAAGGCTTCCAACCCTTACTCCGATACGCCTGAAGTTCAAAGTGCTTTCCTCAAGAAACTGCTGCATCATCTGCTTTGCATTCTCCTTAAGGGATTCCACATCGGAGACCGGGTGGTTGAAAGTCCGGCTTTTGGTAGATGTTTTGAAATTTGATAAAATAACAGTTACGGTCACTGACCTAAAACCGACTTTCCGTGACCTGACCCTGGACATGACATCATCTGCAAGTTCATCCAGCAAAGAGAAGATCATCTTCTTATCCCTGGTATCATGTTTTAGTGAAGCCATCCTTCCTATCTGGTCACTTGCCGTTCTCTCTTTTACGGGGTTTTCATCCACACCCGATGCTGCCTGCTTGAGCCATGTTCCCTTATTCTTCCCGAAAACAGAGATGAGTTCCAGTATGTCATGTTCTTCAAGTTCAGCAATGGTTTCAACACCCATTTCAGCAAGCTTCTCTTCGGTGACACCGCCGATACCCCAGAGCTTTTTCACAGGCATGGGTCTCAGGAAATCCTTCACTTCTTCTGGTCTTACAATGGTTATACCGTCTGGTTTCTTAAAAGAGGATGCCATCTTGGCTATGAGTTTATTGGGACCGATTCCCACCGAGCAGGTAATCCTTTCCCTTTCCCTGACCTCTTCCTTGATTCTAATCCCGATCTCTCTGGCCTTATCAAAATCGGAATCTGAGGAATTGGTAATTTCCAGAAAGGCTTCGTCTATACTTATCTTCTCAAAGCTTTCCTCGTTATCGGCATTTGAACGCAGGATCTCCATCACGCTGGCTGATACTTTTTCATAGAAAGGTTTGCGTACCGGAAGAAATACGGCATCAGGATCCAGGGACTTTGCCTGCCTGCATGGCATGGCAGAACGGATACCCGCATCCCTTGCCACGTAATTGCATGTACTTACAGCTCCGCCCTCCTCACCGCGGTTGGAATACATGCATACGACCACCGCCTTGCCCTTAAGGGAGGGGTCCTCCCTTTCCTCTATGGCTGCATAAAAGTAGTCCATGTCAACATGGATGATCACGCGTTCCATTGCTTCTATTTAGGGCGGAGGGTTTTTATGATTAACTCTTTTTATTTTCTGCTATGTAGATTTTTCAGGCCTTTTTCTCTGTCCCGGTATCTGCAAGTGGAGTACTCAGATATCTCTCACCAGTGTCAGGCAGGACAACCACAATGACCTTGCCTTCATTTTCTTTCCTTCTCGCAAGTTCCAGTGCAGCATGAAGGGCTGCACCACATGAGATGCCCGCAAGGATACCTTCCTTTCTGGCGAGCTCCTGCCCGGTCTTGAAAGCATCGTCGCTGTTTACCTTAATAACTTCATCGATGATGTCAGTATTCAGGATATCAGGAACGAAGCCGGCACCGATTCCCTGTATCTTATGTGGTCCGGGTTTTCCTCCTGAAAGTACCGGTGACTCCTCCGGTTCCACTGCAACTGCCCTGAACTCCGGCTTGCGTGATTTTATAACCTCAGATACTCCGGTAATGGTTCCTCCGGTACCAACCCCGGCCACGAGTATATCCACGGCACCATCAGTATCGTTCCATATTTCCTCGGCTGTTGTCTTTCGGTGTATCTCAGGATTCGCGGGATTGAGGAACTGGTGCGGTACAAAGGCATTTTGCATCTCCTTTCCCATCTTCTCAGCCTCTTCGATGGCTCCGGGCATTCCTCCCGGACCGGGTGTGAGAACGATCTCCGCACCCAGCATTTTCATTATCTTCCTTCTCTCCACACTCATTGTCTCAGGCATGGTAAGTATCAGGCGGTAGCCCTTTGCGGCACAGACGAATGCCAGGCCGATACCCGTGTTTCCGGACGTGGGCTCGATGACAACGGTATCTGTCTTTATGTATCCTTCTTTTTCGGCCGTTTCTATCATACTCAGAGCAATACGGTCCTTTACCGAGCTTAACGGATTGAAGGATTCGACCTTTGCAAGTACGGTTGCATGGCATCCTTCGGTGATCCTGTTCAACTTGACTAAAGGTGTGTTACCAACTGTTTTTGTTATGTCTTCGTAGATCTTGCTCATTTGCTTAAACTCCCCTTCTGGTTCTTTTCTTTGAATATCAGATCCGGTTCCGCTATGATGACCTTGGTGTCAGGTGGAACCGATTTTGTAAGCCATACGTTACCACCGATAACCGAGCGTGCCCCGATGGTGGTATCCCCGCCAAGGATGGTGGCATTGGAATAGATGATAACGTCATCCTCTATGGTAGGATGTCTCTTTTGACCACGGATGATCTGTCCTGTCTCATCCTTTGGGAAGCTCAGTGATCCAAGAGTAACTCCCTGATAGACTCGCACGTTATCACCGATCTCGCAGGTTTCCCCGATAACCACACCTGTGCCGTGGTCGATAAAGAATCCTTTCCCGATCCGAGCTCCGGGATGGATATCGATTCCTACGACACTGTGGGCATGTTCTGTCATTATCCGCGGGATTATGGAGATTCCCTGTTTGTGCAGCTCGTGGGCTGACCTGTAGACCGTCATGGCAAAAATGCCGGGATAGCTGAAGATGATCTCATCATGACTTTTAGCTGCGGGGTCTCCTTCGTATGCGGCTATAATGTCCGATGCAAGCAGGGAACGGATTTCAGGGATCTTTTTCAGGAATCTGATGGTCTCCTCCTGACCCTGTTCGAGACATTCGGTGCAATTCTCCTCATATCTGTCGCAATCATGGATGATGCTGTTAGAGATCTGTTTTGACAGCTTTTCGAAGAGTGTTGTTATCTCATTACCGATATGGTATGGCAGAACACTCCTGTCAACTGTCTGGTCACCGAAATAACCGGGAAACAGCACATCCCTGAGCAGTTCTATGATCTCGATCATAGCCTCCCTTGAAGGTATCACTGCAGCATCCAGGTGATCAAAACAGTTTTTGTCAGAGCAACTCGAAGCTACCATATCTACGATCTCTGGAATCTCTGCACGGTACCTGTTATCGATCATGGAACTGAGGATTGTGCATTTTCTCATTTCAGTTTCTGTTTCACTACCCATATTATTGCCCAGCTTTATTTTCAGACCCGTGTTCAGGCCGATTTTTATTTAATAGATTGATTCAGACATTATTAAATGTTAACGATGTTAACATTTAATGCCTATTTACTATGTTTCTCATTACTGTGTCAGTTCCACTGGAAGAAGACCGGAAGTTCCTGATCTTTTGAAGTGGAAATTGTCAATGCTCCCATACAGGCTATATTTGCGATGACATTTAAGAACTTTGATAATCCTTAGATTTAAGTACAGGTGAATCTCATTTTTTTATATGAATCCTGAAGAAACGTTTAGAAACCTGGTTACTGAAGTTCCTGTACCTGTTACTGATATAGATATCAGGACACTGGCTGAGATATATACTGAAGAGGATGTCTATCTTTCAGTCTATCTGCCGGTGGGAGGCAGGGAAAACGAGCATCCGAATAAAATTTTCCTGGATTCCAGGATAAAGGCAATAAAGGAAGTTATGACAGGAGAGTTGCTATCGGATTTTGAAAAAACTCTGGAAATGGCGGAGGAATATATTTTCGAACCAGCGGTCTCAGGCGAGAAGGGCAGGATAATATTTGTATCTTCACCGGAATCTTTCCTGCAGGTCTACAGGCTTGCAGTGGAGCCGGAAAGGTCCCTTGTACTTGACACCTCTCCTTATCTGCTACCCCTGGCAAGACTGCGTGCAGACTATGAGGATTACGGGATGCTTCTTGTTGATTCACAGGAGGCCAGATTCGTTTGTATACGTTCGGACCTTGCGGAGGAGAGGGAACACCTGTCCACCGACCTGATGAACAAACACAAAAAGGGAGGTTGGAGCCAGATGCGTTTCAACCGCCAGAGAAAGGAAGCGATGAAATCCTTCTTTACGGAAGTTGCCGGAAACGTTCAGGATACCTGCGGACAACTGAAAACAAAGGGTCTGGTTCTTGCAGGACCTGGAAATGCCAAGCAGCAGCTTCAGGAAATGCTTCCGGAAGAGGTTCGCAATAGCATACTTGACGTAATTGACTTACCTATGGATATTCCAAAAGATGAGTTAATTGAGTCAGGGAACTCCGTATTACAGGAAGAAGAACTTGCGGAATCAAACAGATGGGCAAAAAAGTTCAAGAGCGAGATACTAAAGGGTGGTCTTGCAGTTGCAGGTGTGAAAGATGTCGGGCAAGCTCTTGAACAGGCACGGGTAAATGTCCTTTTGATGCGGAGAGCTTCGTCGGTTCCCGGCTGGATCTGTGAAAGATACCAGAACCTGCAGCCAAATGCCAGGCCGCCTGAAGAGTGTGAAAGATGCGGGGGACCGACATCAAAGGTGAATATACTGGAGGAATTCTACGAACTTGCGCAGCGCACAGGTGCGGATGTGGAGTTTGTGAAAGAAGAGGACTTTCCTGATCAGGATTATGTTGTAGGTGCATTGCTCAGGTACTGAAGCTGGCCTCATTTTTTAGCCCTGAACATAATCAAATCCTATCTTCATTGCGATCTCGGCACGTGCCAGTTCCTGACCCAGATAGGCTGCATGGTTGAGTGTACTTGCCCAACCGTATTTGATGATTATCCGGTAGATCGACCTTGCATCCGGACCTTCAATTACCGTCAGTAGTTCTTTATCATAGGAATAGTGTTTTGCCAGGATCAGCATTCTTTCCTGGTCCGGCACGATCCTGAAGTATCCGGCTTCATCCAACTCCAGTTCCCCGGGGTTATCGGCTATAACCACAGTAACATCAACATTAACACTACTGCTATCAACTTTGTTTTCTTCGTTTAGCTTATTTTCCACCCTATCACCCTGATTATCTGTCCGGATGCCATTTCTTCATATGTTCTGCATGTGTTTTAAGATATGCTCCTTTTTTGTAGAAATGATCATAGAAATCAAGGTCTATGTGCTGTGCCTGTAGATAGGTCAGGACAAAGATGCTGGGTACGGTTCCCGGGAACTTGCCGAAAGTATCATAGATATACTGGGCCTGGAGAGCTACGCATTCCCTGAAATGCTCATCAGGTACCTTTGCACTTGCACGCACTCCGGGCGTGTCCTCGTAGTAACCCGGTGTTTCGGGGTTGAATGGTCCCCCACGGCCGAATTTCCTGTCCATGAGAGCATCAACGGCATGACGCATATCAGGGTAATGTGGCGGTGTAAATCCTTCAAAGATACCTTCAATTCCTGTTGGATTGGGAAGCGGCCAGCGCTTATCTGTATCGTATCTGAAACCCAAACCCTTTACCTTAGGGTCGCCGCTTGCCCCGAGAACGGAATAGGGATCTATGCCATCGAACATCCATCCCCCAAGTCCCATGGCCTGCAGCATCATCATACCTGCATAACAGGCAGTCGAGAGTTCCGCACTCAGCTCGGCAAGGGACCACATCTCCAGGAAGGTTATCGGGAATGGCTCTTCTGTATTCACTATATCCGAGAACTGCTCGATCCCTTCTATCTGATTTCCGTTCACGTCATCATAAAAACAGACACCGTTCTGTGTATAATAAAACAGGCCTGCCAGTACATGCTGTGCAAGGTCGCCCACGGGTATGATCAATGTGGTGCCGGGATGATTGACCACCCAGGTGTTGTGCGCTTCCACATGAGGCGTCTCTGATGGCAATATCAGTCTGCCGTCGTATAATTTGTGTATGTGGCTGCGGTGCGCTTCCAGCAGTTCCTCAGGATAGAAGGTGCCGTCGTCCTTTCGTCTGGCGAGAGCAGGTGCATCCCGTGTATTAAGCATATAGGTGCCATGGTCATCCGTAAAGAAGATTTCACTGGTATGGAATCCGGCTGCTGACGGAAAGGTTCTGCCTCCTGCGGTGCAGGCATAGTTTGACAGGTACGGAGCATAGTTTTCTCCCCGCATGATCAGATTGTGCCAGCCAGTGTTTGCTCCCATCGCGGTCAGCACCGTCATCTGCTCAAGTTCTGAGAGTGGCATGGCTTCATGTTCTGACGTATATTTGAAGTAGCCGTCCGGGATTGATGCTCCCATGAAAAAACGACGTGCTCTTCTTCCAAAAAGCGCATCTGAAAGTCTGAAATTCAGTACGTCCTCAAATCCCGGTGGAAATTCCC
Organism: Methanolobus sp. UBA118; assembly: GCA_002508635.1. Classification (GTDB taxonomy): domain Archaea; phylum Halobacteriota; class Methanosarcinia; order Methanosarcinales; family Methanosarcinaceae; genus Methanolobus. Next base: position 872 of record DACO01000145.1, on the reverse strand, counting down.
CTGCTTCCCCCACAATTATTCCTCCTCAATTACCATATGAATCTGATGGGAGGGCCTCTGTATAGCAGTTTAACTAAGATATCTTATGGGCCTGATGACCGATAACTTTCCCTGCTCCCATTGAGAACTTGTGAGGCATGGGATTTAAGATTTCGGAAAGTAACTACTTGATACAGTAAAAACCAGCCTGCATATAGGAATACCAGAACATTTCAACTGTCCTGAATCCTGTTTTACGTAGTAGTTTCAGATGTTCTTCGATGTTTATGGGGAAATATTCAGTTCCAAAGCGCTTAAGGTGCTGTTCAATTTCATCATCAGTCCTGCCCTGTTCCGACTGGAACCTGCCCCAGTATCTTTTCCCTACAGAGATTCCTTCCTCTGTAAGAGGGCTGATATTCTCGAAGGTGATGAAAATGCCACCGTCTTTTAGCAGTTCATAGCACTTTTTTACGGCTTTAGCCCTGGTCTCACGATCAAGATAGTGGTGGCACTGGATGGCAGTGATAACATCGGGTTTTTTCTCAAGCTCCTGTGGGAACTCCTGTGTTGGTGAAGCTCTCAGGAATTCAAGTCTCTCACAGGGATATGAGGACAACTTTTCCCTTGCTTGTTCCAGCATTCCTTCCGATGGATCGAGCATGAGGAATTTGGTGTCTGGGAATTGCCCGATAGCTTTGCTTACAAGTGAGCCTGTACCGCATCCCGTATCCATCCAGACCATCGGTTCATATGGAAAGGATTTCACAAGATTGATAGTTTCCTGATGGAAAGATGAATAATATGGGAGGACAGAGGAAATCTTTGTATCATAATCCTCTGGCATGTGAGGTGTCTTATTTTCTGAGGGGTTTGTGGAAGGCATGTAGAAA
>DACO01000150.1:557-5405 GCA_002508635.1 Methanolobus sp. UBA118 | reverse complement strand
AACACAAAGGCAGCAGCACAGCCAGTCCATGCACCGGTCACAGGCAGGGGAACAGCAACAAAAAGTGTCAGGGCCAGGGTTCCATACTTTTCAAACCTTTCAGTGTGATTTCTTCGTGTCCGGTCAAAAAGCCAGGAAAAGAAAATATCGAATATCCTGAAACGCCTCAGATATGTTGATACCGGCTCCAGGAAAAGGAGAAGGGGAATTACAGGCAGCATATTCCCGATCACGGCCAGGAAATATGCCGACACGGGAGCCATGTCATACACACCTATTGCAATGGGTATGGCACCTCTTAATTCAGCTATCGGGATAGCACTTATGAAAATAGTTGCCAGCCAGTGGGGGACAGAACTGAAAAGCTCAAGGAGCTGCTCCTCCAGAGGCATTGTGGCTCACTCCGTACCCGATAATGCAAAATGAGCAAGTAGTGATTCTAGCTGGATGCGCTCGTTTGCACCTTCTGTCAGTCTGAAATCAACCTCGGCTATAACATCCACAAGTTCGACCATTTTCCTTTCAGGAATATCCAGCTCGAACATTGCCCTGTAGATCTGGCCGACAACATCCTCGCCCGAGAGTCCCTGTTCCAGTAAAAAGCTGTCCAGATGCTCCCTCGCAGCGGTGAAATTACCTGACAGAGCTGTCTCGATGAGCTCACGCACCTGCTCAGGGCGTGCCGTGGCAGTGATCTTATAGATTGCGTCCTTGTGTATCGTATCTGCGATCAATGCTGCAGCCTGAAGGCCGTTGATAGCTTTTCTCATATCACCCTGAGCCACATATTTAATGGCATCAACACCATCGTCGGCGATGTCCAGACCCTCACTTTCGGCTACCAGACGCACACGTTCGGCAACCGCCTCGTCGGAAAGTGGCCGGAATCTGTATACGGCACACCTTGACTGGATGGGTTCTATGATCTTCGATGAATAGTTACAGGAAAGAATGAAACGGCAGTTATTCGTATAACGCTCCATTGTACGCCTGAGGGCTGACTGGGCATCGGATGTCAGCGCATCGGCTTCGTCAAGAAAGATTATCTTAAAGTCCGCTCCGCCGATAGGTGATGTTTTTGCGAAATTCTTTATCTTGGTCCTTACGATATCAATTCCACGTTCATCTGATGCATTGAGCTCCGTGAAGTTCTCCTGCCACGAGTCAGCAAAGAGCTCGCGTGCAATGGACACGGCTGTGGCTGTCTTTCCCACGCCGGGCGGACCGGAGAACAAAAGGTGAGGAAGATTCCTTGTCTGAATATAGGATCTTAACCTTTCGACGGTTTCGCTCTGGCCGACCACATCATCAAGCTTAAAGGGCCTGTATTTCTCAATCCATATCTCTTCTTTAATCTCTAAACCCTCCGGCTGGAAAAAGTATTATCTGGTCGCATAAATAGCTGGCGTTATTTTTTAACCTTTCGTACAATAAAAATAATATGCTTTGAGGAAGGTGTCAACACCGACCTCAAAGAAGCCTTATTCGTATACCATCCTGTAGGCGTAATCGCCTATTATGGGTATCTTGAACTTCATACCCCTGAGTGCAAGGAAAGCAAGCAGGATTACCAGAAATATAGACGGGAATCCCATGAAATCGGCCAGTACCCATCCCACATAGGGAATCCAGGCAACCAGGAAGACTATCAGGGACAATGGCAGGAATACCATGAGCGACTGCATTGCATGGAACCTTACGAACTTGTTATCCGGCTCGATTAGCAGGAGGATGATCCCTGCTATCCAGATACCGACATAGCTCAAAGCTGCGACTATATTCTCATCCAGACCTATTCTTGTATCGTACGTCATGATCTTACCTCGCCTCTATAGTATTCTGCGGACATTTCTCTACACATATTCCACAGGCCGTACACTTATCCTGATCGATCACCGCAATGAAGTTCGTGACCTTTACAGCATCTTCAGGACAGTTCTTCTCACATATCTTACAGCCTATACAGCCCACATTACAAACCTGCTTGACAGTTTTACCTTTGTCTCTGGACATACAGAGTACATGTACCTTCTCAGATTCCTTTGCAAATACAAGGATATCGTTCGGACATGAGGCTATACAGAGTCCACAACTGGTACACAGGTTCTTATTTATATGCGGAAGGCGGTCCTCTCCGATGGTTATGGCATCGAAAGGACATGCCCTGACACAGGTTCCACGACCCATGCAGCCGTAATTACAGCCTTTCTCACCATCTGAGAGCATCATGACAGCCTTACAGTCCTCAAAGCCCACATAATCGAATCTGTCGATACAGTTAACTCCTCCGTTACATCGGACAAACGGATACTGGGTCTCACCCTCGGAAACCTCCTGTCCGACAATTCCGCCAATCTCCTTTGCAACGTCAAAGCCACCTACGGGACACCCGTTAATAGGGGCATCTTCGTCAACAACACGCTCTGCAAAGTCGGCACATCCTGCAAATCCACATGCTCCACAGTTGGCACCCGGAAGTACATCAATTATCTCTTCAACAAGAGGATTGGTCTCTACCTTGAATTTCTTGGAAGCGACAATGAGCATTATACCCACTGCAAGACCAAGGCCCCCAAGGATTGCCATTGCCTCTACCAGAAAAGTGCTAGGAATATTCATATTGGTATCACCCAGAAGTAATTAACAAATGCCAGTGACAGCATGGTTGCGATGAAGAAGGCCTGTGGAAGACCCCTTATCGATGAGGGGATATGTACGAAGGTAGAACGTTCCCTTATAGATGCCATCATGATCATGACAATGGTATATCCAACACCTGCAGCAATACCGAACACAACACTCTGTACCAGGTTATATTCGGAAAGCACATTCAGCAACACTACACCAAGCACGGCACAGTTTGTTGTGATCAACGGAAGATAGATACCCAGTGAACGGTAGAGTGAAGGAATATTCTTTCTGACAACGAATTCTACAAGCTGTACAAGTGCAGCTATGACCACAATAAAACTAATCAGGTCAAGGAACTCCATACCCGTTGGTATCAATACGTAAGTGTATATCAAATACGATACTGTGGCAGCCATTGTCATTACGAATATGACCGCTCCGGACATTCCTGCAGCACTTTTGAAATCCTTGGTGACTCCAACAAAAGAACAGAGTCCCAGGAACTGGATAATAAGGAAGTTCTTAATAAAAACTCCTTCCATGAATATTGCAAATAAAGCTTTTTCTACCATATTAACCACCTTTTGCCATCTTCTTTGCTCTCTGATAGTTCACGATAGCCATGAGAACACCAATTGTAAGGAATGCGCCCGGTGGCAGAATCATTGTGGTCACATCAGGGTTTGCAGGAAGGGAAAACAATGTGTAACCGAAAGTCACAATCTGTCCTGTTCCAAGTATCTCCCTGATCCCACCGATAAGCATCAATACCAGCAGGAAACCGGTGGATATTCCAAGTGCATCTATGAACGAATAGAAGACATTGTTCTTGTTGGCATATGCTTCAGCACGTCCTATGATCACACAGTTTACCACGATCAGGGGGATGAAAACACCCAACGCCGCATACATTGGCGGGAAGTAGGCTTCCATTAGCATATCCACAATGGATACGAATGTAGCAATGATTATGATGAATATCGGAAGCCTTACAGCAGAAGGAATCTGTTTCCTGAGTGCCGAAACGAAAATGTTTGCAAAAACAAGTACGAAAGCCGTACCTGCGGACATACCAATCGCATTCTCAACTGATGTGGTCACAGCCAGTGTCGGGCAGAGACCCAGTACCAGTCCGAAGATCGGATTGTCCCTAGTAATTCCACGAATATATTCACTTAATGGATCCATTTATATCACCTAAGCCTCTGCTTCCTCTATTTCCCCTATCTTCGTATCGAGAGCATTAACAACTGCTCTTGAAGAGATTGTTGCACCTGTAAGAGCATCTATCGAACCGCCAGAACTTGAAAGGGCAAGCTGGGATACAGGAATATCCCGGAACTGACTCTGGAACTCCTGGGTGGTTATCCTTGCTCCAAGACCAGGAGTTTCTTCATGGCTGAGGACATCCATTCCAAGTACATTTGAGAATGAAGAATCGACTGCACCGGCAACTATAATCTGACCCTGAGAACCTCTTTGTTCCTGAAAGAATGCATAACCCATTATATTACCCGAATCATCCACTGCACGATAGTAGAGAATCTCCCTCTCACCTTCAGCATTCTCTGCTCCCTCGACAGGTTCAAAGTTCTGGGCATTAGGCATCAGTCCGCTCAGAATCTCTTTCTGAGCAGCTATTATATTCTCTTCGAGCTGTGCACTGGTAGGGATATAGGTAAGCCCGAGTAACAGTGCAGCAAACGCTGATATTAGCACAAGTTTTCCTATGACCACAACAGTTTGTTTGTTTGAATCAGTCATCCGATATCACCTCGAATTTCAGGGCAGAGGGAATCTTTTCCATCACACGGTTATAGCTGCGCTCGATAACCGATTCCTGACTGAATGATGCCGGAATGGTCCTTGCTTCAATAAATGATGCCACACCGTTTGCAAGGAAAATACCATAGAGGGTACCGTCCACATAATTTCCGAACAGTCCGTATATGGAAACAAGCAGTCCGCACACAACACCATATATCAGGCGTCCCTGTTTTGTGACAGGGGTTGTCGGTGAATCCGTTGCAAGGAAGATTATACCGAATATGACCACACCGACCATTGCAAATGAAAGCTCTTCTGTCAATTCAAGGAAAATGAACATCGTAGCCAGATACAGGAGTGGGTTCAACACACCTTCCTGCACAAGAGTTACAATCTCGCTTACAAAAGCTATGATCTGATTGAAGAAGAACACTGTCAGGAAGAACAGCA
>DACO01000150.1:0-227 GCA_002508635.1 Methanolobus sp. UBA118 | reverse complement strand
CCGGGTTCAAGCAGAAGATCAGAAAACTGACCTATGTGCGGGATAGATAATGGTGTCATGGGATCTGACCAGGCACTCCTGATAAAGACCCATGCAACAAGCACCGGGTTGAATATATAGGAACCTATTCCTCCGAAGGCATGTTTTCCAATTGATATCGCAATGAAACTACCTACCACGGGCAGCCACAGAGGAGCTTCCGGTGGTGTCAGTAATGCAAGCATAAG
>DACO01000188.1 GCA_002508635.1 Methanolobus sp. UBA118 | reverse complement strand
GGAATACTTACAACTGTATATCTCCAAATGTGAGTTTCCTGATGCAGTTAACGCTGTATCAACAAACTTTGACTCTGTAGAAAAACTATTTCTTTCTATTTTTACTTCCAATACTATGAGCAATTTTTCAATTTGGAACATAAAAGTTGCAGACTCCTAAGCTGAAGTGAGAGTCAAAATACGTTTCGAAGCACCTCAAAGATCGTAGCAAGCACCTTGGCACCGAAGATACTCACAGGACCTTCATAGAACGGAAAGAGATAGGCAATATTGCCACCTTCAAGATCATCCAGAACAAGATGAAAAACAAAGGTCACCGCTATGATCATTGCCAAAGAGAAAGCCCTAAGGAAATTCCTGTATACAAGATAACCTAATCCAAGCACAAAACCCGAAATGATCACACCGAAAATTATGGAATGGGAAGGCATCGGACCGACCATATTATGCCTTAGATTACCATGCAATAACAGGTTCCATACCGCAGGCACATCCGGCAGAAGACTCCCCACAGCACCGGCTATCAGTACCACTATCATGAAGTTTCTGTTACTTATCTGCGGTTTTCCTTCAAAGCTATAAGCAGATAACAAAAAGGTCCCGGCAACAAGAACCATGAAACCGTAGAACAATAGATGAGTCGGAGGATATGGCATGGAAATTACCAATAAATTTACTTTTCAATAAGACAGACTACATGAAATAGATACACGTATAGTCATGAATTTCATTATAGACACGTACAACCCCTTTATACACGCTATCGCATGTACCCCGGTTTTTGTTAGGTCATACTGTGAGATAAACTTATTCCATAACGGAAATATGTACGATAAAAAATTATTACAAGTTACACTCCAGACTTCAGTAATGTATTCATTTCGGAGATCATTGGCCTAGTATGTCCTATTGGCATTATAATCAGTAAATGAAGACCCTGAATAAGGAAGCCGGATTCATATACAAAGCTAATCCAGACATACATAAACAACTTATTTATTAAAGAAATTCATATTATTAATAGGTCATTAGGGGGTTGCAATTCAGATAAATAACTTGCAGACAAAAGTATATCTGTATTTCGAACAATTGTAGTATAAGTATATTACTAAGTAAATGTGCGAATCAAAAATGCTTATATGTTAAACACATTATATATCAAAAGAGAGTGGGTTGATGGAAAGGAGTACTAACTACATACATAGATCTGTAAGAGTGTACGGTTCGACAAAAATCGGGAAGAACTGCACTATTATGGAGAATGTGATCCTGGGATATCCGCAGCATGAGGTTCTGCAGAATATCACAGCCACCGGAGAAGGTATAGAAGATTCTGATTTTCCCGGTTGCCGGATCGGTGATGATTCGTTCATCCGCGCCGGTACCACCATATTCAGCGATGTCAGGACGGGAAACCGGTTCAAGACCGGGCACAATGCCATGATCAGAGAGAAAACAATCCTGGGGGACAACGTGCTGGTCGGTACCAATGTAATAATCGATGGCAATGTCAATATCGGGAATAATGTCAGCATCCAGGGTAACGCTTACGTACCCACACATGTGACGATCGAGGACAATGTCTTTATCGGTCCCTGCGCGGTCCTGTCAAACGATAGGTATCCAGTAAGGGGAGAGTATATACCTGAAGGACCCATTTTGAAAAAAGGTGCATCCATCGGAGCCAATGCAACCCTTGTACCCGGAGTGGAGATTGGGGAAGGAAGCGTTGTGGCTGCCGGGGCACTTGTGACAAAAGATGTACCCGCCTGGAAACTTGCAATAGGCTGTCCTGCAAAAGTAAAGGATCTGCCGGATGTAATGCAATCCATCAATAAAATTTAATTATAATAGGATGTGAGGGGATATAATGATACCAATCGCAAAGCCACAGATAGACGAAACTGAGATCCAGGCAGTGAGCGATGTACTGCGTTCGGGAATGATAGCACAGGGACAGCGGGTAGCCGACTTTGAACGAGCCTTTGCCGAATATACCGGAGTTGACCATGCCATTGCTGTTAATTCCGGAACTGCAGCCCTGCATGCAGGCTTGCTTGCACACGGCATCGGACCGGGGGATGAGGTGATCACCAGTCCTTTCAGTTTCATCGCAACCGCAAATACAATAATGTACACAGGTGCAAGACCGGTATTCTCCGACATAAGTTCGGACACCTTCAACCTTGACCCGGAACAGGCAACAGAAAAGATCACAGAAAAAACAAAGGCCATTATGCCGGTGCATCTTTACGGGCATCCTGCAGATATGAAAGCCTATGAGGAGATCGCAGAGGACCATGATCTTGCACTGATTGAGGATGCCTGCCAGGCCCACGGGGCAACTTTCAACGGTAAAAAGGCAGGCTCCTTCGGAACAGGAGCATTCAGCTTCTATCCCACCAAGAACATGACAACCAGTGAAGGCGGCATGATAACAACCAACGACAAAGAAGTTGCAAGCAGGGCACGCATGGTCCGAGAGCATGGATCCAGACAAAGGTACCTGCATGAAATGCTCGGATATAACCTGCGAATGACTGACATATGTGCGGCTATTGGCATTGAGCAGCTTAAAAAACTTGATAATTATACTTCAGCCAGACAGCAGAATGCAAAAAAGCTTAACGAAGGCCTCCGGGATGTGGAAGGTGTGACCTGTCCTTCAGTGCAAGAGGGATGCAGTCATGTTTTCCATCAGTATACGATACGTACACAGGACAGGGACGATCTTGCAGCCTTCCTCAGGGAGAAAGGCATAGGTACTGGAATCCATTATCCAATTCCCATACACCTGCAGCCGTATTATAAGGAACTGGGCTACAGCGACAATCTTCCGGTTGCCGAGGAGTTAAGTGACGAAGTACTTTCTCTTCCTGTTCATCCGCAGGTAACAGGAGAAGATATCAATTTCATAATAGATTCAATTAAGGAGTGGGGTGGTACCAGATGATAAAAGCCGGAGTAATCGGTGCAGGATCAATGGGAAAGAACCACATACGCATCTATAGTGAGATGCCGGATGTGGAACTGGTGGGGATTTCTGATATTGATGCCGATCTTGTAGAAGATCTCGCAAAGCAATACAATACCAGAGCTTTTACCGATTATAAAGAGTTGCTTAAGCAGGGACTTGATGCCGTGAGCATAGTTGTCCCGACACGAATGCACAGAGATGTGGCAATAGATGCCCTGAAGGCAGGTTGTCATGTGCTTGTGGAAAAGCCCATTGCTGACAGTGTAGAGAATGCGGAGGCCATAATCAAGACCTCAAAGGAAGTCAATCGTTGTGTAATGGTGGGACATATCGAGCGGTTCAATCCTGCCATCCTGAAACTAAAAGAGATAATATCTTCGGGACTTCTCGGAAAGATCGTTTCAATTTCTACTACAAGGGTCGGACCCTATAATCCGAGGATCAGGGATGT
>DACO01000170.1 GCA_002508635.1 Methanolobus sp. UBA118 | reverse complement strand
GGATTCTCCAAGCTTCTGCTTGAGAGCGCAGGTATTGTAGCAACACCCGGTGTCGGATTCGGAAAACACGGTGAAGGTTACATACGCTTTGCACTGACACAGTCCGTGGACAGGTTATCTGAAGCTGTCAACAGGATGTCAGAGCTTAATATCTGAAAACAATAACTTTTAACTTGGATGGATATCAGTAAAGATATTCATCGTCCTATTGTTTTTATTGATTCTAAAAGAGACATGACAGCTTTCCTGTCATTCCCTCTCAGACTTCCTATACTTCTTTGCCGCCTGTGCAATTCCCTTATATTTCTTCTTTTCCAGCCTTTTCAATCCAATCTCAGCCTTGTCCTTCTGAAAATCCAGCTCATCATTCAGCTTATGATAGCTATCAAACCTTTCTTGAGTGATAACTCCCTCATCTAACGCCTTCGTGACGGCACAGTGTGGCTCAGTCCGATGTGTGCAATCCTTGAAACGGCAATTTTGAGCGAGTTCAGCAATATCAGAGAATGTCCTTTCGATACCATAGGATGAATCTCCAAGTTGTATCTCACGGATGCCGGGGTTATCTATGAATACCGTACCTTTCGGGAGGAGGAAAAGCTGTCTTACAGTGGTAGTGTGTTTTCCTTTATCGTCATCTTCACGTACACCTGATGTCTTCTGAACATCATTGCCAAAAAGAGCGTTGATGAGGGTGGATTTGCCAACTCCCGAGGAACCGATAAGTGCTATCGTGTCGTCCGGAATCATAAAAGGGTCCAGTTTTTCCAGATTTTTACTTGATAGGGCACTGAGAGTTATCAACGGAACATCGCCAGCCATATCCTTTATTTCCTGTATCGTTAGTGATAGATCATCTGATAGGTTCTCAGCAAGATCTATCTTGTTTACGAGAATAACAGGCCTTGCACCGGAGGAATAAACAATGGTAAGATATCTTTCAAGTCTTCGCAGGTTGAGATCATGCCCGACTGCCGTGACAATGAAAATCGTATCGATATTTGCGGCTATCAACTGTTCTTCACCAGACTCACCTGCGGAACCTCTGGAAAGACAGGAAGTTCGGGGAAGAATGTCCACTATGGTATATGAATTAATGTCACTTTGATCGAGCAGTACAACAAAATCTCCTACTACCGGTTGCTTGCCTACTTTACGCATAGCTCCTGATATCGCAGCCTGTATCTCACCCTTTTCAGTAAGTATATTAAAGACCGTTTTATGTTGGGCTGCAATCCTGCCGGGAACGTACGGTCCATTATAAGCTGAAAATGCAGATTCAATTGAATTGTTCCAGCCCGGAATAAAGCAGTTGTCTGAAGTGTCACTCCCTTTGTTCCTGTATTCATCATTCATATCGTTATTCAGGATGACAAGAAGAATAAAGTTTTTGACAGAAATAACTGAGTCCCGAATAGGATATAACTGCAAATGCTGGATATATCAATCATTTTGTCACTTTTGCACATAACGTCATTATTTTTCTATCCAAAAGCTAGGTTAGGATAATTTGAGCGAAGAACTTTTAAACTATTAAAACTAGCAAAAATAGTAAACAAATAATTTCTAGACTCCAAAGAAAAAGATAACAGGTCTATTATTTTGATTTAAAAATATAATAATCTGAATTTTATATTTTAGTTTTTTTATTTGATAATATTATATATTAAGCAACCTTTAATGTAACTTAAATCACATATGTGAAACAGTTACACAAAAAGGTGGAAGATGAATCTTAAAAATATACCAATCAGCCGTCAGATCATTGCTCTGGCATTGATACTGGTTATTGTACCCGTTACCCTTGTAGGATTTTATGCTTATAACCAAACTTCTGACGCAATCCAGACTCAACTCAATGAACGTCTAGATGAACAGGTTCGGATGGAAAAAGACTATGTTGATGCTGTATTCTCGGTAGCGCAGCAAAATTTACAAACGTATCTGAAAACAGCCAAAGCGGAATTCTATTCATCAGCAAATCCCGAGATAGTTGATGGAGAAATGATAGTAGGAGATACTAGTGTTAATAATGACAACGAGATCGTTGATCAGATAGAAAGTAAAATTGACGGAAGTGTCAGTGTATTTCAGGTAAAGGACAGTTCTGCTGTTCGAATATCCACTACAACCAGAAACGATGACGGAAGTCGAGCCATCGGAACTGCAGTGTCCCGGGAAGTTTATAATAAAGTTGTGAGAGACGGTCAGACATATACGGGCAGGGCAGATGTCCTTGGTGATTGGTATATGACTGCCTATGAGCCAATCAGAAACAGCAATGGCAAGATAATAGGGATACTGGGAATCGGAGTACCTGAAGAAAAATACAAATCCCAGATAAAAGAGCAGATGGAAACCATAACCTTTGGTGAAACCGGATATATGTATGTAATAAATTCTGAAGGCGACCTTATAATCCATCCCACAAGAGAGGGAGATAACCTCTACGAGAACGATTTCATAAAAGAGATGACAGCCAATAAAGAAGGCGATATCATTTATGAGTGGGAAGGGCGCGACAAGATGATGAGTTACACATACTACGAGCCCAAAGACTGGATCATTGCTTCCGGAACCTTTGTTGATGAATTTGAAGCTGCTTCTGTAGCTATCAGAAACGGCATCATAACAGCGGTTCTCATCTTTATTGTGCTTGGAGCCGCCTTTGCCCTGCTCATCAGCAGATCAATATCAGGAGGTATTCAGAAGATCGTGGATGATTTCGATAATATATCCTCCGACGCCCTGGAAGGCAAAATCAATACTCGTGCTGGTACCGATGTTGGTGTGGATTTCACGGCAATACCCAGAGGTTTGAACGGTATCCTGGATACACTTACCGATATAATCAGCATGGTCAGTAAGAACGCGAATGACGTTGCAGCAACAGCCCAGGAGATATCATCTTCCATAGAAGAGGCAACTGCAGCATCAAACCAGATTTCGCTCACAGTCGGAGAGATATCCCAAGGTGCACAGGACCAGTCTTCCAAGACAGAGGAAGTCGCACATGCCATGACCGATATGACAGGAAATGTACAGGATATCGCGGCCAATGCACAGCAGGCGGCTGAAACTGCGACCACCACCAGCGAACTTATAGACAATGTAGGAAACGAGTCAGAGGAAATGCTGAAGCAAATGGATGAGATCAAAGCGGCAACAGATCATTCCTCATCTGCTATAACAGAACTTGAAGCAAAATCAAGGCAGATCGGGGAGATCGTCAACCTCATTACCAATATTGCAGACCAGACCAACCTGCTTGCCCTCAATGCAGCCATTGAAGCCGCAAGGGCAGGAGAGCACGGAAGAGGTTTTGCTGTGGTGGCCGATGAGGTCAGAAAGCTTGCCGAGGACTCCGGCAATGCAGCTCAGGAGATCGCTCAGTTGATCCATGAGATACAGGACGGAACAAGAGATGCGGTCGAATCCATGGAAAGCGGTACTGAGACCGTCAGTTCAGGGGTAATTGCACTGAATTCCACAGTCCAGGCTGTACAGAACATCGTTGCTGAAAGCAGCAAGGTAGCTGATATGGCTCAGAACATTGCCGCAGCTGCACAGGAGCAGTCCGCTTCCATCGAAGAGATCACATCATCCATGGACGAGGTGGCAGCAATCTCAGAAGAAGCCGCTGCAGGAACAGAGGAAGCTTCAGCAGGAGTTGAGCAGCAGACCGCCTCCATGAACGAACTCGCGGAAAGTGCACATGAGCTTGCAAGCATGGCAGCATCCATGCAGCAGATGATCTCAAAATACACTTTGAGCGAGCAGCCAGCAGCAGTTCAGGAAGATGAAGTTTTGGATTCCCGCAAGAAAGAGATCGGAAAAGAAATTCTGGCCTGATGGTCAGATTTCTCCTTACTTTTTTTAGATAATATTTTCCATTTCTTCCGGTTTTTATTGAACTTCATTTACAGCCCTTTTCCAGTATTTCCAGTACTTCTTCATCAGAAACATCATACCAGTTCCTATAGACCTGGGCAACTGCCATGAAGTTGGCCGGTATTTCAAGCACAACAATATCATCGACCAGATTTCCGATATCCTCGGCAACTTCCCTTCCGGCCACAGGTACCGCAACCACTAACTTTGAAGCTTCTTTGTTCCTGCAGAGCTTGATTGATGCCCTCATTGTAGAACCCATTGCCAGCCCGTCATCAACCAGTATGACCGTCCTTCCGGTCATTTCAGGCAAAGGTTTGCCCTTTCTCAGAACATCTATTCTTCTTCTGATCTCCTCATACTGGGCCTCTACAATCCGATCTATCAGGTTTTCCGACAGCCACATGGCAGCATCCTCGAAGATAAAAGTACTGCCATCCTCAGCTATTGCTCCAAATCCTGCCTCCGGGTTGTCGGGAAAAGGAAGTTTCCTGGTAACCAGCAGGGATAGATCTGCATTAAGATGCTTTGCTACCTGGCAGCCGACCTCCACCCCACCCCGAGGGATGGCAAACACAAGTACATCAGTTTCCCTGTATCTTTCCAGTTCCTTTGCAAGCTTTATCCCTGCATCCCTGCGATCCTCGAACATGTCAGATCTTTTCCGTGGATATTTTCACCCAGAATGGTTCGGATTATTCCACTGTAATGGTGCCTACCATGTCAGGATGTATCGTACATCTGTAATCATATGTACCCGTTTCCTCAAAAGTGTGAGAAAATGTCATGCCTGGCTCAATATTCGCTGAATCGAACTCACCGTTATCGGCAGTAGCTGTGTGCGCTACCGAGTCGTTGTTTGTCCATGTAACTGTGTCGCCGGCCGAAACCCTGATATTCTGAGGCTGGAACTGAAGGCTTTCAATGGATACTTCGGTAGTTTGAACCTGCTCTGTTTCAGCACTATCTGTTGAACCATTATCAGTACAGCCTGCAGCAAGCACTGCTACAACCACAAGGATCATAACCAGAAGCCATTTCAGCAACCTTTTCATTAAATCACTCCCCATAATGACTAAGTGAATAAGATTTAAATCACTAGCGGAAAAAGACGATTTATTGAAAAATGCCATTAAAAAGAAGTAAGGAACAATTTTTAGCTTATATAAAAGATATTATTTTAACCCGGATCATTGGTGTAGATGTAATCGCCACCTTCTGCTCCGGAATGACAGTCATAACAAACTGAAAGCCTTCCTTCGCTGACCACTTCACCGTCTGCAGAATAGGCAGCCCAGAACCAGTCATTATTCTCCGGATCATAACCGTCGATCTTCTGCATAATAACTATTTCCTGAAGTTCACCATCCGAATTGTACCCCTCTTTGAGAGCTATACTTCCATCCGGCATTATGCTTTCATTGTTCTCAAGAGCAGAGAAAGCATCATCGGAAACATACACTGTTATCATTTCACCATGAATACCCTGTCCGGGACCCATTTTTTCTGTTCCCGGCATAATTTCCCACTGCCTGTAGTCATCATCTTCAGTTATCTGTGCATACAGTTCAGCAGCATCCGCCTGAGAATCTGTTTCTGGTAGCGTATCTTCCTCACCGGAATTATTGGTCGTACAGCCTAGCGCAAGAAAAGCACTTACAATAAGTAATAAAACCAGAAATTTTCTTTGCATAATAGCCCACCCCATTGAATTTCGACATTAACCCGGAGAAATATATGAAATACATAGTATTAACAAATTTCCAGATAAACCATTTGATACTGGATATGTGTCAGAACAGAAGTGTGGAAAACAAATAAAGTAAAATACTCAAAGAAAATCTAAAAAAGGATCAAGTGACCTGGTTTAGAAAAGGAAATTCTGGCCTATGTTTCAAGACAGTCGAGAGGTCTCTTGAAAAAGGCTTTCATCATTCCATTCTCATCAACGTCGCCTGAGAATTTCACCAGTTCCCAGCCATCTACACCAAGTTCGTTCAGGTCCTGCTTTGTGAGATCCCATTCACCAAATCTAACTGATCTTATTTCGTATTCCCATGATGTCATATTTTTTACCTCGCAATAATTCCGGTCCACATTTTTCGTGTATAATAGCCTATATTCGCGATCTATAAATACTTTTTTAAAAAATGAAATTGCATTGAAAACAAGTGAATTTGAATTATGGAATAGATACTCCGAAAAAATCCCATGAAATTCAGGGACGATACTGATCAAATATATGATGAAATAAAGAAGAAAAGTTCCACAAAAAAACCTGAAAATACAGGAATAACTAGGTTATCATCGATCTTCACAAAGTAGGTTTCCACAAGTGTCGCCACCGCAGCCATAAGTATGGCCACAGGCCAGCTGGAAAGGAAGAAAAAACCTATAGCAAGATCGACTATAAACTCAGCAATTACACCTTCAAGTGACTTACCATTACCGAATATCCTGATCCTGCCAATTCTTTTACCCACAAGTGCTGCACTTGCATCACCGAATGTGGTCATCAGCAACGCGGCGTAGGCTACATATTCACTGAATACGGATACAGCAACAAGAGCTCCAAGGGTGAAGTAAACATGTGATCCAAGAGATGAAATTTCCTTTTTACGCAGGAGAAAATGGACAACCGGGAGCTTGAAACCTCTATCCAGTCTGAAATGTTCGATGGTCAGGATAATAACAAGATAACTAATCAGTAGGGTAATAGTTGCCTGTTTTCCCAGGAAGAAATAAACAAGGACTATGAGAACAGATGTGAAATGAATACCTTTTCTCAGTATCTCGTTCATGAAGGATCTTGAAGCCATCGGCATTTAATGGTCTTTAGTTGTATATAAAAGGGCTCATCAAAAGCGATAAGATAAGAGCCGCAGTTTTTGCTCAACGAATGATATATTCAATAGCCAGTATTTCTTTTCATAAGCGAATCAGTAAAATAGCAGGCCTCAGAAACTACAATATGGAGTGGAAAGATAATGGTAGTTTTTAAGGACCGAACAGATGCCGGCAAAAGACTTGCAGAGGAACTTGAAGAATATTCCGGCCGTGATGATGTGATTTTACTTGCACTGCCAAGAGGAGGAGTTCCCGTAGCCTTTGAAGTTGCAAAGAAACTTAGCCTTGAACTTGATGTTTTTATTGTGAGAAAACTTGGTGTGCCCGGATATGAAGAGCTTGCAATGGGAGCGATTTCAAGTGCCGGTGTTAAGGTCATGAACATGAGTGTAGTAGATTCCCTGCAGATAACCGGGGAAGATATCGACTCGGTTGTGGAGGCCGAAAGAAATGAGCTGGATAGAAGGGAAGAACTGTACCGAAAAGGCAAAGAGAAGCTGGATGTCACTAACAGGACAGCTATACTCATAGATGACGGACTTGCCACGGGTGCTACCATGAAGGCAGCAGTTCAGGCCTTAAGAGCACAGAAACCTGAAAATATAGTCGTTGCAGTCCCCACCGCTTCAAAAGAAGCCTGCGAGGAATTTGCAGCAGATGTTGACAAAACCGTCTGCCTTACAACACCAGAGCCCTTCTACGGAGTTGGCGCGTGGTATGAGGATTTTGCTCAGACCAGTGACCAGGAGGTCTGTGACCTGCTCAAAAAAGCAGAGGATATTAACCGATAGAATACCGGGGATGGAACATGAAAGGCAATGAAGAGAACCATGTTACTATCAGTCTGGAAAAGGTCACACTGGAAGGAAATCTGGACATCCCGGATGGTGCAAGAGGAATTGTTATATTTGCGCATGGAAGCGGAAGCAGCAGGTTTAGCCCCAGAAATAGGTATGTGGCCAATTATCTGCAGAAGCAGGGACTTGCAACACTTCTGTTCGACCTGCTGACCCATGAAGAGGATGAGATAGACCGTCTCACGGCACATCTTCGATTCAATATAGAATTACTTGCCGAACGCCTTGTTGCAGTCACTGACTGGGTTAATATGAACCCGGACACGTCTGAAATGGATATAGGTTACTTTGGTGCAAGTACCGGGGCTGCAGCTGCTCTTTATGCTGCCAGTGAGCGAGCTGAAAGAACAAAGGCCGTAGTTTCCAGGGGAGGAAGACCCGATCTCGCAGACAGGGTACTGGGAGATGTAAAAGCACCCACCTTACTGATAGTTGGAAGTATGGACACTGCGGTTATAGATATGAACAAATGGGCTCTGGAAAGGCTAAAATCGGAGAAGAAAATGAAACTTGTAAGTGGTGCCACTCACCTTTTCGAAGAGCCTGGCACACTGAAAGAGGCAGCAAGGCTGGCAGGAGAATGGTTTGTAAAATATATGGGTCGAAATAAACTGAAAATGTAATTAGTCAGAGAAAAAAAAGAAAATGCCGGTGATTATTCCAGTGAAATGGCTTCAACCGGGCAGATTTCGACACAGTCACCGCAGTCCACGCAGGCTTCAGCATCGACTTCGGCAAGATCCTGGTCATTCATTGAAATCGCTTCAACGGGACATGAATCAACACATGCTCCGCACCCTGTACATAGATCTTTATCAACAATAGCTGTCATTTGAGTATCGCTCCCTTGTTAGATTTTTACTGATTTCATTTTAAGAGATTGCACATCCAAAATCAGGGATTATGAAATAAATACCTGTCGTATTCAGTGAACATATCTGAATGTCGAAAGATGGAATCGAAAACTCCCAGAATGTCATATATAAATATTATTATATGAGTGGTATAAAGTAACTTAATATACTAATTATCACAATAAATTAATTAAACTGTAGACAGGTAGTACAGATTTACAGGTCCACATAGAAAAGAAGAATTCATGTTTGATATTGATAATCAGAAGATATCCAAAAGTTCTGCGCATACAGATGTAGTAGTTATACTACTGCTAGGTTTGTGTGTTCTGCTTCTTACAGCATATCTGGATCTATTTGAAACTGTCCTGTCCTTTATGCAGACTCACGAGACATGGGAACTTGATGAGATCTTTATTCTTTCATTATATTTTTCAATAGCTCTGGCCTTTTTTTCTTTCAGGAGATGGAGGGAAGCAAAAAGCGAGATCGTAAAAAGGATAGAACTGGAAAAACAGCTTATACACGCTGTTCATGAGGCTGAACACGCCAACCAGGCAAAGAGCGAGTTTCTTGCCAACATGAGCCATGAGATTCGCACTCCTTTAAATTCCATAATAGGTTTCTCCGATCTGCTTCTTGAGGAAATATTCGGGAGTCTCAATGAAAAGCAGACACGTCATGTCAGGAATATCTCTTCAAGCGGAAAGCATCTGCTGGAGCTGATAAACCAGATACTTGATATTGCAAAGGTCGAGTCCGGCCAGATGAAACTGAACCGGGAAACATTCCGTGTAGCAGACACACTGGAAGAGGTTAAGACAGTACTATACCCTCTTGCATCAAAGAAGAATATAAAGCTGACATTCACTTCTGATGACGGAGCTACTGAGATAAGTGCAGATAAACTGAAACTAAAGCAAATCATTTTCAATCTAGCGAGCAATGCAATTAAGTTCACACCTGAGAACGGCCGTGTGGATATAGGAATGATGATCTCGGATGGTATACTTACCGTAATGGTAGCTGATACCGGTATCGGAATAAGGAAATCAGAACAGGATGACATCTTCGAACCATTCAAACAGGCCGGTCAGATGAGCAATAAAGAGTATCAGGGCACAGGACTGGGGCTTTCCATTGTCAGGGAATTCGTGGAGCTGCATAAAGGACGTATCTGGGTGGAAAGTGATTCCGGGATCGGATCCACATTTATTTTTGAGATTCCCGTGCACTCAGAAGAGTGATACATAGCACGCAATAATCTACTTCTTTTCATTGTTAACTGCGTTAAGCATATCCTTATAAGTGATAGTCGATAAAGCAAGAATAATCAAAGGTATTGATATTATCGACAGGGTCAATCAGAACACATGTTCTGCGCAGAATAATGCTGGCGATTATACAGACAATGCTGTTAATATCGACATCTCTGATCCACAAATAATCCAGAGGATTCAGATGACAGTGATGAATATAACCGGATGCAGGATGTTTGAGGACGAGATAGTTGATACATTATGCAGGGATCCGAAGATCGATGATATAATCATTATTGAAAACCAGGAGTGTGCCGGCCTGACAGAAAAACTGGATAAATGCGGCATCTCCCACAGACTGATTCCTCCGGATAAGATCGCAAACTTATACAAATCAGCAAAAAACAATGACTATATAGTTACGGTCAACATCATGCCCCTTTCATTACACGGCGATCCAAAACACCTGAGAGACCAGGTCTACGGTAGTATAAAACGTATCGCTGATTTCTCTGATGGCATCTTTTTATTCTACGGCCTCTGCGGGAATGTGCTCAGGAGAATAGAGAAGGACCTCGAGCAGCTGCCCTGTCCCGTATCTATTTTGAAGGACGATGAAGGAAGGATAGTTGACGATTGCATTGGTGCGGCAATTGGCGGACGCAAATCTTTTTTGAAGATGGTATCCGGTTTCAACAGAAAGAGCGCAATAGTAATGACACCCATGTGGATCAAAAACTGGCAGGAAATGTTCCAGCACAGCGGTTTTATCGAAAGCAAAGAGGAAATCGGGATGGCAAAGTTCGTCCTTGATTCCATGGGTTATGAGACCGTCGTAAAGATAGACACCGGTCTGCAGTATACTGATGGCTATCATGAGATGATAGAGGAGTTTGCCGACACATTCCAGCTCAACATTCTTGAAATTAAAGGCAAACGTAACATTATCAATGGGTCATATGCCGATTTCAGAGATAAGATAATGGAATCTCAGCCGATATCTGACTCCAGGGATTCATTTGCTGAAATCGCAAATGAAATTGAAAGTCCGATGGTTAAAACTGCCTGACACGGAGAAGTTCGATTTATAGCAGAGCTGTTTTCAGTAATTTTAATTTTTACTTTTTTTTACAGAACGTACCAATACATGGTCGAAAGTTTTTTGTAATTTGCCCTTTTGCCATTAGTATCTCGTGGCGAGGAATAACACAATGAATGAGAGGGGCAATTCCGGATTAAACTCATATGTTTTTTCAGTATCTGCTGCACTGGTATTATTTTTCGTAATCATGGGAGTCCTTTTTACTGAAAGACTGACTGATGCATTCATATCCGTACAGGATCTGATAGTAACCAATTTCGGCTGGTTCTATATCCTTTCGGTTGCATTTTTCCTGATCTTCGTAATCTGGCTCTACCTGAGTCCCTACGGCAATATAAGACTGGGAAACAGCTCAGACAGACCGGAGTACAGGGACACCACATGGTTTGCAATGCTCTTCAGTGCGGGCATGGGAATAGGCCTTCTTTTTTACAGCGTTGCCGAACCTATAATCCACCTTGCATCTCCAAGGGAAGCTGCGCCCGGAACGATTGAAGCCGCAGTAGAGGCGATGAATATCACATTTTTCCACTGGGGACTGCACGCCTGGGCTATCTATATAATAGTAGGCCTTGCCCTGGCTTATTTCTCATACAGACATGACATGCCACTGACCATCAGATCTACAATGTATCCGATATTCGGTGACCGGATATACGGGGTACGCGGTAATATCGTTGAAGTGCTGGCAATCTTCGGTACCTTGTTCGGTGTCGCCACATCACTGGGTCTTGGCGTGATGCAGATTAACTCAGGTATGGATTATCTCGGCCTTATGTCGGTATCAGTGAACAACCAGATACTTCTCATAGCATTCATAACGCTGGCCGCCACTACTTCGGTGATGTCAGGACTGAACCGCGGCATACGCATACTGAGTCAGATGAACATCCTGCTGGGACTCATACTGGTCATTTTTGTATTTATAGTGGGTCCTTCCGTATTTCTTTTGAGTTCATATGTACAGAGCATAGGTTACTATCTACAGCACATCGTATCCCTGACCTTCCAGACAGACGCCTTTACCGGAATAGAATGGCAGAAGACCTGGACGATGTTCTACTGGGGATGGTGGATATCCTGGTCCCCGTTTGTCGGGATGTTCATTGCCCGGATATCCCGGGGCCGTACTATAAGAGAGTTTATCAGGGGAGTACTGCTTGCCCCTGTTCTGGTCACCTTCATATGGATCATTGTTTTCGGAAACACTGCGATTCACATGGAGATCTTCGGGAATGGCGGGATCGTCCAGGCTGTACAGACCAGCATCCCCACGGCTCTCTATGTCCTGCTGGACGGACTGCCTGGCTCCCTTCTGAGTTCTGCTCTTGCGACAATTGTGGTCATGACCTTCTTCGTGACATCCTCGGATTCGGGCTCTCTTGTGATATCCATACTCTCCTCCGAGGGCAACCCAAAACCCGCAAAACCCCTGAGACTGTTCTGGTCCCTGCTGCAGGGCGCTGTTGCTGCTGTGCTTTTACTGACAGGAGGGCTGATAGGACTGCAGACCGCCGCACTTACGACAGCCCTGCCATTCTGCATTGTCCTGATCCTTATGTGCTACAGTATATATAAGGGGCTTAAAGCAGAATCAGACGGAAAGAGTATCTCAGAACTGGAAAACAGATCACCGGAAGGTACATCTGACAACAAAGCCAAACAAATGATAGGTGAACTTTTAGGGGGTGAAGCAGATGAGTAGCTGGAAAAGGAAACTAAGGAATATATTCCGAACAGAGAAGGATAATTCGGAAGATCAGACTGTTAAAGAGGCACATACAAAGTTTGCAGAACTCAATATGCGGGATTTCTTCAAACACGTAGTCTTCCCTGCTTATGATGATCTGAAAGAGGAGATCGAGAAATACGGGCGAACCGTCGTGATCGATGTTGATGAGACAGGGCTGATATCCGCAACCCTCACAGTGTATGCACCTTCTGACAAAGATCCGGACGAGATGATCGAAGAGTTCTATTTTGAGATAAGAGGCCGAGCCTACCAGAAGGGCGAGTTTGCCTTCCCTGCACATGCGGACGAGGAACAGCCACCAGTCACAAAAGTGGAGATGCTGCTTCGAAGCGGCAGCATCCATGAATATGATATAAAAGACCTATCCCAGGATGATATCGTGGAAACTTTTGTCAATGAGTATTCCAAATGGATCAATTATTAAGCTGGAGGGTTTGTGACATGAACTATTGTAAAAAATGATTGTGTAGACAATTTATCAAGATTATTTAATGAGTAAAAGACACAGATTTATTTACACAACTTCAAGCTCCCCGGAAGCACAAACCCTGCCAAACTTCGGAAAGATAAAATCTATGGCAAAATCCTGTGCCTCGTCATTTACTGAAGCCACGCAGTCACTCAGTACAACACTATGATAACCCCTGTCGAAAGCTCCCCTTACCGTGCCTTCGACACAGAGATTCGTGATCGCACCTCCAAAAAGAAGTGAATCACGGTTCAAGGACCTTAGTATCCTGTCAAGGTCCGTGTTGTGAAAACCATCCATCGTATGGTGTTTGACGACTATCAGATCTTCATAATGAGGTGCAAACTCATCGATGACCCTCCCCTGGAATTCTCCTTCCTCACGAGTTATTTTTGTAAAATCCAGTTCCTTGATAG
The DNA here is from genome assembly GCA_002508635.1 of Methanolobus sp. UBA118. GTDB lineage: Archaea > Halobacteriota > Methanosarcinia > Methanosarcinales > Methanosarcinaceae > Methanolobus. Next base: position 20,340 of record DACO01000170.1, on the reverse strand, counting down.
GCTTCCAGAAATCGATGTCAGGCAGGTTCGCATTCAGTTCCTTTGATATCTGGGGCCGTAGCTCCATATTTACATAGATTATGGGGATCCTTTCAGCCCTGAACCTTTCAATGGCTCTGACCGTGCTCTCGATGATCCCCTTGTCCCTGGCATACTTCCAGGCTCCCCACCGGGCAGCAGTTCCTTTCTCATGAAGGACGAAGTTCTGTGCATCCACTAAGATGAATGCAGTGCTATCTCTGTTTATTTTTACCACTAATTTCCCCTCCGGTAATCCCTGATTTAAGTTTTTGGTAGAGGGGATATAAGAGTGATGGTTGGGAAGAAATTTTGATGGGAAGTTTGTTTCAGGATAAGGATTTCAGATTTACGGGGAGATTTTAAACTACAGAAAATCTTCCAATTCCCACACACCAAAACCTTCTTTCTCTAGTGATTCATGGTCTTCTACCGTCCTTGCAGCAATCCCTATCCTGACATCCATCCCGGATAGTTCTCCAACCAGTTTCACTTTATCTGCAGTAAAACTCAGAATGCGCCTTGCTTCATTCCCGGTAAGTTCCTTGTTCTTTATCTCAATTGCCAGAACCTTTCTGTTTTTGCGGTTTATAGCCAGAAGATCTATCTCATCTCCCCTTCTGTTCCACCAGCTTCCAACATCGGGATATTCGGAAATGATATTATCTGTAATCAGTTCCCTGAGAATATCCTCGAATAATTTCCCTGTGTAGCTCTGCCACTGCTGGAGAACCTTTTCCATTATCGAATCGTAATTACCTGCCATATACTGGCTTAATGCAGGATAGACGAAACGGCCATAGAACCTGAAGAAATTATCCTTGAGAAAATACCTGCCTTTTTTGCTCTTTTTAGGACTGTCCGTTACAGGTATCCGATATTCCACTATCCTTAACAGATCTGTGAGGTCATAGAAATAAGGCGACAGTGAACTTGAAGATACATGTGTCATCTCCGATATCTCACTCATGGAACACTTTCCCTGTGATATAGCAGAGATTATCTCATAATATGTGGAGTGCTCCTTGCCGAATTCCTCGATGAGTATGTCCCTTACCTCGTCCTTCAAAGGTGCGAACTCGCTGAACACGAGTTTTTCAAGAGCATCAAGAAATCCCGTGCACTGGTACTTTCCAAAGAGTCGGTAATAGTAAACAGTTCCTCCGAAAAGGAAATACAGGTTCAGCTTTTCCTGCAGGTCCGTGATACCCATGCCATCAAGCATTGTAAAGGTTTCGCGGACAGTGAAAGGCCGCAGGGTCAGGATGTTGTCCGCACGTTTGAAGAGCGGAGCCTTCGCCTCGATAAAGATCTTTCTTATCATGCCGATGGAAGAGCCCGACACAATGAGAAAGACCCTGCAATTGTCCGCCTTCATGTCCCAGTATCTCTGTAGCTGGGTGATGAAAGGAGGATAAACCTTGAGAAATCTCTGGAACTCGTCGATGGCGATTACCAGATCCCTGTCATAGGATGTGATGAATTTGAGGAAATTCTCAGGCTCCTTAACATTTATGTAATCTGGCAGGTCCATCTCCTCCCTGAGCAGCCTGTCAAACTCGTCCATGAGTATATCGATGCTTTTGTTGCTGTCCACGAAGAAGTAGATTGCTTGCCGGTTTTTGCTGAACTGTTTGATAAGCTCAGTCTTCCCGACCCTTCGTTTGCCGGTTATTACCAAAAAGGACGGCTTGCTTCTGTCAAGGAGGGACATTAGGGAGAGTTCCTTCTCCCGGTTGTAGAAGTCCATAATGATTATTTTTGTAATCATTATATTTATAATCATTGTTTGTGGGAGTCGAAGTTGTATTTGGGTTGAAGGTTAAACTAATGAGCAGAACACAAGTATTTTATTGTACAAAGTAATTAGCTTTATTATATAAATACTTCAAAATGTCTTTGCTTTTTTGTTTTGGATATGAAAGTGATAGCAAGAATAGATCAATTACATGAAGTACAGTTTAATCAGAACATTACCAAACTATTTTAATAAAACTCATTGAATTTAAAAATAAAGTTAAGTTTGTTTAAGATTCTTAAGAGTTAGATATTTTCCAGTTGAGCATAGTAGCACATCATAAAGAATATACCAGTTTAATAACAGCTTCTTATCAGCATTTTGTCTTTATTTAGCCGCATCTATTAAAATATATATGAAAATAGAGGAGAGAAAACATGAATCAACGAAATCAAGGAGTTTTCTTAGAAGATTTTGAAATAAAATCTTTTAGAGGTATTTCAAACTATAGTTTAAAAAACCTAAGTTCATTCACATCAATAACAGGAAAGAATTCTTCAGGTAAATCCTCAATTATCGATGCTTTAACCTTTCTTGGTTCTAATGAAATGCATCAGTATTCAGATATTCCGGGATGGTACCCCTCTGAAAAAATATCATACAACGATGCCGAAATAATTTTAACCTACTATTTCAGACTAAACCAAAGATTCGATGAATTACTTACTGAGAATAAGTTTGTAAATTGCCTTTTTTCATGGTACTCTACTCTTATTGATAGCAATAAAGGAAACAATGTAGAATATATAAATTCACTGAAAAAGTCTTATGATTCTCTTCAAACAAAAGGCTCTTTGAAATACATATTTCAAGATGCACTCTATGAAAAAATACACCAAGAAACAATGAAATATCCTTTTGCGAAAGATAGTCCAGATTGTTCAGCACTCTTTTCTAAAAGTGGAAACATTAGAAATGCAGATGAAATTTTCGGAGATGGAAAATACTTAAAACTAACTTTTGAAATTGATTTTTCTAATGGACCTGCATATAGATATAGTTTATTAGATGAAAAAAAGAAAGTAATAATAAATGAAGACCTTTTTTATCATATGGTTAATAATCAGGAGTCTATAAATTGCATGATGACTTTTGGTACTGTTTTAGGATACGTTTTCATAAAGTCCGTCACAAACTCTTCAAACATAATTTCTGCTGAAAATAATCCGAATATGTTTTTATTACGCAATGGTTCAAATCTAAAAAAATATATTGAGTATTGTCTTCTTTCAAATCCTTTAATTTTGAAAAAGGTTTGTGAGGACTTTTTAGATATATTTGACATTTCTATCCATTTTAAAAAGGACAAAATATGCTCTCAATCAGATGAACAAGATATCCTCATAAATTTGGGTGAATCAGATTATGATTTTTCAATCGATAAATTATCTCATGGAATGCGCAATATACTAAAAATAGTATTACAAGTTGAATCTGCTAAGGAAGGGGAAATTTTAGTTATAGATGAGCCTGAACTTCATTTGCATCCGGGTTCAGCAAAAAGGTTAAGAGACATTTTATATCGAAAAAAAGAGGAAGTCCAAATTATTTGTGTTACTCACTCCCCTATATTTTTGGATACTAACTTCGTTAATACAATTGTTTTAAACGAAAATGATGATAAAAATATTCATCCTAAAATATTGAAATCTGATGAAATAGATAAGGCTCTTTCAGAGTTAGGTATTAGTGGTTCTGATATTTTATTATATGATACAATTATTTGGGTCGAAGGTCCTAGCGATAAAATCTATTTGGAAAAATGGCTTGATTTAATGAAGAATGAACTGAAACGACCGCCTAGTTCACAAATAGGTATCTTACCCTATGGTGGACAAAATATAGATCATCTAGACATTAAAATGATTAAATCAATCAATAGAAATTCAATATTTATAATTGATAGTGACAAGAGTAGTGATAATGATCCTATAAGTCCGAAATGTCAAAGATTTCTTGACTTATGCAGAGATGAAAAAATTTATTGTTGGATTACTGAAAGAAAAGAAATAGAGAACTACATATCCAGTGATTTGTTAAACAAAGTGCTCAATATAAAAGAAGAAAATGCTATAAAAATTACAAAATATGATGATGTATTTGCTTTATTGAAGCAAAGAGGCAGAAATTTCGAGGAAAGAAAAAGCGCATTAGCACATAGTGTAACTAAAAAAATGAGAAAAGAACATATTATTAAAGACAAAGATTTCTATTCAGAACTAATAGCACTTATGAATGAATTGAACTAACGCTTCATCCTAAAATAAATATGGAATTTACAAAATAATATCGTATGCCTTCCGGCACACGATTCTACTTCTCAACGACTTTCCTGAACATCCTGGCCTGGAAGCCATGATACTTCGCAAATCCTTCAGCGTCCTTCTGGTCGATGGTGGCGCTGTCGAAGGAAACGAGATCCTCTGAATAGAGAGCGTACGGGGATGTCCTTGCGAGTATGATGACGCTGCCCTTGTGGAGTTTCACGGTGACAGTGCCTGTTACGCGTTCCTGGGTCCTGTCGATGAAGGCATTCAGGTCATGGTAGAGTGGCTCGTCAACAAGGCCGTAGTAGGCCAGTTCTGACCACTGCTCGTCCACACCTTTCTTGAACTTCAGTTCTGCCCTTGTGAGTACAAGTTTCTCAAGGTCTCTGTGGGCTGTAAGGAGTACTGTGGCTGCTGGATGCTCGTAGTTCTCACGAGCTTTGAGTCCGAGTACACGGTCCTCGATCATATCCGTCCTGCCGACGCCGTGTGAACCTGCAACCTCGTTGAGCTTTTCGATAAGCTCCACGCCATCCATCTTCTGATCGTCAAGGGATACAGGGACACCGTTCTCGAAGCCGATAACAAGGGTCTGGCCCTCTGGTGCCGCTTCTGGGGATACTGTCCACTGGTATATCTCCTCCGGCGGGATGAATCCGGGGTCTTCGAGCTTACCGCCTTCGATACTGCGACTCCAGATGTTCTCGTCAACACTCCAGGGTTTTGCGGTTGTCACACCAACGGGTATGCCATGCTTTTTGGCATACTCGATCTCCCACTCACGGGTGAGGTTCATGTCCCTCATTGGTGCAATTACCTCCATGTCAGTCATGCGGAATACAGCCTCGAAACGCAATTGATCGTTACCCTTGCCGGTACATCCGTGTGCAAGTGCAACAGCACCTTCCTGCTCTGCAATCTCAACGACCTTCTTTGCAATGAGTGGTCTGGCGATGGAAGTTCCCATCACGTAGCCCTCATAGTCTCCATTAGCCTTGATAAGTGGGAAAATGTAGTCCTTCACGAACTCATCACGGACATCAAGTGTGAAATGTTTGTCACTGATCTTCTGTGCCTTCTCTGTAGCCTGTTTTACATCATCCTCAGGCTGTCCCACATCAACGGCAACTGTGATTACCTCATCGTAGCCGTATTCCTCTTTGATCAGCGGGATGCACACAGAGGTGTCAAGCCCGCCTGAATAAGCAAGTACAACTTTCTTTATCATATGAAAACTCCTATCCTTCCTTTATAGAATTAAGAACTCATCATTTCCCTGTGGTACTCATTTATAGATTTAACCGCACCTTCACCATTCTTCATGGACACGATCGCATTGGATGCAGCGATTGCAGCCTGGATGGTGGTGATGTACGGTACCTTGAAGTCAACCGCAGCACGGCGAATCCTTGAGCTGTCCTCACGTGCCTGCTTGTCCTTGGGAGTGTTAATGACAAGTGCAACCTCATAGCGGCGCATCATATCGATCACATTCGGACTGCCGTCATGGACTTTCTTCACGATACCCATTTCAATACCGTGTTCTGCAAGCGAATCTGCAGTACCCTTGGTACCCAGCAGCTCGATTCCCGCACCCCTGAGCTTCTTTGCCACATCCACAAGCTGTTCCTGGTCCTCATCCCTGACTGAGAGGAAAACCTTGCCTGTGAGTGGCAGCAGGTTATCAGCACTGAGCTGTGCCTTGAAGAAAGCCCTGCCGTAATCGGGATCCACACCCATGACCTCGCCCGTACTCTTCATCTCGGGACCGAGTATCGGGTCAGCTCCTGGCAGTTTGTCAAAGGGCAGGAGTACTTCTTTCACAGATACATGCTTGACCTCGGGTTCCTTATCGGCCGTATAACCAAGGTCCTTCAGGCTCTCTCCCATGATCACCCTGGCAGCGATCTTTGCCAGTGGCAAGCCTACAGCCTTGGATACGAATGGTATTGTCCTGCTTGAACGCGGGTTTGCTTCAAGGACATATATCTTATCGCCCCTTTTGGCCATCTGGATATTCACAAGACCTTTCACGTTTAGTGCAAGTGCGATCTTGCGGGTGTAATCACGTACGGTTTCAAGAACCTCCTCGGACAGTGACTGTGGCGGAATCACACAGGCTGAGTCACCTGAGTGCACACCGGCTTCCTCGATGTGTTCCATGATAGCACCGATGAGTACATCCTTACCGTCACAAACCGCATCCACATCGATCTCCACTGCTCCCTCAAGGAAATCGTCAATGAGGATCGGATGTTCGGGAGATACCCTGACAGCTTCCCTCATATAGCGCTCAAGATCGGTCTGGTCGTAAACGATCTCCATTGCACGGCCACCCAGCACATATGATGGTCTTACGAGTACAGGGAAGCCGATTCTCGATGATATCTCGATGGCCTGTTCCTGTGAAGTTGCATAACCGGCATCCGGCTGGTTGATTCCCAGCTTGTTCATCATCTGGTTGAACTTCTCCCTGTCCTCTGCAACATCTATGTCCGCAGGGGATGTGCCAAGAATCTTTGTCTTGAGATCACTGCGCCTCTGAAGTTCCTTCTCAAGAGGAATTGCAAGGTTTACCGAGGTCTGTCCTCCGAACTGCACAAGCACACCATCAGGGTTCTCTTTGTCGATGACGTTCATGACATCTTCCAGTGTCAGAGGCTCGAAGAAGAGCTTGTCAGATGTGTCGTAGTCGGTTGAAACCGTTTCCGGATTGTTATTAATGATATGTGCTTCGATGCCTGCTTCGCGTATGGCTGCCACCGCATGTACGGTACAGTAGTCGAACTCTATACCCTGTCCGATACGTATTGGCCCTGAACCGAGTATCAAGATCTTCTTACGGTCAGAAGGCACTGCTTCGCACATCTGCTCGTAGCATGAATAATAATAAGGGGTCGCTGCAGCAAATTCGGCAGCACAGGTATCTACCATCTTGTAGGTGGAATTAACACCTGCTGCACGCCTCTGGTCATTGATCTCCTCGCGGCTTTTTCCTGCAAGTTCTGCAATACGTGCATCAGTCAGCCCAATGCGTTTTGCATCACAAAGCAGATCGTCAGGTATTTCTCCTGAGGAACCGGCGTCTTTTATCTTCTTTTCCATGTCAACGATGTTCTTGATCTTCCTGAGGAAGAATACATCAAAACCACTTAAGTCAGAGACTTCCTCTATGGAAAAACCATTGCTCAGGGCGTGATATATAACGAACAGACGCTCGCTTGTCGGAGTTTTGAGCAGGGTTTTGATCTCACTGGATGACCATTCATCGGAACCGAAGTCCATATCGATATCCAGTGAACGTACTGCCTTTAGAAGTGACTCCTCAATGGTACGACCGATTGCCATTACTTCTCCGGTACTCTTCATTGAAGTTGTAAGCGTCTTGTCTGCAGTTACAAACTTGTCAAATGGCCACCTTGGTATCTTTGTGACAATGTAGTCGATGGTTGGCTCGAATGATGCAGGTGTCTGCTTTGTCACATCGTTGAGGATCTCGTCAAGTGCCATCCCGATTGCGATCTTGGCTGTGACCCTGGCGATCGGATAACCGGTTGCCTTTGAAGCAAGTGCGGACGAGCGTGACACACGTGGATTGACCTCCACAATACGATATTCTCCGTCCTTTGCAGCGAACTGGATATTACAGCCGCCTTCAATTCCGAATGCCCGGATGATCTTGATCGCAGCGGTCCTGAGCATCTGGTGCTCATCATCACTGAGTGTCTGGGATGGTGTAACCACCATGGATTCACCCGTGTGAACTCCCATGGGGTCCAGGTTCTCCATGTTACAGATTACTATACATGTATCATTTGCATCACGCATGACCTCATACTCAAATTCCTTCCAGCCGAGTACGCTCTCCTCGATCAGTACCTGACTGATACGACTGCGGCGAAGACCTCTTTCTGTGATCTCCAGCAGTTCTTCCCTTGAGTGGGCTATACCGCCACCTGCACCACCGAGTGTGTATGCGGGACGGATGATAAGCGGAAGTCCTAGCTCATCGATAAGCTCCTCCGCTTCCTTGAGGGTGGATATTGCCCTGCTGCGGGGTACTTTCTCCCCGATCTCTTCCATTTTACGCTTGAAGAGCTCACGGTCCTCGGTATTTTTTATAGCTTCCAGTGGGGTTCCCAGAAGTTCCACATTGTACTTCTCGAGAACACCGTGTTCTGCGAGTTCACTGGTAATGTTGAGACCTGTCTGACCTCCGATACCTGCAATGATACCGTCGGGTCTTTCCTTCTCTATGATCTTCTCAACAGCCTTGACATCGAGTGGTTCGATATAAACCGCATCCGCCATTTCGGGATCGGTCATGATGGTCGCAGGGTTGGAGTTTACTAGCACGACTTCCAGACCCTCTTCCTTGAGTGACCTGCATGCCTGGCTTCCAGAGAAATCGAACTCCGCCGCCTGACCTATCATAATAGGACCTGAACCAATAAGAAGAATCTTTTTAATATCCGTACGTTTTGGCATTATTTCTTACCTCCGGCCATTTTCAAGACCCTGTCAAAGAAAAGCTTCTCGGAATCAAGGGGACCCGGATGCGCATCAGGGTGATACTGAACACTTACTATATCGAGATTCTTGTGTGCTACACCTTCGACTGTTTTGTCATTGGCGTTCATCTGGGTTATCCTGACTTCCGCATCTTCAAAGGTATCCGCATCAACAGCAAAACCATGATTTTGTGATGTTATATGTACGATCCCGGTTTCGAAATCCTTTACCGGCTGGTTTGCACCCCAATGTCCGAACTTCATTTTATATGTATCCGCGCCAAGTGCACGCGATATGATCTGGTGTCCCAGGCAGATACCTACTATAGGCAACTCTCCTGAGAACCTGTTCACGGCCTCTATTCCTTTGACTGCCTGCTGTGGATCTCCCGGACCGTTGGATAAAAAGAGCAGGTCTGGCTCAAATGCTTCGATCTCGGATGTGGAAGCAGTACCCGGAACAACCGTCACATCGATACCTCTGGACAGCAGGCTCCTTTCTATACTAAGCTTCCTTCCGAAATCCATAAGCACAACGTTTACGGGATTCTTCGGGTCCCTGTAAGGACTCTCGATCCTGAAAGGTTCAGGACATGTGACCTTTGAGATCAGGTCGATCTCCGAGATCCTGGGCTGCTCTCTTGCCAGTCTTACAGCCTCTTCTCCGTCATCACTTCCATTGATCAGGGCCGCACGCATTGTTCCATGCTCACGTGTCTTTATAGTAAGCATACGTGTGTCGACACCTGCGATACCGGGTTTACCTGCATCCTCCATCATCTGGAAAATGGTCTTCTTTGAGAGGTGGTGGGATGGCTCGGGACAAGCCTCCCTCACAACAAGACCTTCGGCTTTTACTCCGTCAGATTCAAAACAGCTTTCACTGACGCCGTAGTTGCCTATGAGAGGATAGGTGAACATCAGAATCTGACCCTTATAGGAGGGGTCGGTCAGAGCCTCCTCATAACCAGTATATTGAGTAGTAAAAACAAGTTCCCCGGAAACGATACCTTCGGCACCGAAGCCAGTGCCTTTTATAATTGTCCCATCTTCTAATCCTAATACTGCATTCATTGTACGAACCTGCGTCTACATGTAAGGAATAGGCTATAAGTATTACGATGGATTGCAGGTGTGAACGGTATTAATATAAAAATAAAAAAGGTTCAGGAATTTAAGTCAGCGGATCTTTCTGAGGAACGAATAAACGATAAGACTGACAAGCAGGAATGAAATGATAAGCACTGAAATAATGAAATCCCTGGGGTTCTCATTGGCAAATAATCTGATCCTGTCAATATAAGGATTCATTTGCCTTTGTTCAGTATCAACTATTTCTTCCTCTTCTTCCTGCAATTGCAGATTCTGATCCTTTAGTGTCATTACCCATATATTATACTCTCCACCCTCGTTGGATACATAGGCAATTTTACTTTCATCAGGACTCCACGCAGGTGCCCTTTCATTGGACGACGCAGATGTCAGCATGGTGAATCCTTTACCGTCTGCACCCATGAGCCAGATATCATAATCCCCGCCCTGATCTGATGAGAAGATAATCATATTCCCGTCAGAACTGAAAGATGGTTCCACATTATCATAGGAATTATCCAGCAAAACTACAGGTTTTGCAGAATCAATTTCCTGCATAAGTATGGCACCGTCAAGCGAGTAAACCAATTTGCTGCCGTCAGGACTCCACGAAGGAGAGCTTTCATCACCCGGACTGTCGGTCAGCCTTTCATTATTGGACCCGTCCGGATCCATTATCCATACATCATAGTTTCCGGCAAGCCTTGAAACATAGGCAACCTTTGTTCCGTCGGGGCTTACAACAGGATCCTTAGCATCAGCGCTTTCCGTAAGCTTTACAACATTACCCCCGTCAGCATCCATCATATGTATGCTGGTGTAACGTGCAGAATAGGCTTTCTTGCTTTCGGTCGCATAATATATTCTGCTTCCGTTATGATTGTATACAGGGTCTCCTTCCCATGCAAGGTTATCATATAGTTTCTTCCTGTCCGAGCCATCAGCATTCATACTCCAGATAGCCTGATCATAGGCAAAGACCAGTTTTTCCCCATCCGGGCTCCATGATGGGTGGTTATAATTGGAGTTGTTGGTCAACTGCAAGTTCTTATTAACATGCATATCGGCAGATGCCGCCGGCATCAGTGATAAAAATATAATAGCAGCAAGCACCAGCCCAGCTGCTTTTCCTGGTTGAAGAAGGTGTGGGAAAGAGTACATTAAAAATATATATTCAATTTATATATTTATTAATCTTTTGTTTTAGGATATCACTTACAAGTTTTCCGTCAACCTTACCCCTGAACTCAGCCATCACCGGACCCATGAGAGGGCCAACCGCTGCAAGGCCTTTTTCCGTGACGAATTCCTCTCTTTCGCTGATCACAGTCTCAATGAAAACTTCGATACTCTCGGTATCAACTCCTCCCAGACCAAGTTTATCTGCCGCATCCCCGGCACTCATAGACGGATTTGCTGCCATTTCCCGAAGAACCTGGTCGATTGCCTCCTTTGAGATATCCCCGTTTGCGACAAGTGTGAATACATCAATGAAATGGCTATCCTCAAGATTATCGATCTCCACACCGTCACGTTTGAGTTCGGGAAGTGTTCCGGTGAGTGTCCTGACTACAAGGGTCGCATTGATGTTCTGATTTTGGGCAAAACGTTGCATCATATCCTCAAAAAGAAGAAGATAAGTTGAATAGACTATCTTCTCGGAAAGTTCCTTATGCAGATCAAATTCGGATTCAAAGCGTTTTGCACGCTCGGTCAGCAGCTCCGGTACTTCCACTGAAAGGAAATATTCCTCTGAGACTTCAGTCTGTGGAACATCGGTTTCAGGATACATCCTTGCAGCACCGGGAAGAGGTCTCAGGTAAGAGCTGTTCCCGTCAGGCAGTGCACGCCTTGTTTCTTCGGGTACACCCTCAAGGGTCTCACGTGCTCTTATGATCACACTTTCCATGGCACCCCTGGCACGCTTTTCAGAATCTGCTACCATAACTACAGCATCATTTTCACCCGCACCCACGGTCTCACGAAGTGAACTTACTTCATCCTCGCTTATGCCGTACTTGGGAAGCTCGTCAGTATGGAATATGCCGCCAACACCTGATGTCTTGGCGCGGTCGGAAAACTCCGTACCCAGACGCCTGCCGGGCTGTACCTCCCTGCCCACAAAACCGGCAAATCCCGGAAGCAGGACGGCAAGCACCTTGCCCTTTTTCAATGCTTTCTTTACGACCTTGGACTTTGTTTCTTTGAAAAGGTCGGTGACATCGAAGATAGTATCACAGGTCGAAGCACCTCTTTCAAGAAGCTCATCACGGATCGCAAGCAGATTGACCTGGCGTTCGACCTCGCGCTCGACAATTGTCTCGATCATATCCAGTGCCTGTACACCCTTAAGTTCAACCCTGGCACCCTTTGCAATGGAGATATTAACATCCTGACGGATGGTCCCAAGTCCTCGTTTGACCTTCCCTGTTGAGCGCAGGAGCATACCGATCTGCTGTGCGGTCTCCTTTGCATGTGCAGGAGAGATGATATCAGGATCCGTACCGATCTCAACAAGCGGAATGCCCAGCCTGTCAAGGGAATATATGATAGAATCGCCCTGATCCTCTATCTTCTGGCATGCTTCTTCCTCCAGACAGAGTACACCGACACCTACAGGTCCTACTGAGGTGTCAAGATAACCGTCCTTCCCGAGGAAAGCCGTTCTCTGGAAACCTGATGTATTGGAACCGTCCACGACGATCTTACGCATTACATGCACCTGGTCAACGGGTTTCATTTTCAGGAGCTTGCTTATGCTCAGTGCGATATCCAGGGCTTCCCTGTCAAGCTCCTTTGGTGGCTCGTCGTCATTTTCCACCAGGCATGTTGTGTCATATCCTTTGTACACATACTTACGCTTGAGTTTGGACTGTTCCAGTGCGGCCCTGTCGGTCTCACCCATCTCACTTGCAGTCGGACGCAGGTAACGGAAGAATTCATAGGTCGACTCACCGGTTTCCCTGATCTGTGTAGGGCATCGGCAGAAGAGTTTTTGTTTGGAATCAAGCTGCTGATGTATCTCAAGACCACATTTTAAACCAAGTCCGGCATAATCGAATTTGTCACTCATGGAAAATATCACCAATATTAGTATCAATCAATTTATCAGGATAATCATAGCAGTATATGATATTGTGAATCTGTCCTTAAAGATACACATGAAAATGCATAAGCATGTATAAAGTTATTGTTCGTCTTCGGACCCGGTCCTTTTGCTGAACTCTTCCCTAACTTCGGAAGCAGGCTTGCTTTCCAGCATCTTCCTTATCTTCGGACTTGTAAGTACAGGCCTTGCTTTTTCAATACGCTCCCTGGCAAGTTTGAGCAGGGAACCATCAACCTCGGGGAATTCAACCTCAACATGTTCCCTGGGAGCTTCCTTACCGACCTCAAGTGTCCGTGATGTATCCGGAAGTTTTCGTTTTCCGGTGATCATTGAATCTACGGCATCGCGCCACTGGTCCGCCCATGGAGAATCAGGAATCTCAGTATGGGCTACTTCACTGCGTGAGACAGTCATAACGTCCTTGGGACATGCATTGACACAGGCCCCACAGTAGATACAGTAGTCTTCCTTCACCGCAATCTTAGCATCGCCATCCTCGGGAACGTACCAGAGATGGGACGGGCATACGTTAAAACAGCCATGACATCCCTGCGGATCACATTTATTTATATTCGCATCAACCAGCCGGAGTTCTCCCTCAAAAGGTTTCTTTAGGTCAACCGCCTCGTAGGGACAGACCACCTGACACCATGTACAGCGTGTGCATTTGTCATCATCGACTGTTACCTTGCCTTCTATCTGCGGAGCTTCACCCCTTTTCCCTCCTTTGACTTTGATAGCATCCTCGGGACAGAGATCCTGGCACAACACACAGTAATCGCACTTGTCCTCGTCCACAAGCAGGAGCTCGAAAGGTGTGGGATCAGTCGGGGTGGGTTCTTTCTCGATCAGAAGAAAAGCATCACAGAACTCCGCACACAGGCCGCAGAAGTTACATTTATCGGTATCGATCTCGATCTCACCTTCGGCACCTTCTTTGAATGGTGCTATCTCCTCTTTTTTCGGGAAGGTGAATTCCACATCAATAGCATCTTCTGGACATGCCGCCTTACACAGGGCACATGGCAGGCATTTTTCATTCATTCTCACATAGGAATCGAATTCCGGGAACTTCTCGTGTTCCGGGAAATCACCCTCAGATGTCATCTTGAATGCCTTTACCGGGCAGAAACTTGCACACATTGAACAGAAAGTGCATTTATCAAGATCAAGTGTCACCGGCGGAGCATCCAGGCCGGTGGATATCTCCTGCATTGGTCCCAGTTCAAGGGCTTTTGTGGGACACAAACCGACACAGAGACCACAGCCGATACAGCGCTTGTAATCATAATCAAGGAACTTGACTGATTCATCGGTTATCAGCTTGTAGATGAAATGTGTATCTTCCACATCCATTTCCCTTACAACTGTCAGTGACTCTTCCTCACAGTTGTCCTCACATTTTTCAGTCATTGGGGCTCCTCCAGAAGTTCGGAACCTATAGGACCGATCTTTTCCAGGTATTCAACCATGTCCTCGATCGTGTTTGCAAACTTCTCGCCTTCAGCAGCGGATAGCCATTCCACCTTCAGCCTTTCGGGGTCGATGCCTATGTCCTGCAGTACTTCCTGAAGGGCCTCCATCCTGTGTTTTGCATTGTAGTTTGCAAAGATATAGTGACATTCGCCCAGCCTGCAACCTGCTACAAGCACACCGTCAGCACCCTGTTCAAAGGCCTCTAGCACGAATGCAGGATCGACACGTCCAGCGCATATCACTTTGATGGTCCTGATATTGCTCGGATACTGAACCCGTGATGTGCCCGCAAGGTCAGCACATTTGTAGCTGCACCAGTTGCACAGGAAAGCGATGATGAGCGGGAACTGGGACTTGACCTCGGTGGCTGCACGTATCTGCGAGAAGATCTGCTCGTCGGTACTGTTACGCATGGATATGGCATCTGACGGACAGGATGCACTGCATGCACCGCATCCCATGCAGGAAAGCTCATCCACAACAGCCTTGTGATCGATCATACTGATCTTATTGAACTGGCATACATCGGCACAGATGGAACAGCCTATACATGCATCGGGATTCACATGTGCACTGAGAGGATCGCTTTCCAGCTCACCCTTTGAGAGCAACTGCATTACCTTGGAGGCGGCTGCACTGCCCTGGGCTATGGATACCTGTATCTCCTTGGGTCCGGAGGCACATCCTGCTATGTAAATTCCCTTTACATGAGAATCAACCGGACGCATCTTGGGATGGGCTATTGAGAAGAAACGGTCAGAACGTGTGGTAAGGTTAAGTACACGGGAAATCTGATTCGCATCCGATACGGTTTCCATACCTGTTGCCAGAACTACCATATCATACGGATCTTCGTGTATCTCACCCGCAAGTGTATCCTCATAACGCAGGTTCAGCCTTCCGGTATCTTCCGGCAGTATCTCAGCAACCCTGCCACGCGTGAAGTTGATACCCATTGACTGGGTCCTTATGTAGTATTCCTCGTACATCTCACCGGACGCACGAATGTCAATATAATGAATGGTAATATCCATGTCGGGATAACGTTCCTTGAGCAACTGTGCATTCTTCATGCTGGACATGCAGCAGACCCTGGAACAATATGGATTATCCACCTTCTCGTCCCTCGATCCAACACATTGAATGAATGCAACCTTCTGCGGAATTTCCGCGGTAGACGGGACAAGTACCTTACCTCTTGTAGGACCGGCTGCGTTTAGCAGGCGTTCCTGTTCCATATTTGTGATGACATCAGGATAGATACCATAACCATACTCCGGCTTGCGGGACGCATCAAAGAGCTTGTAGCCCGTTGCAAGTACGATGGCACCTACCGTAAACTCCAGCGTTTCTTCTTGCTGCTCGTAATTGATAGCATCCGCCGGACATGCCTGCTTGCAAAGGCCACAGCCAACACAGTATTTATTGTCAATATAGACTACCTGTGGCACTGCCTGTGGGATTGGCATGTTGATGGCTTTGGCCTTGCCAAGTCCGAAGTCGAAAGGATTTGAAACTTCAACAGGACACACGCCACCGCATTCTTCCACGCAGCCCTTGCACTTGTCCTCATCCACATATCTTGGTCTGCGTTTTACAGTGACATTAAAATTCCCTACTGAACCCGTTACTTCGCTGACCTCGGCCATTGTGATAAGATCTATGTTCGGATGATTCTGCACATCGGTCATTTTGGGTGCGAGCACACAGATAGAGCAATCGTTGGTGGGAAATACCTCGTTGAGCAGAGCCATCTTGCCACCAATGGTCGGCTCCTTCTCAACCATATATACATGATAGCCCGAATCCGCAAGTGTCAGCGCAGCCTCGATACCGGCAACACCTCCCCCGATCACCAGCACATCCTTTGTGACCGTGACCTTCTCTATCTCCAGCGGATCGAGCAGTTTCAGTCTTGCAATACCCATCCTGATAAGATCAAAGGCCTTCTGGGTGGCCATCTGTGGCTCTTCCTGATGTACCCATGAGCACTGCTCGCGGATATTGACCATTTCCAGGAGGAAAGGATTCAGACCAGCTTTTGTAAGTACTCTCTTGAAAGTGGGCTCATGCAGGTGAGGAGAGCATGCAGCCACAAGTACACGGTCAAGCTCGTTATCCTCTATGTCCCTGATAATGGATTCCTGTCCCGAGTCGGAACACATGAACTGTATGTCCCTGACAACCGTAACGTCTTCGAGGTCGTTTACTTTCTCCTGAAGAGAACTGACGTTAATGGTATGGGCTATGTTCAGGCCGCAGTGACATATGTATACTCCGATACGCATTTTGATTTTTCCTTATTTTGAAGAATGGACGACGTGGAATAAGATATAGTTTTGGATAAAAGGAAAGAAACTTTGCTACTTATTGGTTTTGAGTAAAGGATGGATGAATAGATTTAAAGCCGGAAATTTTTTTCAGAAAAATAGATATCATGAGCCTTTGTTGTAACAATGGCCATAATACTTTTATTTAACACCCGAGTAAAAAATATTGTTGGCTTACAACAACTACAAATCTCCATAGCAGGACCATCAATTCATATTTTTGGTACGCCTTGGGTTGGGGCATGGGAAAAAGGGAAGAAGGAAAAAACATAGGAGGGTTTGAACTGCCCTCCTCCCATATTAATCAGTTACTAAAAGTCCTTTGAGTTCACAAAACCCATAAAAATACAAACGCAGCTACTTTGTTGCATTGATGGTTAGAAAATTTATATAGAACATGCATATTATTTAAAAGTGATCACTTTTGGTGATTAGGGTCCAAATGTGTTTCGCAAAGGTAGATTTGAACCCTAAACTACCAGAGGCGAGTGGAAAGGGGATTGAATCTAATTTAAACCTTTTGATTTCTTGCCTCTGAAATAAACAAATGAGGTAAAGATATGAAAATGGACAAAAGAACAAAGATCACTTCGGTGTTGTTTGCAATGTTTATCGTAAACATGATGTTTGTAACAGCCGTAAATGCTGTCGAAAACAGCGAGGAGAACGAAATAGTTAACCCTTGTGAGGCTATTGTGATTAAGGGTCAAGATGTCAAAGAAGATATCGATGACAAGTATGCAATTGAAAAAGGAGATGGAGAAGTCTTAACTTTTTCGCCTTCAAGAGATTATACGTGGACTGCTTCAACTGACATGTACAAATATTTATATATTTATGCCCCAAGATTCCTGACAAAATCCACTTCAAGAAGTGGCGATTCTGCTTATGACATTGATGAAATCGGTGTCAGAGGTCGAATCTGGAGAGATGATTCTCTTGTATTTGACGATACTGACACTCACTCCGATTCCGCGGATGCCAGCATCTATTGGGAATTTTCAGGAGTATACTACGGTGGAGATTGGGACGGTAGAGGTAACCACGTTTTTGAAGACGGAAACAATTACTGGTATCCAGTTACAACAGATTCAATTTAAACATGAGGAATAGAATGAAAAATATCATTCTCTTTTCATTTTTCTTTTTTTTGTTGATACTAACCGGCTTACATTATTTTCTGGTAGATACATCCGATTGGAATGCTGTGTTCTCAGATAAACAAACAATAGAATCAATTGGATATGATGAAAATTCCGTGACTGAAAGTTTTGGTTTAAGCATTTTTAGTAATACAAAGCCATTATCAGCTATGAACTTGACCCAGTACTTACAGGAAAACGAGAGCTTGGAAGGTAGCCTGCAGATAACGAATGCAATCAATCAAAAAAATGAATATCTAATAATGGCTCTTGTAGATTACAAATTGGTACCCTTTTCAGTAAATGGAAGTAAAAACAATACTCATATAGTAACCTTAGATTCAATGGAAACGCAATTATATCCTTTTGAAATTGAAAATTTGACAGCTGGCTTCCATGATATCCTGATACTCACCTTTCTCAATCCAAACCAGCATTCATTAAATAGAGAATATAGAATATCCACGGATTTCGCATTGATGGGGAGAATCAGATTGAATGCATTGGTTGAAAATAACACCAAACCAGTAATAGAATACCAACATTTAAGAAAATTATGCAATGCTTCATATCCTCTTGAGGGAATACTAGTAAATCAGCAGCCCTGTTCTCCAAAAATGTGGCTTGCTGAAAATGTTACTGCAGGAGACAAACTGGATTATTTTATAAATATAGGTAACAATAGAAGACAAGAGCAAAGAACCTTTGCAATCATTCAATTCCTTGACTACGAACAAATACCTCTTGATCTTGAAAAAAATGATTTTGTTTATCTAGGTAAATTAAACAATGGAGAAAAAGTTTCAATCCCTGCAAGTTTGATAGTACCAAAGGAAAAAGGAGTACATGAGTTAATAGTTGTCTGGATATTAGACCCTTATGCAGATGTCGAAAAATCTCCGGGAGTTAGGAACAAAGAAATCGAAAAAAGAGAAGAACCAAGTATTAGAATTGGACTAAATGTGGAATGAAAACTAACATAAAGACTTTTCACCCCTTTTTTGTGATTGTCATCCTAAAAATATGGAGTGTAAACCAAATATAATTGAATAAAATAAACATATTTTTAAATTACCAATATATATTCTTTTGCTGTAAATACCCAAACAGTTGAGCAGTTCAGCTCATAAAACACATTCAAGAGTCTTTGTTGCAGTGATGGCTATAAAATTTATATATGAACATTTTTCATTTTTTACTGTCTGTACAAAAAAGGAGAAATGAAAATGAAAACAATTGTTATAGGACTTATAGTATTCTTACTCTGCATTTCAGTTGCAAGTGCAAACGCATCAGAAACCTTGGATGAATTGCCATTAATCTCTGCAGAAAACCTCGAATACAAGATAGTTCCTGCAAATTCAACTGATGGGGATGTGGGAATTAAGACCATTTACAGTACCATTAAACAGGGAGAAACAAACTGGCATTCAGTAACTATTAGCTCGTATTATACTTATATAACTGTAGATCTCAACTGGGGAGATACTAGTGATTCATTAAAACTCTATATATACGATCCCAGTTACAATTGTCTTGGATCATTCTATGATTCAGCAGACGGTTCTATTGATGGCAGAATTCATTTGAACATAATCGACTATGATGGAATTGAAAAAGGAACTTGGAGATACAGGGTTTACGGATATTCTGTAAGTGGAACAGAAGATTATTCAATCTAAAGTTTGTATGCTTAGGTATGAAAAAATTACTTCTACTTTTTTTAGTTATTTTTTCCATTTATGTTGTACCATGTCTTGGAGATCCCTTTGTTCAACCTTACACTGACATTTCTACTAAAGGACATGTAGAGGGTGCGCAAACCGAAGATTCCTTTTGGGACCTGCCGCATTACTTTCAGGCAATAACCATCGCTTCCGCGATTCTTGTACTCGGATGGAAAATTCTCACTCTACTTCTTGCAAGGATGAGGAGGACATCAAGCAATGAGAACCGAGACAAAATCCTTGATTTCATAGAGCAGAACCCCGGAAGTACAGTTAATTACATTAAACAGAAAACTGAATTCAAGAGAGGGACAGTTCGCTATCACATCAAGATACTTAAAGACGAAGGTAAAGTGCTCCTGATAAAGAACGGTAGCTTCATCAGCATTTTCAGGAACGATCTGGCATTCCTGAATGATGAGAAGAGACGGAGTATTGAACCTCATCTGTATAAAAACACCTGCAAAGAGGTGTGCCGGCAAATCTTCAAAAACCCTGGCATCACCACAACAGAACTTGCCGAAGAGCTCGACGTGCATAAAAGCACCATCCTTTTTCATGTCAGGACATTAAAGGAAATGGATTGCCTTGACATCAAAAACAATGGTGTCAGGAAGCATTACTACCTGAAGGATGAATGTCATCCAGATAACCTACCTTTCTTTGAAAGAATAAAATAGGTTTTTGAGTCCTTTTTATAAAAGGTATTTTTGATTCATCTATTGTTCAGTATCCGATCGGAAACTGCCTTACTTATAACAGAGTATCACCAATATACTGGTATCCAAAAGATATCAGTTAATAAATGGTGAAAAATATGTTCTGCTACCAATGTGAAGAAACCCTTAACGGAACCGGATGTACAAAGAA
>DACO01000200.1:409-5902 GCA_002508635.1 Methanolobus sp. UBA118 | reverse complement strand
ACACCCTTTCATCGGATGTGCTCCTGAACGAGTGGCTCAGACAGGGTCGCCAGCCGGGTCTTTCCCTTGTTCTGGCAACACAGCGTCCTTCATCTCTGCACAGGGATGTACTTTCACAATCGGATATTGTTATATGTCACCGGCTTACCTCACAGGACGATATTCTCGCACTTGAGTCTGTAAGACCTACCTATATGAGTGAGAATTTCGGGGATTCCATAAAGAAAATGGGTACCGAAAGGGGAATTGCTCTTGTAGTGGACGATAACACGGAAAGCACGCATGTCATCAGAATAAGGCCCCGTCTGAGCTGGCATGGTGGAGATGAACAGCTTTTACATCGTCCCTGAAAAATACTGGACGTCTCTATTTACTTCATTTTATGCAATAAATTGTAGTTATTTTAGCAGAATATTCGGATAAGGTATATATTGCTTAATCTCACTAGTAAGTCCGTAATACAAAATATTCAGACTACATATCCTTGACCTCTGCAATTTTTGCAGCGTTTTGTTATTGAGTGCGGTCATGGATTATGCTATAGTGACAATATTTGAACCTTAAAAATACATTTTTCAACTTTTCGATCGTGATTCGATGAAAGCCCATTTAGTTAGACAAAAAAACATTGCTGAGAAGATAAGCCCTGAAGTTGTGATTTCCAACTGGAAAGACTGGAAATGGCAGATCAAGCACTGTGTGAATGATATTGATACATTTGAAACACTTCTGGATGTCAAATTTGATCCGGAAGAGAGAAAATCCCTGGAAGAAACACTTGAAAAGTTTCCACTTTCCATAACTCCCTATTATCTGTCACTTATTCAGGCCGATGATCTGAAGAACGACCCTATATTCATGCAGGCCTTCCCTTCACCAAGTGAGCTGATATTGTCGAAAGACGACATGCATGATCCTCTTTCAGAGGATTCTGACAGCCCCGTGCCTGGGATCACACACAGGTATCCCGACAGAGTGCTGTTCCATATAAGTAATGTCTGTTCCATGTACTGCAGACACTGTACCAGAAAGAGGAAGGTCGGTGATGTGGATTCCGTCCCCGGAAAGGAAGAAGTGCAGAAAGGACTTGACTACATAGCCAACCATCCTGAGGTAAGGGATGTACTGCTTTCCGGCGGGGACCCGTTCATGCTCTCGGACGAATATCTTGACTGGATACTTACGGAACTGCGTGCAATCCCGCATGTTGAGGTCATAAGGATTGGTTCAAGGATGCCGGTAGTACTTCCGTACCGTATAACCGATGATCTTGTGAATGTACTGAAAAAGCATCATCCTGTATGGGTAAACACCCATTTCAATCATCCGCGTGAAGTAACCAAATCATCAAGGGAAGCTTTGAGAAAGCTTGCCGATGCCGGGATTCCCCTTGGTAACCAGACAGTGCTGCTCTCAGGAGTCAATGACTGTTACAGGATTCTGAAGAGGCTGTTCCACAAACTTGTAGAGAACAGGGTAAGACCATATTACCTTTACCAGTGTGACCTGTCGGAGGGTCTTACACACTTCCGTACCTCTGTGGGAAAGGGTATTGAGATCATGGAACACCTGGTAGGTCATACCAGTGGTTTTGCCATACCTACATATGTAATAGATGCCCCGGAAGGTGGAGGAAAGATTCCAATACTGCCGACATATATGATATCAAGGTCCACGCACAGGGTGATTCTCAGGAACTACGAGGGTGTTATTACATCCTATAAAGAGCCTGAAAACTATAAACCAGTATACTGCAGCCGTGAATGTGATGACTGCAGCCTGCAGCTCAAACTTGAAGATGCATCGGAATACAAGTCAGTGGGTATTGCAAAACTGCTTGTGGACCACGACGAGACCTTAAGTCTGGTTCCCGGTGAAACAGAAAGACTGGAGAGAAGGGACAGTGAAGGATAAAGTGGAAAATGTAGGCGAATCTGCGATACAGCATGGCAGTTTCAACGACAGGATCTACCTGATGCATCTCTCCCCGTCTGATCATGATTCCATCCTTGAAGACCTGGAGAGTATTGCACAGAAGAACGATTATTCCAAGATATTTGCTAAAATTCCCTCCTCTCAGAAGGAGGATTTCCTCTCTTTCGGATACAGGGAGGAAGCATTTGTGCCAGGTTTCTTCGATGGCAAGGAAGATGCCAGCTTCATGTGTAAGTACTTCACAAGGTCCCGGATGGTCGACGAGGATGCAAAGGTCAATAAGGAAGTACTTGAGACAGCTCTCTCAAAGGACAGCAAAGATGAGTCCTTCCGACTTGACAATGATGCCTCCTGCACGCTCTGTACTGAGGAGGATGTGGAGCGCATGGCAGAGATATACAACGAGGTCTTTGCCACCTATCCTTTCCCCATTCAGGACCCATCCTACCTGCTCAAGACCATGTCCGATAATGTAGTTTACTTTTGTATCAAGGAAGATGACCGGATAGTAGCTCTGGCGTCATCTGAAATGGATATTGAGAATAATAATGTGGAAATGACTGACTTTGCAACACTTCCGGAGTGTCGTGGTAAGGGTTATTCCCAGTACCTTCTGGGCTATATGGAAAAAGAGATGGCTGAGAGAGGTGTGCTCACATCTTATACCATTGCCAGGGCCGGCTCTTTTGGTATGAATATAGTGTTTTCAAGAAATTCCTACCGGTATGCGGGAACACTGGTCAAGAATACGAATATCGGCGGCAAGCTTGAAAGCATGAATATCTGGTACAAGAGCCTTTAATTTTGGCCGGCCGGTTCAGAAAGAAAAAAATCACTTACACGTTGTAGATGGTATCCTTGATATTTTTAGTTACTATCTCAACACTGTAGTTGCGGACAGGCATCTCTGTGAGGAGTTTTTCATTTATGAATGCTGTCAGGTCCTCTTCATCATCAAAAAGGCCGAAGGCTTTGATGGAATACTGTCCTGTGGTCTGATATATTCTGGTAAACTCTTCCATGGAACGTAGTTTGTTCAGACCCGTCTTCATTTTTTTGGGTTCCATCTCAAGGTTGAATATTGCAAATGTATTCTTGCCGAACTTTTTTGGGTTGAGCAGGACCACATAGTTCTTGATATAGCCCTCTTCTTCCAGTTTATCAAGCCGGTACCTGACACCGTTCTCACTGAGACCTACCTGCTTTGCTATTTCGGAAACAGGAGTGCGTGCTCCTTCCTGCAGTATAGAGAGGATCAGAATGTCTTTTTTGCTCACCATGGCTATAAATTAAAGACCACCGAAGCTATTAAGATTTTTCTGGTGGTTTGTAGAAAGTAGTTGCTACTGTGGATTATACGGTAGTATTATTTCCAGTAGTATTATTTAGGATGATTGTATCTATGGTATTCAACTTAATCGATAATCCAAATAATTGATATCCGGTGTTTAATATGAAAGGAAGAGTCTGGAAATTCGGAGATGACGTAGATACGGATGCTGTTATCCCTGGCAGGTACCTTATTCTCAACACGCCTGAAGAACTTGCTGAACACGCTTTTGAAGGTGTCAGGCCGGAGTTCGCAAAGCAGGTAGAAGAAGGCGACATAATTGTCGCAGGTAATAATTTCGGTTGTGGTTCCTCGAGGGAACATGCTCCTATCGCGCTTAAAGGCACAAAGATAAGCTGTGTGATCGCAAAATCTTTTGCACGTATCTTCTTCAGGAACTCAATCAACATTGGTGTGGCACTTCTCGAATGCCCCGATACCGATAAGATATCCGATGGCGATGAGCTTGAGGTTGATTTTGCAACAGGTGTTATCACAAACCTGACAAAAGATGAGAAATACCAGGCAACACCTCTGCCTGAGTTCGTCAGGGGTATCATGGATGCCGGCGGTCTCATAGAGTATACCCGCAGAATTATCTGAAATTTGCTTCACACTTGATAAAATATCACTATAACAGGAGAATAACATGACCCAGTATAAAGTACCCGTAATACCCGGAGACGGCATCGGACCAGAGATCATTGCAGAAGGTCGCAAGGTCATCGATGCTGCAGGTGAGAGATTCGGTTTTGACGTAGAATGGGAGGAGTTTCCACATGGTGCTGACCACTATCTTGAGACAGGTGAGCTTATTTCAGAAGATTCACTGAAGGAGCTTTCACAGTATTCCGCTATTTACCTTGGTTCGATCGGAGATGACAGGATCGCACCGGGGGTACTGGAGAAAGGTATCCTGCTTGCTGCAAGGTTCTATTTCGACCAGTACGTAAACCTGCGCCCGATCAAGCTTCTGGATGGCGTATGGTGTCCGCTCAAGGATAAGACTCCCGAGGACATCGATTTTGTTGTCGTCAGGGAGAACACCGAGGACTTCTATATTGGTATTGGTGGACGTGCAAAGTCAGGCACAAGTAAGGACCTTCTTGAGGTTCACAGGTCACTTTACAATGCAAAGTTCGGTCTTGACATCGAAACCGACAGTGAGGAGATCGGATACCAAATAGGTATGATCTCAAAGGAAGGCACACAGAGAGTGTTGGAATACTCTTTCGATCTTGCTGAAAAGAGGAACAAACATGTTTCATCAGTTGACAAGGCAAATGTCCTCTCAGACATATATGGATTCTGGAGAGAGGAGTTCAATGCAGTTGCAGAAAAGCATCCTGATGTAAAGACAGACTTCAACTTTGTCGATGCTATCACCATGTGGTTCGTGAAGAATCCTGAGTGGTTCGATGTTGTCGTGACCCCAAACATGTTCGGAGATATCATTACCGATCTTGGTGCAATGGTGCAGGGCGGACTCGGACTGGCTCCGGGAGGAAACATCAACCCTGAAGGAACCAGTATGTTCGAGCCTATCCATGGTTCAGCTCCGAAGTACAAGGGTCAGAACAAGGTCAACCCGATAGCAACCATCTGGGCAGGTGCCATGATGATCGAGCAGCTTGGCGAAAAGGAGGCTGCAGATGCTATCGTGTCTGCGATCGAGACCAACATCCGTGAAGCAAAGGTCCAGACCTACGACATGGGTGGCTCTGCAGGCACATCAGATGTCGGTGACGACATTGCCAGGATAGTCCTGGGTAAATAATTCATTTCTTTTTTGCATCCTCCGGGATGCATTTCTGTTTTTTTCCTTTGGCTTTAACAGTTTGTCTTATTCTTATAATCCGTATGTTGTTTCTGTTTTGATATCATAATGATGATTAGGATTATATTCACAACTATAGAAATAGTTATATAGGCAGGAACTAAGGTTTCATTAGTTAAGATTATACAAAACCGGAATCAAGGTCGGATAAAGATGAATATTTCTGTCCTTTTGTTCCGGAAGGAAGTGTTACCTGTATGGCCAGATCTATTGAAGACCTTGAAAAAGACCTCGACACAATGAACGAGATATTCCGCAAATATGTGAAATTATCATCACACTATCAGAAGCAGATAGATAACGCGGATATTCCAGAAGAGCAGCGTAATTCTCTGCTGGAAAAGCTTGAAGAGGAAAATGAGAAAGTCCAGAAGGCAAAGCTCCAGATCGA
>DACO01000200.1:0-122 GCA_002508635.1 Methanolobus sp. UBA118 | reverse complement strand
GTAAGCTCCAGGGATGACAAAGTGGATTATCTGATTGCCTACAATTAAAACAAAAAATTGATCTAAGTTTTCACGCCGTGCAGTAAACTTCAACCTTTGATGCGGGTTCCCAGGTGAACCTT
>DACO01000096.1:9695-12894 GCA_002508635.1 Methanolobus sp. UBA118 | reverse complement strand
AATTTCAGCCGAAGCTTTGGCTCACGCCTGATAATGAACACCAATGGTGTTGAGATCGAGGAAAGCTCCACAGGTATCTCCGGCTTTACGGATGTTATTACCACCGGGGACAGTGTCTCAACAGCATATGACTTTGCAGTCTCCCGCAAGAATGACATTGATTTTCAGGTTATCGGAAAGAGTGCTGCAAAACTCGCAGACAACTCAAGGAACGCAATATCCATTGAAGCACAGAGAACAAGCGTCATCCTGCATCCCTTCGCATTTTCTGACCTGCTGGGTAACGCATTCATGCCTTCCATAGACGCAAATAACGTCCAGAAGGGAAGATCAAACCTTACAGGCAGGATCGGAGAAGATATTGCCACCGAAAAACTGTCAATAATCGACGACGGACTGCTTGATGGTGGAATCGAGACCGGCAAGTCTGATGATGAAGGAGTACCTTCACAGCATACCACCGTTCTGGATAAAGGAGTGTTTAAATCATATCTTTATGATTCATATACCGCCGGAAAGGACAATGTAGAAAGCACGGGAAATGCTTCAAGAGGGTCATATTTCTCCACGCCTTCCGTGGGACCGAGGAACTTTATCGTGGACTATCCCGGCACTGACATAATCGGAGATACGGAGAACGGAGTGCTTGTAAACACCGTAATCGGTGCCCACACTGCAAACTCCATTTCAGGAGATTTCTCCGTAGAAGCAAGAAATGCCTTCACCATCAAGGACGGAAAGATTGACAAACCCATCAAGTCCCTGATGATATCAGGCAATATTTTCGATATGCTCAAAAATATGGATGGTGCAGGCACCGATACCAGGAAAGTTGGAGGAGTGGTTACACCTTCTGTCAGGATAGAGGAAATGAGTGTCGTGGGATAATCCAAGACATTCTACCCTCTTTTTTTGGTTTCTGATTGCCTTGTGACAAAAACGATAAATATTTATACTTAATAAATCCTTTTTTCATTGAATTTTATAAAAAGTACTAGATGATATTTTCCTCTCCTGCAGTACCCGGGAAAGTGGATAATGACCTCACTACGAAAAAAGACTCTCATAATTATCGGTGCAACCCTTATAGGCCTGATAATCGTTCTTTACATGAGCTCCCAGGTAATTATCGTGAACAGTTTTGCCTATCTTGAGCAGGAAGAGCTGAAAAATGACGTACAGGGTGCAAGGAATTCATTGTACGCAGAGATGGAAAACATCGAGAAAAAAACAGTTGACTGGGCAGTCTGGGATGAGTCATATGATTTTATTCAGCAGAGGAACCAGAGATACATAGATAGTTATCTCATGGATGAAACATTCATCAATCAAAGGATCAATTTCGCACTTTTTTACAATACTTCCAATTATCTGGTATATTCCAAGGGTGTGGACCTCTCCACAAACAACCGGACCCTGCCACCCGGGGACCTGATCGAACATCTTGAAACAAACAGTTATCTGCTTCAGCACGAGAACGGCTCGAGCAAAAAGACAGGCATGTTATTCCTTACAGATACACCTGTGATTGTCACATCCCAGCCAGTGATCAGGTCCTATGGCGATGATTCCATCGGCGGTACAATACTGATGGGACGTTTTCTTGATCAGGCGGAGATAGACCTGCTTTCGGATGAGAATTATCTGACACTGGATATCAAACATACGGAAAACTCCAGTATGACCACAGAAGAGCCGGATATGATGCTTGATTCAGGAGAATATCTTTTTGTAAATCCCGCCAGTGAGAGAATGATCCATGGGAGCATTCTGCTAGATAATATCTACGGCGAACCTTCAATTGTCCTTGATGCAGGTGTTTCCAGACGCATATATCAACAGAGTAAGGCAACAATGACTTACTTTATCATGATTCTCCTCCTGTCCGGGGCAGTTTTCGGAGTCGTGACATTGTCTCTTCTCGAGAACTTGTTCATTTCACGTCTCAACACCCTGAATAAAGAAATAAGGTATATCGGGGAAAACCAGAGTTTTTCAAGGCGTATATTCGAGGAGGGTGACGATGAGATCTCAAAACTCATTGTCTCAATGAACAGGATGCTCAAATCCCTGGAAAAGTCCGAAGAACTTATTTCAAAGAGAGATACAACAATTCGGGCAATTATTGAGGCAATGCCTGACATGGTATTCCAGATAAAAGAAGACGGAAGGGTTTGCAACTATAAGCTTTCGACCGATGAATGCCTCTACGAATCCCCGGACATCCCGCTCGATATCAAGATAGATGATGTACTGCCGCATGAAATTGCAGCCAGAGAAATGGAAATAATACAGGAAGTACTCAAAAACGGAAAGATGCAGATAATGCAGTACCAGTTGCCTGTAAAGGGAGAAGTAAGGGATTTTGAGGCACGTATCGTTGTAAATGGTGAAGATGAAGTACTGTCCGTTGTAAAAGATATCACTGAAGTAAAACAGGTTGAAGAAGCACGTAAAAAGGACATACTCTTAAAAGAGATACATCACAGGGTGAAGAACAACCTCCAGATCATATCCAGCCTGTTAAGACTCCAGTCAAGGAAATTCACAGACAGCGAAGTCGTGGAGGCTTTCAGAGAGAGCCAGCACAGGGCACGTTCCATGGCGCTTGCCCATGAAAACCTCTATAACTCAAAGAACCTCGAGAACATAGACCTTCAAACCTACATACCCACACTTGTTGACTATCTTGTGAGTTCGTATGGTTTCTCCAGGGACAGTATCAAAATCCATATAAATATTAAAAACATTATATTTGGCATAGATACATCTATCCCCATAGGACTGATCATAAACGAGCTCGTATCAAATTCCCTGAAACATGCATTCAGAGAAGGTATGGGAGAGATCAGGGTGGAGCTGTATCCCGAAAATGACGGTTTAGTCCTGAAAATAAGTGATAACGGAGCCGGTTTCCCCGAAGATATTGATTTCAGGGATACCGACTCCCTTGGACTTCAACTGGTCAGTTCACTGGTGGAGCAGATCGAAGGAAATATCGAACTTGATAGAAGCCATGGTACGGAATTTACAATAACTTTCAAGGAACTATCCTACAAAAGAAGGGACTATTGATGACAGATGAAAAGATAATGGTCGTCGAAGACGAGAAAATAGTTGCTCTGGATATCAGGGATAGTCTTGAAAGCTTCGGATATAACGTACCCTGCATGGCTTCCACGGGAAAGGACGCCGTGGA
>DACO01000096.1:0-9389 GCA_002508635.1 Methanolobus sp. UBA118 | reverse complement strand
TGATTCTGACATTCCCGTGATCTACCTGACAGCATATTCGGACGAAAAGACAATAGCCAGAGCCAAACTGACAAGCCCCTTCGGACATATTTTAAAACCCTTTGAGACCAGGGAACTGAGAACCAATATTGAGATCGCACTTTACAAGAGAGAACTTGAAAGGGAGAAGGTACAGGATAACCAGAAATGGATCAATTCCCTGATGAACAATATAGGGGATGCCATCATTTCCACCGATGCACAGGGCAGAATTGAATTTGTCAATCCCCTTGCACAGGCACTCACCGGGTATAAACAGGAAGAAGCCTTTGGAAAGCCTATAGAAGAAGTATTCAGGGTCATATGTGAGGAAACCGGGAAAACAGCACCAGATCCCACACAGAAGGTCATGAACGAAGGTGCTTTTTACGGACTCCATGATAAGACAGTACTAGTTTCCAGGGAAAATATCCGTACACCAATAGATGTTATCGGTTCACCCATCAGAAACAGCCACAATGAAATCACAGGTACAATTATCGTATTCTATGATATAACCGACAGAAAGAATGTCGAGAAATCTTTTTTGAACTATTCTTTTAACTACAACGACAATCAGGCTGTCAATCACTAGATGATTCAGGTTCCTGTATCACAGCAAGTACCAGTACAAAGGACAGCAATATCAGGATACCACAGATGTAGAAAGGAGTCCTGAAAGAGACATATCCCGCAAGCACTCCTCCGATCAATGGCCCCAGAGCCATGCCGGCTGCCTGTGAAGCTGTTATTGTGCTGACCCTGGAACCCACAGCAGAACCACCGGTAAGTTCAACTGCCAGAGCCATAACAGGCGTTTCAACCGCTGCCATGGCTATACCCTGGAATGCACGCAGGATGATCAACTGAACAATACTATCCACATATCCAAGACCCACAACTATCGGGACATTGATAAGAAGACCTAGGGCCACCATACTCTTTCTCCCCATGCTGTCAGAGATCACGCCCATGGGCGTCTGGAAAAGTACCCTTGATATGACGTAAGCCGAAACTGCTATACTCAGTGATAGCTCACTTGCATCCAGTCTGACCCTGTATTCAGGCAGGAAGGCAAAGATTATCATGATACCGACCATCATCATGAACATGGCAAGCGCGAGTATCTGGAACTGAATGCCGTTTGCAGATGATATGGTCACATTGCTTTTTTTTACAGGAGGATCCCGGGCATCCCTTACAAAGAATATTATCAAAAAGGTGCTTACCAGGCCAAGAAATGCGCATACATAGAATGCGGAACTGAAATCATAGTAATTGACTATGATACCACCCAGTATGGAGCCTGTTCCGAAACCGAAACCACGCAGGGAAGAATATATACCTATGGCCCTTCCTCTCGTGTGACTTGTTGACAGATATGTTACCGTTGCAACTATCGCTGGAACCGTTGCACCCACGGTAATTCCCTGGATGAAGCGAAATAGAACCACATACTCGAACTCAGTGGTTCTGGCATATATAAAGGACAGAACAGTGAATCCGACCATTCCCGCAACAATAAATATCTTTCTTCGATCGAGCCTGTCGGACAGTCTTCCCATAAAGGGCTGGGATAGCGCATTGGACAGACCAAACACGGTTGCAACAATACCGGCCTTTACAACGACCGGAGTGTCAGCAAAAAGCGAAGTATTCAGATCAACAATATAAAGTGGAATCAGGAAGGCAAGCATTCCCGTACCGAGATCCTTGAACAGTTTTGAAAAAGATAAAATATATAACTGCGGATCCAGTTTTTCCTTTTGAGGATCATATCCGGATCCGGGTTTGTTGGACGGGTTTTCCATTCAGGCTTTCCTTCCCTGGGGAATCATTATCAGAATATTTAATGAGATTACTGCTACATTGAGGATGTTCATTTGATCATTTTCTTTTCCATCGGCTCAAGCAGTTCACTCATCTTACCAACTATCCGCTCCCTGTACCTTGTGGCCACATAGTAACAGAGACCTGCAAGCAGAATACCGCCTACGAAATCTATTATCCAGTGTATCCCGAGATAGAAGATCGTGAACTGTATCAGTAACGACAGTATGACAGCCACCACCTTCAGTTGTTTAAGGTCGGTCCTGAATACGATAAGCATCATGGCAATAATTGATAATGCAGCATGCAGGCTCGGGAAACAGTTGTCAAAATACGGATCCACACTCCGCAAACCCTCACTTATAACCGGATTGAGTTCGTACAGCAACGGAGTTACCGTGGGCAGAGTATATCCTGTCACTTTCACAGGTGTGAGGATATAGAAAGGGAAGGCTATCAGGTATGCCAGGACAACCGCAATGGAATATTCCTGAAGTACAGCAACCTTGCCGGTACAGACCAGCACCACAAAGGTGAATATCAGCAGGAACGAGAAACCAAACAGATAGATAAAAGCACTGAAATATGTCAGTGCCGGGCTCATTATCGTCTGGAACGAGCTGACAGTGTTCCCCTCCATGGTAAAAATAAACTCCGCAAGCTTATAGTAAGGAGTTATATCCAGTGATTCTGCAATCACACCCTGCGATTTTACAAGCAGGTAAACAAAGGAGACTATAAGGAAATATGGTAGAACACTGTATGAGAAAAAGTTGCCGAGTTTATCGGAGATGGCAGAAGAATCATACAGATTTCTGTATTTCTTTGGAACAAGAAAATAATATGCTAGCAGATTAAGCATTATTACAACCGGGACCATTACTGTCATCAGGGCAATAGCTGTCATTTTATCATTTCGCGTAAATTTTTAAGCAGAGTTACTATAAATTAGTATAATTCATAAATAATGTTTATGCCTGAACTCTTTATGGAAAGATACTCAGGAATAAGGACCAACACACTTCCTGCAAGAAATATTATCCTGAGACACTTAGATGTTTCGTTCGAAACGGGTCTTACGGAAGAGGAACTCTGGAACATACATGACAGAGAAATGAAGAGATACAGAAATCTTGAGAGAAAGATATTCCAGACGGGTAAAGCTGTAAATCTTCCTGAAGCTGAAAAGAACTTGCTTGATCTGAAGATCGAACTATCGGAAAGAATCATCAGTTCCTGCCATCTGTGCCAACACCGCTGTATGATCGATCGCCATGCAGGTGAAAAGGGCTTCTGCAGACTTACTGATGTATCAAGGTATGCTGCCGAGTTCATGCATATGGGAGAAGAGCCACAGCTTGTGCCCTCCCATACGATCTTTTTTACAGGATGCGTCTTTTCCTGCGTATTCTGTCAGAACTGGAATATTTCCACACATCCTGAAAGCGGCAGACAGATCATACCGGGAGAGCTTGCACATGTCATAGACAATATGCGTGCACAGGGGTCTGAAAATGTCAATTTTGTCACACCTACACCTCATCTGGTTAATGTACTGAAAATCGTCAGAAATATAAAAGTCAACATACCGGTGATATGGAATTCGAATACGTACCATTCTCCCGAATCTGCAAAATTGCTTGAAGGTGTAGTGGATCTTTACCTTGGTGATTTCAAGTACGGAAATGACAGATGTGCATTCAGGTATTCAAAGGTCAGAAACTACATGGATACGGTTGGGCAGAATTTTAAAGCTGCAGCCCGTCAGGCAGAGGTGCTTGTACGACACCTTGTCATGCCGAGACATCTGGATTGCTGCACACGGCCGGTCATAAAATGGATAGCTGAAAATACCCCACAAGTAAGACTAAATCTGATGTTCCAGTACAGGCCTGAATACCTGGCCTGCAGGTATCCTGAGATCAACAGACATCTTACAAATGAGGAAATAAAAAAAGCTCTCTTGATCGTAAAAGAGGAAGGACTTGAGAGCATACTGGTCTGAATCGGTACATCCGGGAAAACTTATTCTGCTTCGACCACCACTATACCTCCGGGAGCCCAGGGATGTGAAACTATCTGGTAATCATAGTTTCCCGCTTCGGTAAACGTATAGCTGAAGGTGTCCCCCTCCCTCAGGGTGGGTGACTGGAATACATTGCTTTTGATGATCTGGGCAGGATGATCCTTTTTTACCCATTTGACGGTATCGCCTTCGGAAATTGTGACCATATAAGGATCAAACTTGTAATTCTCAAGGTAAACAACAACTGTATCCCCTTCAGTAGCGTTCTCATCTACCACGGAATCCTCCGATCGGGGGAAATCTTCTTCCATTTCCGCTACATCGGAAGGCCGGTCTTCCACACAACCTGCAAGGACCAGGAATACAAATACCATCAATAATGTAAGAATTGATTTTTTCATAAAGACCACGACTATTCAAAGTACGGCTCTTACCTAGATAAATGTTCGCAAGGAGGCGAATTTTAGCTTCTTTCCCTCTGCATCCTGTACATTTCCTCGATACGCCCTATGCTCTCGACATCTTCAAGGGATTTATCATCCCGGACATTCACAAGTCTCGGGAAACGTAGAGCATAGCCGGATTCGTAATTGGTGCTTTTCTGGATCTCTTCGAAGGCTATCTCAAAGATTATCTCTGGCTTAACTTCAATCTTCTTTCCTGCTTCCATTATTATCAGATCCGAGAAAAGAGCAGTTAGTTCAACCAGTTGTTCGTCGGAAAAACCGGTTGCCACCTTACCCACAGGCAGGAAACGGCCGGTTTCGGGATCGTGACATGCAAGTGCATAGGAACCAATGTAGCTGGTACGCCTTCCGTATCCCCATTCGGCACCTATGACCACAAGGTCCAGTGTTTCCATCACGGGTTTTTTCTTGAGCCAGTTCTTACCACGTTTACCGGGAGAATAGGGGGACTGGGGATTCTTGATCATTATTCCCTCATGGCCTGCCTTGAGAGCTTTCGAGTAGATCTCATTGATCTTTTCCGGATCTTCCGTTACAACCTGGCTGTCCACACGGATAGAATCCGCATTCTCGACACAGCTTTCAAGCAGTTCCCTTCTCCTGATAAGGGGCTCATCAAGAAGATTTTCCCCGTTAAGGTACATGATATCAAAGATATTCAGAGTAAGGGGAATTTCTTTTGCGGTCAGTTGGATATCGTATTTTCTCCTGAAACGTTTCAGTATATCCTGAAAAGCCCGGGGATGCCCCTTCTCATCGATCGCCACAGCTTCTCCGTCAAGTATCGCAGAATCAGCATGGACATATTTTTTGATGGAAGCCACAATATCAGGCAGTGAATTGCTTATATCCTCAAGGCGGCGGGAATAGAGTTTCACATTGTCCCCGTCCTTGTGAATCTGGACCCTTGCACCATCGAATTTCCACTCGATGGCAGGCGTGCCGATATCCGAGATGGCGGCCTCCAGTGTGGGTGCTACCTGTGCAAGCATCATCCTTATGGGACGATTCAGTTGCATGTCAAGCCCTGAAACAGCTTCCACGCCTCCCTGCTTTGCAGTGGTTGCCACAAGCCCGAGATCATTTGTGAGCATGAATCCGCGTTCTACAACTTCGACCGGAACATAAAAAGCAGCTGCTATGGCATCGCGCACTATACCTTCTCCCACGCCTATGCGCATATCCTCCACTGCAAGCCTTGCAATATAGCTTACTTCCTCAGGAGAAGCCGAATTGAAAAGATATTGGAGGTTCTTTATCTTTGCTGTCTGTGATCCTTTTCCCGATGCCTTTGATATGGACTGGAAACGCTGAAAGACCTCCATTACAGAAAGCTCATCAACCTCAGTTAAAAAGGATGAGAACGTTGCCTGACCATTTGAATTCCTGCCAAGCGCCCTGACAGCGGTTTTACCTATGTCACCGGTCTCCTTCACAATATCCTCAATCTCATCAACAGAGAAACCGGACGATCTTGCAAGGGCTGAATAGAGAATTCCTGCACCTACTCCAATCTCCTCGCTACTCCACGCAGGAAAGACCTCACCCATCACAAAATGAGTTACTATGGGAAGCTCCTCTATGCTTACCCTGTCCAGCAGCTCAGCAACCTGTGAGGTCATCTCAAGTGAGCCCGGAGTATCTTCAATTACTTTACAGGCCTCTGCGAATTCTCTAAAGCTTGTCATAATGATCGGTCAAGTCTGCGGGAAGCAAAGTCAGTTTTTGTAGAGAGATATTATGTCACTCAGGATAGCACTTGCGGTTTCGATGGAGCCCGCACCCCTTCCGGTGATAGTGATCGGACCGGAGATATCGGTCTGTACGGAGAATACGTTCAGCGTACCTCCTACAGCAAGCGGATTGTCCAGTGGTACCAGCTTCGGAGCAACATTTATCTTACCGTCATTTACCTCGCCGATGAGCTTGATAGCATAACCGTCCCTATTTGCAAGCAGAAGGGCTTCCGGGGTTACCCTTGTGATTCCGGTCACAGTTACATCCCTGTAACTGGCATTCATTCCGAATATTACATTTGCAACGATCACAAGCTTGGAAGCTGTATCAATACCCTCAACGTCATAGATTGGGTCAGCTTCGGCTATACCAAGTTCCTGAGCCTCTGCGAGCATCTGCTCATATGAAGCATGCTCTTCCACCATACGGCTGAGAATATAGTTACAGGTACCATTGAATATTCCTTCCATACTCAGTATCTTATTACCTGCAAGGGTATCACATGCCAGATTGATAACAGGCATGGCGCCACCGACAGTTGCCTCGAACTTGAGTTTTGAACCAGATTTGTTTGCAGTTTCAATCAGTTCACCGTATTTCAGAGCAAGAGGGCCTTTATTGGATGTAACCACATCCATTCCCTTCTCAAAGGCTGCAAGCATATTGGTAAGACCCACGCCTCCGTCATCGATGTTTGTAGGAGTGGTCTCAATTACAAGTTCATGATCGATGGTCTTTATGATATCAGTGCCGGTAATCTTCTCGGAACCCACTACACCTTTTTCCTTTTTGAAAGCAAGGACCGCAGCCAGATCCACACCTTCACTGTCAATTACAGCCGTTCTGGAGTCAGCGATCGCGACTACCCTGAGGTCTATACCTATGCTTTGCAGGTAATCTTTCTTAGCAAGCAGGACCTTTACGACACCCTGACCTACAGCACCGAATCCTATCAATGATGCACGTATTGTTTTCATTCCATCAACCTCAACTGGCTCTCTACAGGTTCTATTACCAGCAAGTCCTTCTCTTTGGCAATATACTTGAGCAGGTCGATCACAGCCTGTAATTCTTTTTTGCTCACAGCATCTATTTTCAGCGAAGCCGATGATGGCATATTGATCTTAGGCATGGACAGGTTAAGATCAACTACCTCGGCGTAGCCCGTATTATCGATCTGATCGATGGTGTCCTGTATGTCTGTGTGCACGATGTGACCGATCAGTATAACAGCACCGTGTTCCAGGAATCGTTTCTCGTCCATGCTTACTACACGGACACCCCTTTCCTCAAGGTCGGCTACCAGATCCTCAAGATGATCGGATTTGATCTCAAACTGCACCTGCACGGGAATTGTTCCGCGAGGTGTTTTCTTTTCGTGATGGTGAACCACGGAGATCAGATTACCTTTAAAATCGGAAATCGGTTTTAGCGCAAGCAGTAATTGGCCGGGGATATCTTGTAACTCAAGGTCCATTGAAACTCGCATATATACCCTCGTGTATAGGTTTAACTAAATTCAGTAATTTGCTACCCATACTCATTAGATACAGTTATACATTTTGGTTTGTATGATCAGAGCCTTCAAGGATTATAACATTGCCACGGCCTTTTTTGAATTTACGGATAATACCACGGTCCTCAAGATCGGACACCATGAGACTTACCTTTGCTTCGGAATGTCTGAGCCGGTCCCTCAGATCCTTCTGCTTGATACGTCCCCCATTGCCTGCAATAATATCCACAACTTCCCGAAGGTCATCAGGCAGGTCCGCAAGTTCATCTGAAAAAGCTGCAAGGTCACTGTTCTCTAAGTGGCCACTTCCCTCATGCGCATTTCCGCCATTACCGTCTGTTTTTCTTCTTGACAGCACATATGCCCCTGCAACTGTCATAGCCAGGGCTGCCAGGACATATATCAGCGTAGAGGACAGGATATTATTATCCTGACCGTCGTTCTCTGCAAGGTCGGCAAGCTCATCGAGTTCATCAAACTCTGTGCCGTTAAGCTCCTCTTCTTCATAATAAGTGGGAAGGAAAATTATGTCTATCACGTAGTCCCCGTCATTGGTTATCGTGATCTCTTCCTCCGTATAGTGAATCAGGGTTGAATTTTGATAGTAACTGGCAGATATCACATAGTTTCCGGGAGCCAGATTGAATGAATATATACCATACCTTGCAACCATTGACTGGGGTGGGGTTGAATTTACCTCCACGATGACATTTTCCAGTGGTTCGAATGTGTCCCATTCATAGATCGCACCATGAACGGTTGCCATTTCCTCAGCCCCGGTAATGGGTATAATTGCAATGAGAACTAAAAAAAACAGAAAATATTGATTTTTTTGTATCGACACAGACTGTATATTTATTCATTACATGCATATAATAGTTTCTCAATGCCAGAAAAATAAAGCCAATTAAAGTATTATCAAGCAAAATAAGGCATTATAAGGCTTGAAATAGAGATATCAAGTATTGAAGAATTATCTAAAGTAAAGTATGCTTATATGCTCATCTGATCAAGGGAGAATTGCAGGCGCAAGTCCTCAGGATTGTATTCCGGGACTGCAAATGCACGGGAATAAACAATTGAAATATGATTGAGGTAAAATAGATGAGAATCGGACAGAAACTAATAGCATATGTTGCTGTTGCACTCTTAGTAGGAAGCATATTCACAGCAACCGCTTTTGCTGCCGGAGACCGTATACAGGACCAGTTAAAAGATCAGGATAAAGACCAGTTGCGTGATGGATCATGCACAAGTTCTGTAACTCTATCAGCCGATACGGCTGAAACACCGGGTGACCAGGACAGAGGTCGCCTGAGAGACGGCTCTTGTAATGATGATTGCGACGGAACACCTGATCGTGATGGCTCGTGCCTGGAAGATTATGAGACCGTCGTTGCAACAGCTTCAGGACCTTCAGAAGAGAAAGGGTACGGTGATTGTGACCGCCTGCGTGACGGTTCATGCCTGGACTAGATAAATATAGGGGTTAGCCCCCCTAACCCCTATTATATTAAAACATTGGAGAGAGAAACACAGGAGAGGTTGAAAAGATGAAAAACATGGGAATCAAGATTTTTGCATATATTGCCATCGTGCTTATGCTGGTAAGTGTTATTCCGGCTGTGGCAATCGCGGACTCGGATAACGGGCAGAAAAAGGGAATATATGGAAACAGTGGTCAGAACACAGATTCAGATAGTGATGACAATTCAGAAGATGACGATAATGATGCCGGTCCCGGCAATAAGATACGCGACAGGGACAGGGTGAATGCAACTGAGGATGCACCTCG
>DACO01000129.1:1452-11088 GCA_002508635.1 Methanolobus sp. UBA118 | reverse complement strand
CCCCATGGGAATGATGCCAGCAGCCAGATGACCACAACACCAAAGAGTATGATGGTACCGGCTTTCCTGATATACATTGCTCCGTTATCCCACATATGGACCAGGCTGGTCTTGAGAGTGGGCACCCGGTAAGGGGGCATCTCCATGATAAAGGGCGAGGGCCTGCCCCTGACAATCGTAGACCGCAAAAATTTCGCGGAAATTACCGCCACTGCAATCCCGAGTACATACATCATGAATACGACAGTTCCTGCCTGTCTTCCGAAGAAAGTCCCTGCAAACAGTACATATATAGGTAACCTGGCACCGCAGGATACGAAGGGAACCACTAGTATGGTGATCAGTCGGTCCTTCTCATCCTCTATGCTTCGGGTCGCCATGATCGCCGGTACGTTACAGCCAAATCCCATGAGCATGGGAATAAAGGACTTGCCGTGCATACCTATCTTATACATAAGCCTGTCCATGATGAAAGCAGCCCTTGAAAGATATCCGCTGCCCTCAAGAAGAGATAACAGGAAGAACAATATGAAGATATTCGGGACAAATGTCAGAACAGCTCCGACACCTCCGATGATACCGTCACCGATAAGGGATGCAAGCCATTCCGGCTGGAGTGATCCTGCAACATTGCTCGCCAGCCAGGTGAATGCCATCTCGATCATGTCCATGAAAGGGGTGGCAAAAGCAAAAGTAAGTTCAAACGCACCCCACATCAGGGCCAGAAATATGGGAATTCCGAGGTATTTGTTGGTAAGCACCCTGTCGATCATATCTGATTTGCTCAACTTGACATCGCATCGGGTACATAACTGGGGGAAAATGGCATTGATCGCCACATAACGCTTATCTGCGATATCTGCTTCATATTCCTCCTGGTCGATGGAATCAAGCAGATCGTTTATCTCTTTTGAAACCGGACTTCTCGAGACCTTATCACGGACATTCGCATCACCTTCAAGCAGCCGGATGCTCATCCAGCGGAGCGGATACTTGCCGGCAAGTTCCCGGTCCTCTGTAAGTATTTTCTCGATCTCGAGTATCATTGCCTCTATCTCATCGCCGTAGCCGATCTCGTGACCATGATATTGCTCATTGTTTTTCTCTTCAATGACCTTGTCCAGCAATTCATCAATGCCAATGTCCTTGCTTGCAACTGTTCTTACAACAGGGGCTGCCAGTATCTCCTCCATTTTATCGAGGTATAACTTGTCTCCCCTTTCCAGTGCTAGGTCACACATGTTAAGAGCAATGATCATCTCCGTTTCAAGCTCCATGAGCTGTGTGGTAAGATAGAGGTTCCTTTCCAGGTTCGAAGCATCGACTATCTGGATAACTATGTCGGGCTTTTCCTCGATGATGAAGTCCCTTGCAACGATCTCATCCATGGAATAAGCGGTCAGACTATAGGTTCCCGGCAGGTCTATGATCTCGATCTCATAACCCTTATAGATCCTCATACCGCTCTTTTTCTCAACGGTGACTCCGGGCCAGTTACCCACATGCTGCCTTGAACCTGTGATCGCATTGAATAAAGTGGTCTTACCGACATTCGGATTACCTGCGAGGGCAACTCTGATCTTTTTGTTTTCCATTGTGTCCTCTGTATTATAGTAATAAAAGATTGGAGTTTATTCCTTCTGAAGAAGGTGAGGATCTATTCTATTAAATGAACGAAGATCTGTTTTGCTTCGTCTTTCCTTATTGAAAGGTTATACCCTTTTATCCTGAATTCGAGTGGGTCTCCCAGCGGGGCTTTTCTTATGAGCTCGACTTCCGAACCCGCAACCATCCCCATATCAAATAACTTTCTCCTGGCAGGCCCCTTTACCCGTACCTTGGTAATTCTGGCCAGATCTCCGGGCATTAGGGTATCAAGTGTGATCTCGGACATTTAATTTATTCCCTGGGCAATTATTCCACCCTGTTACTGACTTAGCGTAATCGCACTTTTAATATTTAGTGATTTCGTGCCCCTGTCTTTAGTATTTTTTAGACAGGGATCTCATTGAAATCTATACGGGATATTTCCCTTTTTCTAAGTTCAAAGGTGGGAATATTTTTAAAACAAGATCATGTAGTCTTTGTCTTTTTTCCATGCAGGGGGCAGCTATCCTTTGCTGCTGGGGTGCACTCGATATATTCGCCCGTAGTGTAGTAATGCCTGAAATGGTCCAGCCAGTATGGCCACTCTTCCCTTCTGTCAATGAATTCAACAAACTTTGTAAGAACCTCGAAGGTCTCGGGGGCAAGAACATGTTCGATCTTACATGCATCCTGATCTGCCGTCTCTTCCTCAACTCCCAGTATCTCAAGGAAATCCCTTATTACACCATGTTTTTCCATGGTGCATTTGGCAATTTTTTCTCCTTCGGGTGTTAATGTGACTCCGCCATACTTCTCGTAGTTTATGTAGCCGAGTTTGGTAAGCTTCTTAAACATTCCTGTAACACTTGGAGAGCTCAGTTCAAGCTCTCTTGATATATCTTTTACCTGGGCATAACCTTTTTTCTCGATCACCTTTTCTATCGCCTTCAGGTAATCTTCAACTCTTTCTGTTGTCATGGATTCTCACTATGCGGGTTTGTGTTCTCTGGCGGGCAGTCTGGATAAAGTAAGCATATAAAAATATTTTTTAATAAGCCGACTATATAGTTAATTTCTATGATTGAATCCCTATATATACCTTCCTAAGTTTACTATATTTTGTAGCTTTGGCTAAAATTGTTAAGTTCAAAGCTTTCAGATTGCAGACTTTTCTCTATCAGGTTTTGAGAAATATGTTTTGAGAATTATTTAAATCTCTTTTACATAGTAAAAAAATACCAAAGAAAAAGATATTTATACATATGTTCTCTAATATAATATTATTAATAGAAAAATTATATTATGGGATGTATAATTTATTGGAAATATCTACCTGTATTTCCCATACGGTTAGTATTTGATTCCAGATGCATTCTAAAAAATATATTGATATCCGGAAAACAGGATCCGGGAATATCCGATGTGATCTATATGGATAAAAATCTACTCAATATCTTATTCACCTCAAGCCTGGTGAAAGATATACTTCTGTTGTTAAGAAATGGCAAAAGGGATATTTGGGACATATTAGCAACTTTCGATGTCAATAGGCAGGCTCTTTTTCCCCAGATCCGGATGCTGGAAGAGTGGAACCTAATTTCAGTAAGCGAAGGTTCATGTCAATTAACAGTAATGGGCAGGATGGTAACCGAAAAAATGATCCCATTGATCAACACGCTTGACCTGTTAAGTGCTATGGGCAAATATAACATGGATTTTATTCCTGAGCATCTCTTAACAAAGATGAGTGATATTGGTCCGTGCACTGTTTTTAACCCCTCACCTCTTGAAATCTGTGAAGCAAATAAAGAGTTTCAAACAAGCTCGGTAGAATCAAAATCCGTTATGGGTATGACCACTTTTTTATTCCAGAATTTCAGGGATATATTCTCAGAGTATGTGGAAAGGGATATATCAGTTTCCGTAATAATTACCGGTGAACTTTTCAATAAGCTGAAAAAGGAGAGGTCCGGGGACTTAAAATGGCTTCTTGGCTACAGTAATATGGAAATGTATCGCTATGATAATAATATCGACCTGATTTCTTTTACGCTGAATGATTACGGTATAATGCTAAGATTACTTTCCAACTCTGACCAGATCAAATATGACTATAAACACATACTTTTACAAAGCCCCGGTGCACTGACCTGGGGAAGGGAGTTGTTTGACTATTATAGGAATAAGTCAGTACTGATTACTGATATATGACCGGCTGTCATCTGTTGGAAGCCAGATATTCCTGTAGTCTGTCCATGCCTTCTTTAATATTTTCGAGACTGTTTGCGTAAGAAAAGCGCAGATAGCCCTCGGCACCGTCTCCAAAATCAATTCCAGGTGTAACTGCAACACCAATGTCCTCGAGTATCCTCTGACTGAGCTCCAGGGAATTCTCTCCGAACTTGCGTGCATCAGCAAGTATATAGTATGCACCCTTTGGCTCGCATTTTACTTCCATTCCTGTCTCTCTTATTCTCTGTAAGAGGTAACGACGTCTTTTGTCATATGTTGCGACCATTTCCCTGACAGTATCCTGGGGTCCTTGCAGGGCTGCAATCCCGGCGTATTGCACGAATGCGTTCGTGGATATGAAAAAGTTCTGCTGCATTTTCTGCAGGGTCCTTATGTATTCTTTCGGGGTTATCAGGTAACCCAATCTCCATCCGGTCATTGCATACAGTTTCGAAAAACCGTTTAGCACAAAAGCATTTTCCGTGTATTCCAGAATGGTATGGTCTTCGCCTTCGTATACAAGTCCCTGATAAATCTCATCCGAGATTATCGGGATATTGCCTGCGACGTCCGCCAGATCCTTTAAAGTTTTGGGGCTCAGTACCTGACCTGTGGGATTTGACGGTGAATTGGTGAGTATCGCTTTTGTCTTTTCATTTATCTTTTCCCTGACAGCCTCAGCGTGCAGTACAAATCCATCATCCCTGTCTGTATAAACAAAAGCCGGAACTCCGTTAACTGCCCTTACAAAATTGGGATAACATGCATAATGGGGATTTGACATTATCACCTCATCACCGGGGTTCAAAAGCGCCATGAACAGTAGAAGCATTGCAGGGCTGGTTCCGGAAGAAATTATTACCTGTTCGGGAATGATGTCCACACCGAATTGAGATTTATATTTTTCAACTATGGCTTCCCTGAGTTCGATCAGGCCCTGGCTGTGAGTGTATTTCGTGTTGCCCGCACACATAGCCTCAGTTGCGGCTTCACAAATATGTGCTGCAGTGGGAAAATCGGGTTCTCCTATCTCAAGATGGATTATTTTCCTTCCTTTTCTTTCAAGTTCCTGTGCCCTTTCCAGTATTTCCATAACATGGAATGGCGGCATATTAACAATTTTGTCGGACAGACTTATTTTCATTACAGTGCACGTTCCCGGAATGGTCAATAGATTCAGGAACGGGTAAAAATATAAAACAGTTTTCGTTGCAATGTAGTATATTTCTAAAAAAAAGTGACCAGGCCTGTGAGCCTGGTAATATTAACTTATTTCCTTTCTCTGGCGTAAGCAACTATGGCTTCCTTTATGCCCCAGCGGAAGGCAACCACAATCGCAATACCCCATGCGAGCGGTTCGAGAAGTATATAGAATATACTTGTGTCGATCAGCAATGTGTCAAGGGCAAGCAGGACCACTATCAACGCTAGGAAACCTCTGAGTGCGGGAATCCATATATCGCTGCCTTCAACGTCCATTGTCTTCATCATACTGCCGATATAGTCTGCAAAGAGATCTATCGCAAGCAGTCCTACTACAAGTATTAGCAATCCTGCGAACAGGTTCGGAAGATATGCCAGTATCTCTCCGACAACCACAGCTATCATTGGCAGGTTGAGGATGTCAAGTGCGGCAACAATAAATACCAGATATCCGAAAAGCTTGAAGATCCAGGCTGCTAAGCTGGAAAAAGTAACTCCGCTAGTCTTCATCGCACTTCCGTAACTTGTACTCTCAAGACGCTCGTCAACTCCTGATGCGACAATTATATTCTCTATCAGGTCTGCAAGGAAATCAACTACAAGCAATCCTATTATCAGGACTAACAATGCTGAGAGTATGATCGGGATATAGAGAATGATCGTTGTGATGAAATCCGCTACTATCTGTATCTGCAAAAGGTCAATAATAATAACCGCGAAAACAATATACACAAACCATCTGATGGCGGCATCAAAAAATTCTACTATAGTCACCTGCGATCTGTCAAACATCGTACCAAGTGATGTTTTCTCTATCAGATCATCAAGTCCTATTCTGTCAAGGACACTTGCTCCAATTTTACCAAGTGCTCTTCCCGCTATCCAGCCAACGATGATCAGTATTATTACTGCCAGTAAAGTCGGGAGAA
The DNA here is from genome assembly GCA_002508635.1 of Methanolobus sp. UBA118. Lineage (GTDB taxonomy): Archaea > Halobacteriota > Methanosarcinia > Methanosarcinales > Methanosarcinaceae > Methanolobus. The sequence goes on along the minus strand of DACO01000129.1, from coordinate 5,137 downwards.
AACTGATAGTTTCACCCGTTAAATCGTATACACTACTCGTTACCGAAGGATTTGCCATTATATGTACCCCTTTCTAATTGATTTACCAGTAAATGTTTCAGTGATGAAACATTCCAACCCCGTTTAAATGAAAATTTGTTTCTTTTGTTATTTAAACATGTTGTAAAAAATCTGATTTATATGGTATATCGAAAAAAACTTTACATATTCATGGCATCTTGAACTGGATGGAAAAAGATACCTATCAGTATTTCAGGAAATGGTTTTCACAATATGTAAGGTCCTTTTATTCGGATGACCCTTACATTGCACAGAACATAGAACTCAAGGAATATCATAGCCTGAGGGTCTGTCAGAATGCTTCCTTGATCTGCGGATCAGAACAACTGCCGGATGATGAGCTGTATCTTGCAATGACCATCGCACTTTTCCATGACATCGGTCGCTTCGAGCAATTTCAGAAATATCGTACATTCAAGGACTCGGAATCCGAGAACCATGCCCTTCTGGGTGTAAATATATTGAAATCTGAGAAAGTTCTTTCCTCCCTTACTTCAGAAGAGCAGGAGATGATCTTTACAGCTATATCCCATCACAATGCCAAAAAGCTCCCACAGAATTTGAATCGTGAGTGCCTTTTCCATTGTAGGCTTGTCAGGGATGCGGATAAGCTGGATATTCTGAAGGTCCTGGACGACCATTATTCCATGAAAGATAAATCGCCGAACCCTGCACTGGAATTGGGTTTGCCGGATATTCCGGAATATTCCCACTATATGGTCGATGATATCCTCAATAACAGGATATCAAGCACTGCAGGTGCCAGGACCTGCAATGATCTGAGACTCGCAAGACTTGCCTGGGTCTTTGATATGCACTTCCCTGAGACGTTTCGTCTTGTTGCGGAAAAAGGGTATATTGAAAGAACAATTGCTCAACTGCCACAGGACCCTGATATCCGGAGAATACGTGATCATCTGAATAGCTGTATTGACAGCGTGCTCTCCGAAAAAGATTAAAAAATCGGGGTATGCAAAATATAATCTTCTTTGAAGTAATTGCTTTAATATTCAGTGTTGGCAGGTGTGATCGGATAATGAACCCGGATTTACGCAGACAGATTGATCTTAAAATTGAGGAAGCAAACGCACTTTCGATAATCAGCGGTTATTATCTTGTAATCGGTGGCGGGAAGATCGGGAGCAAATTCGTGGAATACGCAAAAGATCATGATCTGTCATTTGTACTTGTCATAGATATCGATTGCGAGGCTCCGGTTTCAAAGCTTGGGAAGGTTTTAGAAGACAGGAAGGATCTGGCTGACATTCTCGATTCATTGAATACAGATACTTATCTTGGAGTTAATTCTCCACCGGTGGATAGCAGGACTGCTCAAAACACTGAAATCTATTTTTACTGCATGGATTCAAAGGACATTCCCTCTCTACTGGATTACGGTATACCTGAATATATCATTCCTGCGGTTCCGTCACATGCGGCCGTTGATATTATTGCGGACTTTGTGAATCTTGATATCGATACCGACCTTATTCGTGAGGTCTCCATGGATAAAGGTGACAGGGATAGGATGGATGTTTTCCAGAGCATTGTATCCAAATTTCCCGAAAATATTGTTGCAGGAACTTTTCCGGAGCATGGTGCGGTTTTCCTCTCTTACGCCCGCCCCGGTGAACTGTGTCCTGATAACTGCAGGGGACAGGAAAATTACTGTTATAACTTCAAGAGAGAAAAACCCAGAACCATTACCAGTTATGCATGTGAACTCGCACAGGATAGGCCCGGCTCGGTCTTTGAGAGCCTTCAGATGGGACCGGGTATTGGTGGGATACAGGGTAGGGATCTCAAAGAGAATCTGATTTCTTTCATGAAGTATATGAATCAATTAGAGTGTCTTCCTTTAAACGCCGATTTGGAAAACAGGCTCCCGTTTATAGCAACCACATGTAACTGTCACGGAATCCTTAACCTTCTGCAGATAGGCGATATTTCCTGAAATAATCAGTTTATAAGATTGATTGTAAAAGAAGATTGGCCGGATAAAAATGGTTGGTGGTTGGTTGTTGGTGGTACGTTATGAACCCGGCCTATAATTTAATATGCAATGCTAATATAAAAATATATTTATTCATGCATAATTTGCATGTAATTCAGTTTTATTTCCTGGATTTTAGACTTATTCGTAAATGATGATTCAAGAATTACCTAAAGTATTTATTTCTTCCATTCACACTATTAATGGGGGAACTTGAGAGTGAATAAATTCGAAAGATATTTCTTTGCACTTCTGGGTCTTGTCATAGTCATCCTTCTGGTATGGATAATTAGTATGATGAATAACCCTGCGCCGGGATATACAGACTACATGCCGGGCTTTAATCAACCCGGAGGCATGATGGGTCAGGGTGGGATCAGAGATCCTGACACTGTCTATCCATATGAAGAGCCGGGCACTGATGCGCAGTTTGATTCAAATGGAGAGATGATATACTATACAGGGTACAATGAAAGCGGACAGCGTATCCCATTCTCATACGGCCCGAACTGGCTTTATGTTCATGGTGGAAGCTGTGTCAGCTGTCATGGAGTAAACGGTGAAGGCGGCGTTCCTATCATGATGGCCTATGAACTGCCATCAGACATAACATACGATTCGCTGACATCTGAAGAACATGAAGCCGAAGAGGGTGAAGGGCATCCTCCGTACACTGATGAGACTATTAAAAGAGCCATAAGTGAAGGTGTTGATCCTGCCGGGGAAGAACTGGATCCTGTAATGCCAAGGTGGCATATGACCGAAGGGGACCTTAACGATACCATAGATTACTTGAAGCAGTTGTAACAGTAAGAATGAATTCTGGAAGGGTATATTTTACAATATCCAGAGGTATCCACTTAAATTTCAAATATATTTGAAACAATGTGATATGCCAGCTGATATGAAAGTTATTATCCGGCGTATGAACCACTTAAAAACGCCGGTATATATGGTGAATGCAGGTCTTGTTACTGTCCTCTGGTAACTATCTTATCATCTACATGAGGGCTCTTCGGAATAGACCTGGTTCCTGAAGGTCCATGTGGTGAGACCGGGAATATATCTATTCCTGCGTCTATCAACTTCAACTTTGGTTTAACCGGTGTGTTCATGGTCTTTATCGGGACTATTGACTGTCAAGACCTATTTTATCGGGGATTAAGTATTCAAGAAAATCAGGTTAAGCTTAGGCTGTCAGATCATCTTCTGTGAATCCGAATATTAAACAAAATACCAGATCAACTACCTGTGCTCAGCTTCAAACCCCTTCAGTTCTGCCACAAGCAATTCAAAATGCCTTTCTACTTCTGGCACCATGGCTTGGATGGTGTTAATTTCCTCTGCTTTTGCTGCTGCTTCTATTTCATTGGCAAGACCACTCAGAGCTACCCCTCCAAGGTTTGCAGAAGAACCCTTCAGGGAATGTGCGCAGCTGCTGATACTACCTGTATCTCCCTTCTCCACAGAATCCTTTAAACCAGTAATCATTCTGGGTGCATTTTCCAGGAAAATCCCAATTATATATCTGGCTATCTTCACATCATTCAGCACTCTTTCCATGAATGCCTCGCTGTCAAATACCGGCAAACCTTCAGTCGAATTCTTCTTTTCAGAAGATGTATCATCAAT
>DACO01000129.1:0-1136 GCA_002508635.1 Methanolobus sp. UBA118 | reverse complement strand
ATCTCAATTGGTTTTGAGATGTAGTCGTCCATGCCCGCTTCAATACAGCGCTCTCTGTCTCCTTCCATTGCATGCGCGGTCATTGCGATGACAGGAATATCATGTTTGCGGACTGCAGAATTTGATTTCCTTATTATTCGGGTAGCTTCGAAACCGTCCATATCTGGCATCTGTACGTCCATAAAAACAAGGTCATAATCTGTTCTTTCGAGTATCTTTATTGCTTCTGTGCCATTATTTGCAATGTCTGCGTCAAGTCCGAGTTTACTCAGGATGCTCTGTGCCACTTTCTGATTTATGATGTTATCCTCGACCAGCAGGATCCTCATATCTGCATTGTGAATTTTAGCGCCATCATTATTTGTGGAATCCTGCATTCCCTGTGCCACTTTATCTTTTAATCCGGATACTGAATGCTTTTCAAAATTCACAATAAACCAGAACTCAGACCCCTTGTTTTCCTCACTTTCAACACCCATGCTGCCTCCCATCATCTCCACAAGCTGTCTGGATATTGCAAGTCCAAGTCCTGTACCACCGTAATTCCGCGTTGTTGATGTATCAACCTGGCTGAATTTCTTGAAAAGCAGACTCTTTTTGTCATCAGGAATTCCAATGCCTGTATCTTTTACAGAAAAGTGCAATCTTACATTTGATTCTTTTTCGGATTTCAGGCTCACCCGGATGACAACTTCGCCTTTATGGGTGAATTTGATGGCATTTCCGCCCAGGTTTATCAGTATCTGTTTCAGTCTTATAGGATCGGTTTTGATGTAAGATGGCACATCCGAATCTGCCACGTATCTGAGTTTAAGTCCTTTTTCATGAGCTTTTACAGACAATATGGATTCCATTTCTTCCAGGATATCATTCAAATTAACATCCAGTTTTTCAAGAGTCAGCTTACCTGCCTCTATTTTGGAGATATCAAGTATGTCATTGATGATCTCGAGTAGTGCCTCACCACTTTTATTCACGGTATCAACATAGTGTTTCTGCTGCTCGGTAAGTTTTGTATCAAGGAGCAGGTTCGTCATTCCGATAATGCCGTTCATTGGTGTGCGTATCTCGTGTGACATATTGGCAAGGAAATCACTTTTTGCTTTTGTGGCATCTTCTGCCTTTATCAGGGCTTT
>DACO01000070.1 GCA_002508635.1 Methanolobus sp. UBA118 | reverse complement strand
CCCAGTGCAAGTATTGTCGTGCCTGGAGGAACACCTCCTCCAAGCTGTACATCCAATCCGCTTATACCGGTGGGAATACGATATCCTCCGGTTCCATCGAAACTATAATCCATGTTTTCACCCTCTGTAAATGTAATCGTTAAACTTACAGCTATAATTGTGTAGTAATTATATTTATATTGATAGATAATAGACTTTTATAGTATATATCAATTAGTGATTGCTGTTAATTAAAAATATTAAGAGAATACCGGTGACACCATGATAGATCTGGATGAGCTGAAGTATGATGATAACGGCCTGATACAGGCAATTGCACAGGACAATGATACAAAGGAAGTGCTCATGTCCGCTTTTATGAACAGGGAAGCACTCGAGAAGACCATTGAAACAGGAATAGTCCACTACTGGAGCCGCAGCCGTGGCAAACTCTGGAAAAAAGGAGAGAGCTCAGGCCATATGCAGGATGTAAAAGCAATCTACATCGATTGCGACATGGATGCGGTACTTGTCATGGTCGAGCAGGAAGGCGGCGCATGCCACACAGGCTACAGATCATGCTTTTACCGCACAATCGAAGGAGATATAACAGGGAAGAAAATATTCGACCCTGAAGACGTTTACTGATGTTTCTGATGCGAACCCGGGAAAATATCTACCGGTGGTGCCACTACCGGCTTACCGGGGTCGCAACTGAATTATAGAATCCACTTCATAGAGCTCATTATGATAGAAGGTAGCAAGGACGGACAGAAAGTCGTCCCTGATACGAGTTCAGTTATAGATGCGATCATTTCTGAAGGCGTGAAAAGGGGAGATTTCAAAGGTTCCAGTATAGTTATTCCCGAAGCCGTGGTGGCGGAGCTTGAAGCACAGGCCAACCGCGGACTTGAGATCGGATTCGAGGGACTCGAAGAGTTGCAGAGGCTGCAAGATCTGGCAAACGAGAATAGGATCAAGCTTTTCTTCCATGGCAAAAGGCCGAACCTCGACCAGGTAAAACTTGCCAGGGGAGGGGAGATCGATTCCCTGATACGGGAAACGGCAATCGAGCTTGGAGCGAAGTTCATCACAGGTGACAGGATACAGTCCATGGTCGCAAAGGCCATGGGAATAGACGTTGAATTCATCAAGCCCGAACCAAAGGACCCGGAGCCCCTGAGCATAGAGAAGTTCTTCACATCGGATACCATGTCGGTGCACCTTAAAAACGGTGTCCGGCCCATGGCAAAGAAGGGATCCATCGGGGATGTGAGGTACGTAAAGATAGGTGATGTACCCAGCACTTACGGGGAACTGAAGGATATGTCAAGGGAGCTGCTTGACAGGGCACGCTCGGACCATAACTCATTCTTCGAACTTTCCTTCAGCGGGGCATCGGTTCTCCAGATAGGCAATATGAGAATAGCCATTGCAAACCCACCGTTCTCCGATGATTTCGAGATAACCGCAGTACGCCCTGTGGCATCCGTGTCACTTGAACAGTACCGCCTCAGTGATAAGCTCAAAGAGAGAATACGCGACCAGAGAGGAATACTGATCTCAGGACCTCCCGGTGCAGGCAAGTCCACCTTTGCAGCAGGTGTGGCAACCTACCTTAACAACAAAGGATTTGTTGTCAAGACCATGGAATCCCCAAGGGACCTGCAGGTACCGAACGAGATCACACAGTATGCACCCCTTGATGACAGCCTGGAGAACACCGCAGACGTGCTCCTGCTTGTACGCCCGGATTATACAATCTACGACGAGGTACGCAAGACAAAGGACTTTGAGATATTCTCGGACATGCGACTTGCCGGTGTGGGCATGATAGGAGTCGTGCATGCCAACCGGGCCGTGGATGCTATCCAGAGACTTATCGGCAGGGTCGAGCTTGGTGTGATACCGCAGGTCGTTGACACTGTGATCTTCATCGATAAGGGAGAGGTTGCCAAGGTGCAGATCCTCCAGTTCACCGTGAAGGTGCCCGCGGGTATGATGGAACAGGATCTCGCAAGACCCGTCATCCTGATATCGGACTTTGAGACCGGAAAGAGCGAGTTCGAGATATACACATACGGCGAGCAGGTCGTGGTGATGCCACTGGGAGAGGAGCAGGAGAGAAAACCCTCCTGGAAACTTGCGGAGGGTGAGGTGCAGGAAGTGCTGGAGGACTATGCCAGCGGCCCTGTGAGCGTTGAGATGGTCTCGGACAACCGCGCGCTGGTCAAGGTTCGTGAGAAGGACCTGCCCCGCATTATCGGCAAGGGCGGCAGCACCATTGATGATATCGAGAGGATGCTAGGTATCCACATTGACGTACGCAGGTCCGATGAAAATGAGCAAAAAAAGCAGCGCGAAGAAAAGGATATCAAGCCCCAGCGCCCCATCATCGAGCGTACAGACAGGCACGTGATCCTCAACGTTCCGGAACTGGCAGCGCAGGATGTGGAGATATATGCAGAGGACAAATTCCTGTTCTCGGCAACTGTAGGCCGTCATGGAGATATAAAGGTCAGGAACGACTCAACCGTGGCAGAAAGCGTGCTGGATGCGGTGGAGGAAGGCGAGACCGTGACCGTGCGTCCGATGTGAGCGTTTGGATTTTAGTGATTTTCCCGGCCTGACGGCCGGGATGGTTTTCTTTTTTAGATGTATTTCAGATTAGTGATGGAAAATGCCAGAGGAGAATAAGAATTAATCTCCAAACTCCCAGCTTCTGAAACAAAAACAAAGAAAGAGACTCAGGAGTTTCTGTTTAGATACTGTGCCACATATCTTGCAAATTCATCGAAATCCTCCAGCCTTTCTGTCAGGAACATATGAAGAATATCGATATTCACTTCTTCATACATATGAACAAGAACATTCCTGAAACCTGCTGCCTGGGCGAATTCTTTTGCAAAATCCTCGGGAATTATTCCTTCCTTTCCAAGTATCAAAAAAACGGTTTCGTAGTCTTTTGGCCTTTCAAATCCTTCTTCTGAGATAATTATTTCTCCGATTTCTATTGCGCTTTCAATGACAAGCTGAAAATTCCTCTCAGCCGCACTGCGCATCTCATAATTTGTTTCCAGTTCGTTGCTTCTGGAATCAACTGACTTCAGATAGCTGACACTTTTTTGCATGAAACTGAGTTTCCGAACAATTTTCTCATCAGCATCCATTCATGTCAGCCCCTTTTCCCTGACCCTTTCCAGAAACATCCGGTTCATGAGGTCCTCATGGTATTTCCGATCCAGATATCCTGACATTATACGCTGCTCAACATCAATCTTGAGACCATGGTCCCTTTCAAATATCAGGACATTGGGCTCTATTATCTCAAAACTCAAAACAGGCGCTGTATCATTGAGCACAAGCAGATCGACATTGTTGTTTCCCAGAAAGCCGACAAGCTTTGAGGTCAACTCCAACTGCTTCCGGAACCTCTCGCTATTTGTCAGGCTCTCCGACAGGTAAACGCCTATATCGATGTCACTCAAAGCGGTGGCTTTACCCTCTGCCACCGAGCCAAAAAGGTAGGCAAGCTCAACACATTCCTCATTTTGGAAGAACTCTCGGAGAAGGGGGATGAGTTGTTCTTTTGATGGAATGGATGTTGCCGGGTTCATGAATATCACTGAAGTCTGAAGCGGTATTTTTCAAATATTTGCTATGTGTCAATAGGTAATAAGGTTAAGTAGTCAATATGGAGAGAAGAGGTGACCACAAAATACTATATAGAGTGTGGTCACCCATCAAATCTATTAACTAGTACAAAAACAATTGATATACTAAAGACAACGCAACCATCCGCCGAAGGCGGCACATCCCTTCACAATGTACTGAAGACCATTGCATTTATTTCAGCAGGAGTTCCATAGAGTGTGGTCAATGTAAATTGCTGATAGTCCATCCGATAGCTTATGCAGATAAGAAATATTCCTTTTAAACATTTGTGAACAAACGCCCTCATTGATTTTCGTTCTCTGGTACGGCAGCAGAGAATTGTGCCGCCTGCGGCGGGTGGTTGTGTGCTAACAGTTCTCCAATCGTTCTTACAGTAAATAAGTGATCAAATAGCTCCTACGCCTTTTCCAGTACCGCCGCCCTGTCAGGAAAACGCCCTGGCCTGTCCGCAACCTTAAGCCCGGCATCGCCGGCTATCCTGAGGCTCTCCTCGAATTCCCTTTTAGAAACATGGAAGGGCGGCTCCTCCATGTATATCCGGCCACCGTCTTTGAGCACGGATACCAGTTCCCTGAAGAACGCTTCCCTGTCCGGCAGCTCATGTACCACATAGAAGAGGAAGACAAGATCAAAGCTTCCGGATACGCCAAGCCTGTCTTCGGTGCACTGATGCAGCTCGATGTTCTGCTCGATATCAGACCCCCGGATCTTTTCCCGTATCTGTTCGAGCATGCCCTCCTGCAGGTCAACGGCCACCACTTTACCGCTGTTGCCGGCCATCCAGGCCAGATCAAGGGTAAAGAAACCCGGACCGCAGCCCACCTCCAGCACATCCATACCCTCTCGGACATACGGGGCAAGTATCTTCTGCGGATTCTGCAGCCATTTCCTGACCCTGTTATCAAGGCCGCCGGATAGTTGTACGGGACACACATGGGTATTTCTTGAAGTCATCACTACACTCTCCACTAAATGAGGTTACATTATAGAATATTGTTTATTGTAGAGATATTGTCTAAAAGTAGATTAATTTGCCGAAAAAGATCTGTTGTGGAAGGGTGGGTGACTACAAGTAGATGCAGGGATTTGTGGTCACCCTACAACAAGTCTTGCGGTCTCTCTTAATAAGTGAGCAGGCATTGGATACTTGAGTCTCCATACGAAGTTAATTGGTTTTTCGCCTTCGTGACTCACATACTCGGCTGGCCCCAAGAAATAATAGGGTTGAGCTAAAGAATTGGCACTTTTGTTTATTCTCACAAAAAGAAGGATTGTTTGACCCATATCTTTTTGATTGATATACCTCTGTCCGGTTTTAGAATCAACCCTTGTTGATGCTTGACTTTGCCAATGGAAAAGATTTTCATTAATTGCATAGTCATTGTACATCGTAGTTGGAGAATAGTCTTTTTCATTCTTGTTTAATGTAATGAAAAACACATCTGTCTTTTTATCTTTGAGGTATAATACTCCAGTCTGTATAGTATGGTTGTTTTGCAAATCAAAATATCCAAGTCCAGCAAGTGCTTCTGCTTGCGTGTATTTAGAATGTAACCTTAGAGATGAAACATATGGCAACGTTAGTTCAGGAGAAATAGTTCTTATGATGCTCTTTTTGTATTCTAACAACATAATAATTTCATCATAGATTGTAGAATTATCTACTAATTTAGAAAAAGCATCTTTTAATGAGGAAAACTTGTCCTTATTCCAGATAGTTAGGACAAACATTGTCAAATAGTATCTTTCTTTTTCAGAGAGATTTCCTTCATCTATATTTTTGCCAGTTAGACAGCTGAGGACACAATCAATGTAGCTGCTATCATCTATATGTTGAATTCTTCTTAGACCGCTAGTTAATTGTTTTTCATCAGGTTCATTGAAATCATCAATGATTTCAGCTTCTGCCAGTGCTCTTGACCAGCACATTTTTTTGTAAATATCATCAAGGTCTAAATTATAGTAATTTATGAAGTTTTCAAAAGATAATTCCATTCCTGTATCAGCAACGAAGCTCGAAATTCTATTCACAATTGTTTGTCGTCTTAGATTGAGAACTTGACTAATATTATCTAATATGTATTCCTTAGATTTTCTCTCCAATTCTATACTGCAACCAGCAGGCAAATGTGGGAATCCTTGCTCCATTTCAAAAGCGATATCTTGACCTATATTTTCAATCAATGCTTTGAACTTCAAATCAAATCTATAGTTTTTGTTCGCTTGTCCCACAAAATCCAATACCGTTAAACAGTCTTTATCATCGCTTAGCCGAAGTCCACGTCCTAATTGTTGAAGGAATACTGTTAAACTTTCAGTTGGACGCAAAAAGAGAACGGTGTCGATCTCAGGAATGTCAACTCCTTCATTGTACAAGTCTACAACAAAAATGAAGTTAATCTCTTTGTTTAGCAATTTATTCTGAACAGAGTTTCTTACATCTTTGCTAGAATCTGAAGTTAAATATTCACTTGCAATACCGTATTTATTGAATATTTCAGACATGTATTCTGCATGTGCTTTTGAAACACAGAAACCTAAACCCTTAACGTTTCTGATATCCAAAACAGTCTGTACCGTTTTTTCACAAATCATTTTTGCACGATGGTCATCTGATACATATCGATCGCTGAGTTCACTTTGAACATAACCACCACGCTGCCATTTCAATTTAGAATAATCAACACTATCAGTAATACCAAAATATTGGAAAGGACACAGCAACTTTCTGTCTATTGCATCTGGCAAACGAATTTCAGCAGTTATGTGATTATCAAAGAACTTCTTAACATCTAAATTATCAGCACGTTCTGGAGTTGCAGTTAAACCTAACAGACAGCTTGGATTTACGTGATCTAAAAGTGATTTATAACTAGGTGCTGCTGCGTGATGAAACTCGTCTACTACAATATAATCGAAATATTCAGAATCTAAAAGATCATGAATTTCTTTAGAGTTATATGTTTGAATTGATGCAAATATTTGTTCCGTAGTCGCAGGAATATTTCCACCAACCATCATATCCCCATAATTGTGATCTCTTAGAACCATTCTAAATATGTACAGAGATTGTTTTAATATCTCTTCTCTATGTGCTATGAACAATAGACGTGGCTCTCTTTTGTGGGTTTCAAAAAACTCCTTCCTGAATTTCTTGAAATCAAAAGCTGCAATCATTGTTTTACCTGTGCCTGTTGCAGCCACTATTAAGTGTTTGTTTCTATGCAGTTGACGTTCAGCCCATATTGATTCGAGTATTTCTTTTTGGAATGGATATGGCTTTAAATCAAAACTAGGCATCAAGAAATCTGTATTGTTTTCATATTTTTCTGCTTGCAACGCCTTTATCAATCTAGACTTATCATCTTTTTTATAAGTCTCAAATTCCCTATCGTTCCAATAAGTATCAAAGGTGGCTTTAATTTTAGCCCATTGAAAAGGCTGCTCATACTGACTAATTTTTATATTCCATTCTAATCCGTCAGTCAATGCTGCATTAGAGATATTAGAAGAACCAATATATGCCGAAGAAAAACCAGTTTGTCTTTCAAACAAATAGGCTTTCGCATGCAATCTCGTCCTTCTAGTATCATAACTCACCTTTAAAGTCGTGTTTGGCAGACCTTCCAGAAACTCAATCGCTTTTGCATCGGTTGCACCCATGTAACTAGTTGTTATAATCCTTAATTCCGTTCCATTTCGTGAAGTGAACTCCTTTAGTTCTTCCTGAAGTATTCTTATACCGCTCCATTTTATGAAAGAACAAAGAATATCCACTCTATCAGAAGATAAAATCTCTTTTTTAAGTTGAGAAACTAATGAAGGGTCTTGTCTTGTGCCTGTAAGCAATGTACCTAGAGAAAGCGGAGTATCGGGACGCAAGAAATCAAAACTTAACTTTTCATCAAATACCGCCATGAGTTTTTCAGCAGATTTTGAGATGTCTAAACCTTGGGTTTCGATACCATAATTATTCAAAACATCTACTATTGCATTGCATATTTCAATCTGCTTACCGATCTTTGTTTTCCCGTTCTTATCGCCTTTAATTTCAGATAAAACATGAGAAAGAACTCGATACATATATTGTGCTAAGTAGTCATTACTATCGGCATCATTAAGTCGAGATAAATGTTTATGCTTATCATCGATGTCGAACAAGTCTTTGGAAAGGAACTCATTTACAATATGTTCATACAATCCTGATTTCATAGCATTCACACTTTTAACCAAAATTTGAAAGAAGTATTAAATTAAGAATATATTAAGAAATTGCTATTTGGAATAAATAACTTATTCAAAATAGCTTCATTCCCAAATCCTAATATACACTCCACAACAATTTACACTCCCAGGAGAGAAACACCCATGAAAGTATCCATAATAGGCTCCGGCTACGTAGGCTCGGTCTCTGCCGCCTGCTTTGCCGAACTTGGCCATGAGGTCATCTGTATCGATATCGATGAGAAGAAAGTGGAAATGATCAACTCAGGCAGGGCGCCCATCTGGGAGGAGGGGCTTGATGACCTGCTGGAGAAGTATTCACAGAAGACGCTCATTGCAACATCCGATTATGACTATGCTGTGCAGAACTCGGATGCGTCCTTTATCTGCGTGGGCACGCCCTCTGGAGAGGATGGGAGTATCGACCTCTCCATCGTAAAGGCTGCAAGCGCAAGCCTCGGCAGGGCAATCGCAAAGAAGGATCACTACCATGTGGTCGTGGTGAAGAGCACCGTGGTGCCCGAGACCACCGAGAAGGTCGTGCTGCCCATCGTGGAGGAGCACTCCGGGAAGAAGGCAGGTAAGGACTTCGGGGTAGTGATGAACCCGGAATTCCTGAGGGAAGGCAAGGCCGTGTATGACTTCATGCATCCTGACAAGATCGTGGTGGGCGCCATTGACGAGAGGTCGGGCTTTGTGATCTCCGAGCTCTACCGCGAGCTGGACTGTGAGATCACGCACAGCAATCCCAGGACCGCCGAGATGATCAAGTACGTCAACAACTCACTTCTTGCAACCAAGATATCATTTTCCAACGAGGTTGGCAATATCTGCAAGCAGCTCGGCATCGACACCTACGAGGTCATGGATGCCGTGGGAACAGATTTCAGGATAGAGCGCAGCTTCCTCAATTCAGGTGCCGGTTTCGGAGGATCATGTTTTCCAAAGGATGTCAAGGCCATCATCGGCAAGGCCAACGAGATAGGATACAAGCCACAGCTCCTGGAATCCGTTGTTGGTGTAAATGACCGCCAGCCCCTGAAGATGGTGGAACTGCTGCAGGGAAAACTTGGCGATCTGAAGAATAAAAAAATAGCCGTGCTCGGGCTGGCCTTTAAGAACGATACCGACGACATCCGCGAATCACGCTCCATTCCCGTCATTGCGGAACTCCTGCGACAGGAAGCAGATATTGCTGCATATGATCCCATGGCAGAGGATAGCATGAAAAAGATCTATACTGGTATCACTTATTGCGAATACTCAT
>DACO01000113.1:1453-2884 GCA_002508635.1 Methanolobus sp. UBA118 | reverse complement strand
TCAAACTTCTATTATATAATTTCAAATTCAAGGTCGATATCATGGCAATACCTGTTGTATGGATTTACTGGATATTCAGTCTGACAGTTGTTACATATATATCGGCTTTCATTATCAACAGATACAGGGAATATGGCTTTGCAGCACTTGTGGCTTTCTATACCATCTATTTGACCGCCTCCCAGATAGTGGCAGCCCGTCTGATCGAGTTCGACCTTGGCTTCTATACATTCTTTGCACCTGCTGCAGTATTTTTGTATCCTTTCCTTTCACAGGCAATCGATATGATAAACGAGGTCTATGGCGAGAGGAAAACTCACATAGCTATAATCATAGCTTTTATCACACAGGTGCTTTTCGTAATATTCATCTTTATGACAAACAGCCTCGCTCCAGCTCCTTTCTTTACATACGAGGATGCCTGGCAGGGAATATTCTCCCAGAGCATAAGAATAATCATAGCATCCTGGCTTTCTTTCCTTGTGTTCCAGAACCTTGATGCCTATGTATTTGCCTGGCTGAAAAGGAACTACCCCAAACAGGTATTCCTCAGGAGTGCTTCAAGTGATGTTATCAGTCTCACCTTCGACAGTCTGATATTTGTAGTGCTGGCATTCTATGGAGTAGCTCCCATTGTCCCGCTTATCGTTGGACAGATAGTGGCCAAGAACCTGATAGGTCTGCTTGACACGCCCTGGTTCGTATGGTACAAGAGATATCTTGAGAATAACCCGGTAACTGACAGGCAATAACCGGATTTTTGTTTTTAGTATCAAAAACAGTCTTGTAAAGATTGAATTAAGGAACAGGAACCAACAGAACTTGTAGCCAGTATAAAAAAGATAAATCCTGATAGAATTTACATATTTTTCAACAAGAATCACAATTGCTTAACAATGCAAGGAGGATTCTGGAGATACTGGGTAGTTCACACCGGCACTTTACGGGTCAGGAGAATATATCTGATTATTGAAGCAACCCTTCGTCAAAATAATACAAATGCTATATCTCCTTTATTTTGATTCACGTAGTTATCCGCTTATACAATACCGGAAGCCTCTCCGGCAGCGACCTGGCATCATCTATTATAGTATATCCCACATCGGAGAATATGTTATCCAGATACTTTCCGGGATTTGAGTCCACGGTTATACAGAAGAAGTGTACTCCCAGAGCACTGCCTTCCTCGATTGCGACCCTGGTATCCTCTTCCGCGACGTTTCCCTTATAAGCGCTCTCCCCTCTGGATGTGTCGAATGGCTCACCGTCCGAGAGCAATATGAGTAACTTTGTTTTAGCGGAAACCTTCTCCAGTTTCCTGATGGAATGCCGGATCGCGGGTCCGAGCCTCGTGTTTGATACGGGCTCCAGCAGGCTTATCCTGTGGGCAACGTTTTCCGATAGCTCCTCATCGAATTCCTTGATGACAAA
>DACO01000113.1:0-1142 GCA_002508635.1 Methanolobus sp. UBA118 | reverse complement strand
AGGGCCTGTATCATGATGGTCAGCGAATCTTTTTCCACATTGAGTATGCTCTTTCCCTCGTATCCCACCATTTTCCGGGTCGAGTAACTGACATCTATAAGGAAAAGGGCTGCGACATCCCTTTCGTGCTTATCCCATCGCAGGTACAGCCTGTCATCCGGGTTGATTCCGCACTGCTTCTGTATCAGAGAATCGATGAAGGCGTCGATATCTATCTCCGTGCCATCGGTCTGCTGCTTCATCTTTCGGAAGGTTTCGGGCTTCATCCTGTTGAATACCCTTTTGATAAGAGCTATCTCATTCCTGTACTGTTTTGATGCTTCCTTATAATATTCACTGGACATCCCGCTGGGTTCGACCTCATTGACCGTAACCCAGTCGGCCTTGTAATCACCGATAACCGCATCCCACTCATCATACCTATAGCTGCCAAGTATCTTCCAGTTTTTATCCGCAGCATATGTGGACTGACGCTGGACCTTTTCCTCTTTTGGTCTTTCCTGCTCTGCTGTCAGGTCCACCTCGCTCTCGGGAATGAAATTCTTGATGATATTCTCATGTGATCTGGATGAAAGGGGGTCCTTCTTACCGTATGCACCGATACCCACACCACGGTAGCCCAGGTTTTTCATAACTTCATATTCTGTCTGACTCAGGGGTCCCATTTTCTCATCAAGCATAGTGTATATTCTGAAGGTCGCATCAAGGGAATCGAGAATCGAGGATTCTTCCCTGAATATCATTTCCCCTAATAAGTCCCTGACAGGTTCAAGAAATTGCTCCGTGTCTTTACTGAAACTATATGCAGGCTCATGGCCTGTAGAGATCCAGAGCAGGGATTCCATAAACTCTTCAAGTTTTCCACCTTCCGGAGCAGGTCTTGCCAGAAGCATCTGGTGTCGGATTCGTTCAAGTTCCCGACGGACCCCTTTATAGTGTTCCATTATCCTGTACTCAACCCTTGCATCTTCCAGTATCCCCAGAATGGTCCCTGCAAGTGCCTCGTTCGGGAACATGTCTATTATATTGGAAATATCAACAATACCTTCAGGCTTTTGTCCTGAAAGGTAGGTTCCTTTCTTTCTTGTAGTGTATCTTTTTCGTATATCGGCCATCAGTCCCGATGCATCTTCCAGGGTAGC
>DACO01000173.1:16720-20034 GCA_002508635.1 Methanolobus sp. UBA118 | reverse complement strand
TGCTGACAAAGAAGCCGTTCAAGATAGGCGACTACATCGAAGTGGGCGAGGAGGAAGGAATTGTGAAGCATGTAGGCTTATTCTACGTTGTGGTAGATCCGTACCCATACGTGTACAATGATTTCTACAAGATCCCGAACAAGACCTTCCTTGAGAATTCCATAAGGAATCATGGCAGGGGCAGGTTCAAACTCAGCTTTGACTTCTATCTTGAAGAAATCCCCTCGTACCTGGATGAGAGGATAGAGAACATCAGGGAAAAAGCCAGATCCATAGGTCACGGAGATGCGCTTTTCCATCTTGGTTCCGACCAGGACGGCGTGAAACTGGTGACCGAATACAAATCCACCTTCGAAGCCAGGGACAGGACACGACACCAGCTTATCAGCATAATACTGGAAGAGCTCGGCCTCACAGGAGTCCGTGATATTGCCAGCATCCACGAGAACAAAGCCGTGAGCTACTCGATCTGAAGTACGGATATGATGCCTGAAGAGCTGACGATTGCTAGTAACTTATTCTTCTTTTTTTCAGATATGTTCTGTCAACCATTGCCTGTAATAGTTTAGTTGTTCAGGTGTGTGAAAGTAATGTTCGCCATTTTCCATTACTTTCAGGTTGCAATTGAATTTTCTTGCAAAAGAATTCACAAAATCAAATTCGCAAAGTTTGTCTTCTTTTCCGTATAGAATTGCAGTCGGGATATCCCAGCGAACCACAGGATTTTCTTTAACATAGCAATAATAATCCCAGTATAATGTTTGTCCGACAGGTGTGGGGATTTCCTTCTCAGTCTCTAACTGTTCCTTGCTTACGTTGAGCCATGTCATTAGATTGTCAATAATGCGTTCCATGTTGACAACAGGGGAAAGGAACAGGCATTGCTGTAAAGGTATTTCCTTATACGCAAGCAAGCTGAAGTACGCTCCCATGCTGCAGGCAAATAGGGAAATATCAGTAGCTTTTGTTCGTGCATGGTCCATGATTTTACAAAGGTCGCTGACACAGTTCTGAACCTTGCAGGGTACAGGCTCATCTTTTCTATCTCCATGCTGCGGCAGATCAAAACTAAGTACCTGATAACCCAATGGAACCGTTTTTTCAGCAAGGATGGAAATTGGAGTGTCAGTTTTGTGTGACATGTTTCCATGCACTGCCACATACATCTTTGAGCTGTTCTCACCCCATAAAACAGCCGGAATATTGTCTATCAATAAATTGTGTTTAATCATAGTTTTTTCCTTGGGAAGTTTAACTGTTGGATACCTAAAAAAGCTTGCATTGGGAAAACCCGGAAAAACATTGTTGCTGCATTGAATGGAATTAATTCAAGGGAGTCGGGTTTAAGCTCAAATCTCGTTTAATGTGGTTGTGACTCTTGCCATCACCACAAAATCTATAATCTCAGTCTGCAATACAAATTATAGATGTTTTTAACGTGCGGCTGTGGTTTAGCGGTATGACAGAGGCTTCCCAAGCCTTTAACCCGGGTTCGAATCCCGGCAGCCGCAATTTTAAAAAAAATTCTTTGAAAAATGGATGTTGAATTAGCCTTTATTAGTAGTTGAAATACTATATTCACTTTGTATTATATTTTATTTGAATACCAATAAAAACTGCTAGTGCAAGAATTAGAACAAAAGCGTTAGTCAAAAAACCATAGCCATGTTTCTCATGTAAATAAACTACTGTGACTGATAGCAAAGAGATAACGCCAAGATTAGAAAGAATGGAAAGAAACTGATGTTCCTCCATATTCTCAAAAATCGGGACATTATATTTGTTAAAATCCGGTGATTTCTTAACTAAAGAACTTAAAAACGAAGTTAAATAGTAAGAAAGACCCGCGACATATATAACAGTTAAAGCAAATGTAGAAAACGAGATGAATAGAAGGTACTTGTAATATCCATATATTGCATCCGAGACAAAATAAACAAGTGCACCGTTATATAACTCCGTTGCCACAACAATAACTGTAAGCAGCTTGAAAAGTGCCGTTATGGAATCAATCTTTTTATCAAAAAGTTCTGCTGATTCATGGTATGAGCCTTTAATAGCATATTTATCTAAACTCTGGAGTACCAATACAAAAAATGCGATGAATATGCCATATAAAGCACCAACAGTTTGCATTACAGCAGAGGGGAACCAATTCGGGTCAGCCATTTTCAGTATCCTACAATTTCCTTCGATTATTCTTTTTTCTAGAATTGTAGTTCATTATTGCTCAGATATGCTTTTCTGTAATTATTGTCGCCTTTCCTGATATCTTTAGGAATGCCTTCTGGAAATGCATCATAGGTATTGCGATGAGTGTCATTTGATTTCAAAGTAGCTTTCGGAGATGCTTACAAAAAGTGTAGACCGAACTGTACATGATTTCCGAGTCAATTCTGTTGTCTATTGGTCTATCTCCATCATTCATTATTAGGTTCTAAATCAATTTCAGCTTTAATTATTTTTATGATAATTATCTAATATAAACTATTTTTAATTTTTCATCTCCATCTTTTAACTGCCGGAGTATTAAAATTAAGAGTGTTCCATTTTCTCTCATTTCCTGTTTGACTTCCTGAAATATATTTCTAGAATCTCCCAGAGCTTCAGTTTCTTTTTGTGACATGTTGCGAATCCACGCATCTATATTTTCGTATCATGTGGTTGGACATGAGGAATTTCCATAGAAACCAATAATGTTAAATCGTGTCTTCATTAAATAATTGACTATGCAAATAAAATTTACTAAAATTGGGATATGCGGGCTTTCCTGCAGACTTTGTCCAAACTATCATATGAAACTAAGGAAATAATCTGGTACACTTTTTTATATAATGCAGAGTACCTTTTGAGAATGCCATTTTTCCCAGTCCCACCTAAAGTTAACAGAGATTATCTTGACTTTTAAATCTCCCACTAATATAATTATCAGTTATATAAGCGTCAGCACTTTATACTATAAAGGACATAATCTTAATTGGTCGCAAGGGAAGTAAGCTGCAAAATGAAGCTAAAATCCTGACGGGGTAAAACCCGATCATGAAACAAACTTCATTAACTTGTAGTCAAAAATGAAGTAAAATACAGAACGGATTAAAAACCGGTTCTGCAATTGGCTTCATGCCTTGTGACCACCATATTATTTCTTCTCATCAACCCCGGAGCTTATGGTATTGATTTTTGTTTATCCCTGTTGAACTTTTACTGCAGAGTATCAAACTGAATTTGAGTACATTTTTTATATCAGGCTCAGATAGTCTTAATGGGGAGCTAAAAGTGTTCTTGTAAATATTAGCTTATAGCAAGGGCATTTT
>DACO01000173.1:0-16494 GCA_002508635.1 Methanolobus sp. UBA118 | reverse complement strand
GGCCCAAAAAGCAGGCGTTGAACTGCAGGTTGAGGTGCTGGATATCAACAATGAACAGGACAGAAAAGCAATCTTCGGAAATGAAATTGACATCCTTATCAACAATGCCGGTATCATGGAAACGGGTCCCGTAGCAGAGATTCCTATGGATCTTGTCAGAAAGAATTTTGAAACGAATGTTTTCGGGACACTGGCAATGACACAGGGAATTGTGCCACAGATGGTCAAGCGCGGATCGGGAAAAGTGATCTTTATAACATCAATGGGAGGACTGATCACAGTCCCGTTTGTAGCAATCTACAATTCAACAAAGCATGCACTGGAGAGTCTTGCCGAAGGTCTGAAAGGGGAATTGACGGGAACAGGCGTGGAAATCTGTACCATCAACCCCGGGGCATATGCAACCGGGTTCAATGACCGGGGCGCGGAAACAATGATGAGATGGTTCGATCCGCAAAAAAGTCTCACAAGACCGAAGGTATTTGGGGCTATAGCAGAAGGAGCACTGGAGAATCAGCTCGATCCGGGGGAAGTAGTGGATGCAATAGTAAGGATAGCTGAAGAAGATAATTCAAAGTTCCGAAATGTTATCCCGGAAACAATAATTCCATGGATTAAAGAGCTGCAGGAAAGAGCATGGACTGCTAAAAAAGATGATCCGATAATGATGTCTCTGAAAAGCTAAATATGTGAATTATGAAAAACCTCTTCACTTTTTGATGACATCCATTAGCTTGACCCATTTCCTTGTCATTATGACAGTTGTGTCCGTGTTTTTGATTATCTTTTCAGGGAAAACACCCATCAGGAAATTCTTAAGGAATGGTCTGGTAGTGGCACCGATGAACACTACGTCCTGCTTCTGTGCCTCATCAGACAGGCCTTTTTCTATGTTGTCTGAAACTGTGAATTTCTTCGTATACTCAACACCTTTGAAGTAGTCCTCAAGGTTTCTGAAAGCTTCCATTGCCCTGCCTTCATCTTTATCGGACCTGCCAACATTGAACATGGTCACATTTGCATTCTCCGCAACAGCCAGGTCCCTGGTAAGTTCAGCCGCAAGGGCTGCGTGAGGTCCCCCTGCAGTGGGCAGGAGTATATTCTTTACATTCTTCAGAGGCTTGCCCGGACCGAACCTCGCGACAACAACGTCACATGGAGCTCTGAGTAGAATCGGATCCAGGGTACTGCCAAGCACAAAATCGCGGCGGAAGGTCCTGCCTCTCCAGCCCATGACAAGCATATCCGGCTCTTCTTCCTCGATAGTATCAAGAATCGAATCGGAAGCATCCCTTGCAACCTTAATGATACCGCCTGCGGGGACATCTACGGAATCGATGAGTTCCCGCATCAGGGAGCGCTTCTCTTCAACAAGCTCCATAGAGGCCGAAAGAGGTGTCTGCTCAGGGAAGGTCAGGACTTTCAGGAAAATGATGTGGCCCTTCTCCTCTCTAGCGATCCTGTTGGCAAGGTCTGCAAGGTTTCCAGCATTTGCGATGTTCTTTATCGGGACAATTATCTTGTATCCTTCCTCTGCAAATGGTTTTTCCTCATAGACCTTCTTTATACGATACTTTGAACGCCTTTTGATCTCTTTCTCGGAGTAAGAGAAGTAGAAGAGCGAACCTGCAAGAACCCAGGCTATGGTTATTCCTGCAATAAACGCCGTGTCCTCGATAGCTGTGACAAGATAATAACCAATTACAAGCTGGACCACTATTGCAATGAGAGGGAGATAAGGAGCAAAGGGCATCTTAAAGGCCCTCTTTAGATCAGGTCTCCTGAACCTCAGTATAATAAGAACGGAATTTACCAGTATGAAGAGAATTAGGAACATCACATTCGCTGCGGAAGCGACGGTCTCTATGGGAGCAAAGGTCATGGTTGCAATTATGAAATAGCTGAAAAGAATAGCATAATGGGGCGTCCTTCTCTTTTCATTTATCCTGGAAAGAGTTTTTGGCAGATAACCCATCCTGCCAAGGGCAAACGCAACCCTTGAAGATGAATAAACAGTAGCATTCATGGCGCTTATGGTGGAAACAAAACCACCTGCAATGATAAGGATCGAACCGAATGCCATTATCTGGTCAGCAACCCGTATCATACTGAATTCACCAAGCTCTCCGAGATATATCCAGCTTGGCCCGTCTACCTGAATGGCACCTATCAGGGCAAAGGCCACCATAATATAGACGATAACAGCAATCCACAGTGAAAGCAATACAGCCCTGGGTATGTTCTTTTCCGGGTTTTTTACCTCCTCGCCGCTCTGGGCAATTATCTCGTATCCCTCGAATGCTATGAAAGTAAGTCCCATTGCAACAAGAAGGCCGCCAATACCATTGGGAAGAAATGCCGGATCAGCAAGGAAAGCTGCAGACCAGTCCGGACTTAGGAACGTTCTGTAAATACCAAAACCCGCAAACACTACAAGGATGGCAACTTTGAACAGGGTAACCAAGCCGCCGATCCTTCCGCTTTCTTTTGCACCGAGATAGTTAAGATAAGCCATGAGGGTTACAATAGCAAATGCAGAGACGGTAATCAAAGTGGCCTGTGAGATTCCGTCATATCCAAGAAAATGAATTACAAACTCTGAAAAGAACGCACCGAATGTGACCGCATACAGGGAACATGCTATGGTGTGAGCCGCCCAGTCAACCCAGCCGGCAAGGAATCCGAAATGGTTCCCGATACCTTCCTTGACCCACAGATAACTGCCTCCTGCCTCAGGTATGGCGGAACCAAGCTCAGCATATGCAAGCCCGGTAAAAGTTGCGATTATACCATTCAGGAGAAATGCAAGCAGGACAGCAGGTCCCGCAATTCCTGTGGCAATGCCGGTGAGCGCGAAAATACCCGCACCGATCATTCCGGCAATTCCTATCATCGTTATATCAAAAAGCGTCAGGTCCCTGCTCAGGCTTACTCGAATTCCATCATCTGCTGCCACATTAGGTTAGAAAAACGCCCTCATACATAATATTTTCCATAAATTGGCCTGCTCTAATTCCACAAATCTTTAAATTTGTCAATTCAACATTTTCATAATTGTTAAATAGGCAATAAATTTATAAAAGGGTTGAAATATACCACTTTATGAGGAATATAAATGTATGTTAACTTCCATTGCATGAATCCGCAATGTAGCTGCCTCATAAACAAGGAGATCCGGCAGGATCGTATCGCGTTTATGGGTATGGGGAATGAGGGCACGTTCAGTATGCTTTCGCCGTGCCCCAAGTGTGGATATCCCAATACACTGACCATAGGATCAGGAAGTCAGGTTATGGGGATAGGAAATCAGCAGATAGGAGCAGGAGATCAGTTAATAGGACTGGAAAACAGGCTGATGAAACTCAGGCATCAGTTCATCAAAGCAAATAACCAGCTTATAAGCATAAGCTAAAAATACCGAAAAATATCGCTGGATTGATCAGCAGCCTGTAACGTGCTACGTTACAGCATTTTTTATTACATTCCTGGTCATTTGCTTACTTTGGCGTTTTTTCTGAAACGAAACTGATCAATCAAAAATCTGGACGTCTTTATTTGATCTCACTACCACAACGTAGTTCTTCCCTTATTTCCTGGCACATTTCGGGCAGGTCTTATACCAAATGAAGCATTTCACGAGATCAAACTTCTTTAAAAATATGAAGTATTTGGCTGAGAGGAAACAGGTAGCCACGTTTTATTTTTAAAATAGAAAATAGGATTAAATCAGATCATCTCAGGGGAAGAGTCTGATATTCTCCACGGATCCGTATGTCGAAGGCAATATCATATCAACAGTAGCCGTTGCTCCGGCTTCTGGAGTGAGGACTATCTTAACTTCAGTCCTGGGATAGAGATTGAGTCCAGAGTATTTCAGAGGTGCTGCCCCACCTTCACCGCCTGTGGAATCCACAAGGTACAGATAGTCATGGCCAGTAGCTGGTGTGCTTGTAGTAGCTATATAGATATCAATAAGATCGCCGCTGTTCATGGTCGGCGTTCTCTGGGTAAATGAGCCGTCTTCATCTCTTACCCTTTCGGCTACAAAGAAATTTCCTGCATTTGGCTCTGTTCCCTCGCGAAGAGTAAGAGCTCTGAGGCGTCCTGTCAGGTCCTGGCTTGTATTGTATTCGGGCATGCTTCCTCCTACAGAAGCTTTTTCCTCATTCGCATAGACCAGCTCATTGGTGGTGGTCCCATCAGTTATGGTAATTATCACCTGTCCGATATCAACAGGTTCGCTGGCTGCGTTGAGTCCGACATTTATCCTGAGAAGATCAACCGTTGAGGACATGTTAGTAGGAGAGGTTCTTGCACGAATGCCTTCTATCTCTTTTACCTGAAGATTTGATGACGTTTCCTGCGTTGCCTGCTTGCCGGTAGCCTGAGCATTCTGCTGGAGTACGCCGCTTGTCTGAATCAATACCGCAGCAGCAACAGCAGCTACCAAAACCATTGCAATGAAGATGATAAGGGTACCAATACCTATCTGTGCATTGTCGCTCCTTAATGAACGTGGTCTATTATTTGCCTTCATTCTAACACTCTCAGGACAATGTATATTATTGTGTATTTCTTACACTGTTTTCTCTGTTTATATATTTATATTTATGTATAAATCTGCAGAAAAGTCTCTTTAATATACGGCATACTATATTTTTGAAATAAAAAGTAAAAGTAATTGTATAAGAGTGCTAAAAAATAATAAAAATGTACTGTAATCTGATAATATCAGGGATACAGCTTAAGATTTTCCACTGAACCGTATGTGGACGGCATTACCATATCGGCAGTGGCTGCTGCACCATATTCCGGTGTCAGTATTATCCTGAGTTCAGTTCGCGGGCTTATTGTGAATCCTGAGGCCTTTAGTGGTGCTGCTCCGCCGGGTCCTCCTGTTGTATCCACAAGGTACAGGTACTTGAAAGCGGTGGCATCTTCACTTACCGTACCCACATATAGGTCAACAAGGTCTCCCGTGTTGATAGTCGGGTTATTCTGTGTGAACGAACCGTCTTCATCCCTTACCTTTTCAGCTATGAAGAAATGAGGGATATTCGGTGTCGGATTCCCGCGCATGGTAAGTGCTCTTAAGTGGTTGGTGAGGGTGCCGTTGGTGTAATAGTCATCCATCGTCCCGACACCTGCTTTGTCCTCATCGGCGTAGACAAGCTCATTGGTAGTGGTTCCGTCTGATATGCTTACTATTACCTGGCTCAGGTCGACAGGTTCACTACCTGCATTAAGCCCTACATTTATTCTCAGCAGGTCCACCGTCAGGGACATATTGGTTGCTGAAGTCTTTGCGCGGATCCCTTCTATCTCCTTTATCTGGAGATTTGACGATGTTTCCTTTGTCGCCTGATTTCCAGTGGACTGTGCCTTTTGCTGCAGTACTCCACTTGTCTGTATTAATACCGCACCAGCGACTGCTGCTACCAGTACCATCGCAATGAAAATTATGAGAGTGCCAATTCCTATCTGTGCAGTTTTATCTGATCTGATGTATGATTTTCTGTTTTGTTTCATTCTAACACTCTCTGGCAGCATAAATCGGGTGGTTTTGTTAAAATGTGTATTATTTGAACATTTCTATATCTGTATTTATATAGCAAAATTGCATATAAATATGTGGCGGTATTTTTTATTGATTTTTTTAGATTACTGTTATCTATTTTTACTATGTTTGCTGGCTGGAAAATATGGATGATTGAAAAATCATCAAACATCTCTGGTACACTTTATATTTCGTTTAGTCACTTTTGCACAATTTATATCTTTAAAACTGTATTTCTTCGCCTGCTTTCAAGCAAAACCATTATATCTGGTTTTTTTATCTATACAAACGATTCTAAAACGTCTGTAAAGACCTAAAAAGGTGAAAAAAGCTTGACAGAAATTAGCGCTGCTGTAAAAAAGGCGATTCGCTATAACATTGTTCAGAACATCCTGAAACACTATAAATGCCCTGATACCTGCGGAGCACACTGTTGCAGCAAAGGGCAGATCCACCTTTTCGAAGACGAAATGAAAATGCTCACAGTCTTGGATTCTGTAAAGGCTGGTGCGATTGTTAATGCGGATATCTATCCCGGTCTGTATCTCATGAGCGCACCGTGTTCGTTTCTGAACAGGAGCGGCAGATGCGATGTATATGATAAAAGGCCTACTGTTTGTGGTCTTTATCCATTTAAGGTAAACAGTTCCGGGAACTCTATTGGACTGCAGCCGTGTCCGATAGGTTTTTCTATCATCCGGGATTTTGCCTCATGGATTGTGGATTCAAGTACAAGGTCCGGAATATCGGAAGAAGAAAAGCTCAGGATCTCGAAGGGATGGCAGAAGAATATAGAGCTGTATGCATCTGAACTTGAGGAATTTCATTTCAAGACCATATTGAAGGAGATGCAGATTCCCTTTGATGAGCTGGAAATGCTTTCAATGTTCTTAACTTCAAAAAATGCCAAAAAAAACCGGAATGCCCTTTCAACATAAATTTAAGGTATTGAGCTGTTTCCAGAAACAAACTTAGTTACTTTTTTTTATATGCCATTGTATTATATCTACTGGTAAAAGGTGCCTTTAAATAATTGCGGGTTCATATTTTTTCTGGGGAGAAATCTGTAATATCAGCTACTTACCCCAGGGAGTGAAAAAATAAAAGTCGGCCAGATAATGTCAAAGAACCCTGTGTCTGTCAGGGAGGATGATTATATTACCCATGCCAGACAGATTATGAGGGACAATTTCATGAGAGGTCTTCCTGTTCTGGACGGGAAGCAGAGAGTCGTGGGCATCCTGACAGATCAGGATGTACTTAACGTAAAGTCCAATAAATCCAATGTGACAGTCAGGGGTTATGTAAGGGAGTATCCCGTGATCACACCGGATACCGATATAATGGTGGCTGCCAAACTTCTCCTTGAAGCAAAGCAGCATCGTGCACCGGTAATTGCTTCAACTGTTGACAGGACCCTAGTTGGAGTCGTAAGTGAAGTGGATATCCTGAGGCACATGCATCCCACAAAAAAATCACCTAAGGCTGTGAAGGATGTCATGACAACATCAGTGGAGACCACATATCCTGACGAGAATATTGCAAAGCTATGGTCGCATATGCTTGAATGGGATTATACGGGCATTCCTGTTGTTTCCCATAAAAATCAGGCCATGGGTATTGTGACCCGTAGTGACATAATAAGGTCGGGATATGCAAGGATAGGCTCCAGTGACATGCATGGCAGGGGTTCGGGTGATGCAGCAAAGGTTGAGAAAGTTATGTCAACTCCTCTGTATTCTCTGTCTCCTGACGCTTCTGTCAGTGAAGCCATCCAGACAGTACTTGAACGCAATATCGGCAGGATCAGTGTTACGAATGAAAACAAACTGGTGGGAATTGCCGACAGACATGATCTTCTGAAGGCATGTCTGACAGGAACAGGAATCCGGTGATCCTGGTTTTGCAGACTATTCAAAAAAAGCTGCCAAAAAATTTCATTGCGGCGTTTTTTGGGATCGAAGGTCAGCTAATCTTTGAGTGTGGTGTTATAAAATGAATATTCGTGATAAGCGTTCCATGGAAGATCAGAAAAAGATGAAAGTACGGGAAAAACAAAACTCAGGTGATAGGTCTCTTAATAGTAAAGATCCTCTCAGATACGGAAGTAACGGCATTATCCGTGCCGGTCCGATTGATTTTGATGAAAGGATAGCCGAACATGAAGGTAGTATAATGTCTGTTTCTACCAGGGATGTGGTTACAATCCCGCCGACAACCACGATCATCTCTGCCATCAAAACCATGACAGAGAAGGGTTTCAGGCATATGCCAGTGACAGATGCAGGTACGAACAGGCTTGAAGGAATGGTGACATCGGTGGACGTAATTGATTTTCTTGGAGGTGGCAGTAAGAACCTGCTCATTGAGAACCATTACAAAGGCAATCTTCTTGCGGCTGTGAATGCCTCTGTAAAAGAGATCATGCAGAATGAAGCCGACAGTATTTCAGATGGTGCAGCTATTGATGAGGCTGTAAGCAAGATGCTGGATAACGTTTCCGGAGGTCTTCCTGTTGTGGACAGTGAAGGACATGTACGTGCCATCTGCACGGAGAAGGACTTTCTCCGTTTTTCAGGGGGTGTCATGACCTCCAAGAGAGTGGCCCATTATATGACCAGAAACGTGAAATCCGTTGCGCCGGACACAAGTATCGGTGATGTAACAAAGATGATGATAGATAACGGATTCAGAAGAGTGCCGGTGGTGGATAAAGGAAATATAATCGGTATGGTCACAGCTTCTGATATAATGCATTTCCTGGGCAGTGGTGATGCATTCCACAGGCTTATGACAGGAAACGTCCACGAAGCGCTTAACGAACCTGTAAGTTCACTGATATCTAAAGAACCGGTCAGTATAAACAAGGATGCGGATATGGGAAGCGCTGCACACCTCATGCTGGATAACAACATTGGTTCACTTCCTGTGATGGATAATGGTGAACTTGCAGGGATTCTGACCGAGAAGGACTTCTTGAAGGCAATGTCCGAATAAGGAAGATAAGTAAATAATATCTTCCTTTCGGTTTTTAAGTTAATACAGATGTTGTCCTTTTTTTTGTTTTACATCTGCTGAAAATCAGGCATTATTAAAAATCAATACCGCAGATAAATATCACTTCATATCTATTAAGAGCCCGCTATTGAAAATTAAGAAAGGGATTGCTTAAATAAGAACAAGCCAAGTATCTTATGTGGGTCGAAATGGAGTATCAGGGGGGGAGAATTGTTTTTAGGGGTATTATAGATATCCCGGGTCTGCAAGGAGTGATACCTGGAAGTGTCTTTCTTAACTTTTAGCTAAATAAATTAAAGGCAGGCAATCAAAGTATTCAGGATTCAATACCAGTTAAACATCTGTGAAACTTATTTTCGAACTGTATGATACTTCTCTGCTTATTCAATTCTACTTCAGCCCGCAACAGAAAAATACCCGAATCAGCTGAATCAATGGCTGGAGCGGGATTTTTAGTTTTGGGGATGATCGGGAAATGAAAGAATTACTTTTTGACGTACTTTTCATGTCGGATATCAGAAAAGATCTGCTTTTGCTACTTAATGAGGGCCCCAGGGACCTTGATACTATCATGGATATCATGCATATTGAAAAACAGCCTTTAGCCCTTCAAATAAAAATACTGGAAGATCAGTATCTGGTAAAAAGGCAGACAGATTCTCCCGGATCCTATGCGCTGACAACCATAGGTGATCTGCTTGTTAAAGAAATGAAACCACTTATGGGTATACTTGATTTCCTTGATTCCAATAACGGCTACTGGGAAGATCACAGACTGGATTTTATTCCCCACAGACTTCTGGAGAGGATCGAGGAGCTGGGGCCTTTCACAATATCAGAACCACGTCTGTCTGAAATATATGATTTTGACAGCACCTTACAGGAAAAATCCAGGGTTTCTGATTCACTGTATATGGTCACTACATACCTTCATCCCATGTTTATATCTTTATTTCTGGAACTTCTTGATCAGGGTGTTGACGTATCAGTGGTTCTCAGCCGGGGATTGTTTGCAAAGATACAGTCCGAACAACACGATAAGCTTAAAAGGTTGATACAAAATGAGCATACTGATCTGTATATCTATCCGGAAGAAATGCATTTCCTATCATTTTCGGAAAATGACTATTATGTTCAGTTCATGCTCCTGACAAATGAGAACTACTATGACAACAAACGCTTCATATCCGGTAGTCAGAGTGCTCTAAAATGGGGAAGGGAATTTTTTGACTATTATAGAAATAGCTCTACAAAGGTTATGGATATCTGATGTTTTATTTTATGGACACTTAGACTTCGATAATTGCAGAGGTGGAGAGTCTACAGCAGATTTTCCGTATATGAGTCGTGTTCATCTCCTCCTGTTGAAAAACAATTATGACTTAATGTGACTTTATATTCCAATCAGGAGGTAGGGATAGATGCCACTAAAATCTTCAATCAGGCATCATTGTCCTTGTAGACTCGAGATACGACCCAGATACCCCGACAAGTGCTGTCCCCACTCTGGCGGACCGTAGATAAATCCGCATATAAAAATCTGTCGTTATGGTATTTAACGTAAACCTGATTGAATTTACAACGTTAACTTAAGTTTCAATCTCAATGTAAACTTGAATAAAGTTGTATAGTTTACAGGGCTGCTGTGATGAGGATTCTTTGAAAAAGATGATTCGAGGATAGAAATTAACAATTTGTCAGGCGATATTTCAATAAAATTTTAGTCAATAATTACAAATAAAAGTTTGCAGACCTGGATAAATACGAAGATGAGTGTTGAATTTACTGAATTTACCTATGAGATTACAAAGGATAAGGTTGATTTACTTCTTGAAGACTATTTTTATTTGAAAGGAGAAGACAAATGGATACATGGGTAAAGCAATTACTTAAAAGTCTGGATGAGAATCTGGACGAGAAGTGCCGAATCAAAATTATGGAGTCATGTGGTGAACAGTGTCCTTTCACACATCTTACGGATGAAAAACTTCTGAATATCAGGGACCGGGCCGCAAACGAAGATGAATTCCTGAAAGAATTATCCCGACAGTGGAGGGTCAGCATCGAGAACGATGAGGTCTATGTTGTTTTTGACAGGTGCTATTGTCCGCTTGTAAATGAAAATACTGAAGGCGCTTCCAAAACCCTCTGCTATTGCACACTTGGAAATCTTAAGAAAAAATTCAGACTTGGACTGGGCAGGGATGTGGATGTGAAGATGGAAAAGACAATTCTTGCCGGGGATAATGAGTGTCGCTTCCGAATTATGGTGTAATATGGTTGTGCTTTTATATTGATGTTCCAGGTCGGGTTGTGGACAGGCCCCGGCCTGGAATATGGTTGTATAAAGATTTATAAACTTAAATGACCTGGATATCTAAAAAGGTACTTCCATGTCTAAAGAGCCGTTCACTGAAAAACTAAATTCAAAAAACTTTGATGAAATCAAGGGTAAGTTCAGGCATAAATTTCTCAACAGGACAATACTTCTGTTCCTGCTTCTTATACTGTTGCTGGCTTTGGTTGTTCTTGCCAACCAGCAGAACATTATAAGCATCCCACAGGCGGTTATAGACTATCTGTCCCTTGCGCTGACTATCCTGATGTCCTATGCCCTGGCTTCCATTGTGGCAAGGCTGACCGTGAACAGGATAATGTACCTGTTCGGGGATGCATTCGAGCCCGAACAGAAGATACTGCTCAGCAAGGCGTATATCGCTCTCCTGTATACGATAGCCACGATCTATGTATTTGTAATAATAGGCATTCAAGTTCAGGATATTGCAATATTCCTTGGTCTGATTGCCACGGGTTTTGCCTTTGCGATCAGGGATGTCATCCTTTCGTATATCTCATGGTTCATACTGCTGACAAAGAAACCCTTCAAAATAGGGGATCACATACACATTGAGGGTATAGAGGGGATGGTAAAACATATAGGAATGTTCTATGTGCTGCTTGACGACTCTCCGGAAACATATGATGATTTTTATAAAGTACCTAATAAGCTGTTCCTCGAAAAACCGATCCGCAATTATGGAAGAGGCCAGTTTGCTACTGAGTTTGACCTGTATCTCACTAAAACGCCTGCAAATACATCTGGTATCTCTCTTGACCTGAGCACTCTCGCCGAAGAACTCAATACTGAAATAGGAAAAACTTTCTCTTCCAGGATAGATCTAAGGCTGGATTCGGATAAAGAAGGCATGAAGATCAGGGTATACTATCGTTCTTGCTATGCGGACCGGGATATTATTAAGGATAAGATACTGGCTATGCTCTACAGGTCTTTACAGAACAGTTCAGGAGCAGGTTATTCAGATACAAGGGCCGCAAATAGCTGATTTTAGATGGGTTAGAATAAGTATAAGGTAGGTTGAGGCGCCAATAGAATAAAAATTACCACGCATCTGGCGCCTCTTTCCTTGCGAAGCCGAGATCTATCCCATCTCGCTCCCACTCCTGTCTTCTCTTTCTCACTCCCCTAACCCGCAAATCTAAATTAGTTATTTTTTTTATTTAACCTGATCCTTTTTTACATTTAAACAGCATCTTAATTTTTGAGGCAATTCAAAAACAGATACAGAAAATTATTTAGTATTAATGTTAATTAATTTTAATACTATTGCGCCGTCCAATACCTAATTATACAGGATCTGTATATAATTTATATACAGGGTATTATTGTCACAAAACTTGAGTGTCAGGTATGACCATGGAGCCAAAACGTATCATCTCAATACTTGTATTCATATTACTTATTGCAATCGTTTTGCCAGAGTTACCGAAGGAACTGACTGAGGATGCACCTGCTCCGATCGATAACGAGACATACCCTGCACCCCTTATGTCAACACCGGATGACAATGAGACCGGTGCAACGGATACAAAACCCGGCTGGTGGAAACATAACGGTCACAGCACTGTAGCCTATTCCAGGGATAATGAACCCAATTCTTCCCTGTCAACTGAAGATTATGATATCGACATAAGGGTCATGCTGGATGGACAGGATGCAGCTACCTTCCCCGGTCCCTCATTTGTCTCAGGCTCAGAGGTCAATATATCATACAGGGTTATCAACAGCGGAAGTTCGGGACTAATTGATGTCTGCGTAACTGACGACAACTTCGGTGATATCGGAGAATGCGATTCTCTCAGTGCAAATGAAAGTATTACTTTTGAACGTGTACTCACTGTTCAGGAAGGTAACTTCTCGAGTACCGGAAGGGTAAGTGGACTAAGTGAGAGCAGCCTGCAAATGTGCAGTGACCGGTCACAGATTTACTATTCAGGAGTATCCGGATATGAGGAAATACCTGAATTCCCGTCGGTTTTCCTTCCTGTATCCCTGTTACTTGCAATAGCATTTGTATTTGGGAGAAAGAAGATATAATCAGGCTGCTTTACCTGTAGATTATCTCTTCACTACTTTGTACTTTTATATTCTTCTTTTATATTCTTCTGCAAGACTAACATACTCTGCAGCATTCTCTGATATCTTCTGCATGTCCTGATCCGTGGCTTCTCTTTTTACCTTTGCAGGCACTCCCAGTATGACACTGTTATCTGGAAATCGCTTCCCCTCCGGAACAAGTGCGTTTGCACCGACAATTGAGTTCTTCCCTATGTGCGCTCCGTTGAGTATCGTA
The DNA here is from genome assembly GCA_002508635.1 of Methanolobus sp. UBA118. Classification (GTDB taxonomy): domain Archaea; phylum Halobacteriota; class Methanosarcinia; order Methanosarcinales; family Methanosarcinaceae; genus Methanolobus. Next base: position 3,267 of record DACO01000173.1, on the reverse strand, counting down.
GAGTTCATGCCTGTTATCACATTATCGCCTATCGTACAACCATGCACCACAGCCCCGTGTCCTATAGTGACATCATTTCCAATATGCACATTCATGGGACTGTCCGCATGTATCACAACATTATCCTGGATACTTGTTCTGCTGCCTATGCGAATACTGCCCGTATCACCACGAAGTACGGCATTGAACCAGATACTTGAAAAATCTCTGATTTCAACATCCCCTATTATGTCTGCAGAATCAGCTATGTATGCCTGCTCTGAGATTGAAGGTCTCTTATCCTTGAAATTCATGATCATCATATCGTCCTCGTATCATTTTTTTTCTGTGATCGTTTAATAATTCCTTTTTCTTTATAGCTCTTCAGGCAGCAGTTTCCTGAAGAATATCCTGTACAGGCCTGTACCTGCAAGGATACAGTACATTGCATACAACCATCCATGAACTTCTGTCAGGCTAAAACTAAAAACCACGACCAGTGCCATTAACTGTGCCATTATTACTCTTGTTGGATCTAACTTTTCTTCGGTTCTGTCTGCAACGCTTTTTATTTCAGAGGAACCCATGATTACCGGAAGGAACAGTATCGCCACTATGATCAGTATCGGAAATGTCGAAAATGAGATGTCCGGCAGGATTAAACCTTCAGGTAAAACGGATAATAAGGTAATGATTCCCATAAGGGTGCCAGCCCAAAAATGAAGTCTGTCAGATGGGGGCAGTTTACTGTCAAGCAAAAGTCCAAGCGCTGTAAGAAGACCATATATCCAGGATGCGGTAGATGTAAGCAGGGTTCCCAATATCAGTATAAAGAGCATATCTAAAACGCCGGGTCTGGCGCCGGAGCTGCGATTTAAGGTACGCAGCATCAGGAGGATCCAGAAAATAGGCAGAACAGATACCTGTCCTAATAGCGGAATAAATACCAATGCCAGGGTTACAGCTATGAATGCGGATAAATCGTTATCCGGATCAAGTTCCCGGGAGACTGCCCAGGTAAGAAACACTATTATGCCTGTCCTGAAACCACTTAATACCGCACTCATGAGCGATTCTGTGGAAAAGTAATGATAAATTACTGAAGCGGGTATTACGCTTGCTGTTATCAGTAGTATAAGGAAGTTTCCCGTATTGTTCAGGTCAAGGGGACGGTTGAAGGCTGCAGTCCTGTGTATGTCCATCAGATAATATTGATCCTTTATTGATTTTAAGATATTCCATATTTTTGATAAAGTATTTATTTTTACTGTCCAGATCCTGTTTTCATTCTGAGCATAGTGTTTAAGGTAGTACTAAAAATTCAAAAGCATTCTTATCCGAGCATGCCTTATGAATTTCATTCCAGATTAGCTTAAATAAAAACATGGCACTATAGGCTTATCGGGGATGGCTTCTCAGATCATTTACCTGGGGGGTCCGTATCTATCACTGATACAGTGGGGTAAACAATGAAGCAGTTACAAAAATGTCCGGTGTGTAAATCCCGGTTGGATGAGAATGGCAAAGGAATACAGTTTTGTGAAACATGTGGCTACTGGGCCAGAAAAGGAACGGCAAGACTGGACTCTTCTATGATGATTGTGTGAGGTGGGAAAAATGGGCTTACTGAAATCTAAGGAAAAAAAGAATAAGATCTGTTTCCGATGTAGAGAAATGCTGAAAAGACAGATAATGGGTATGAATGTATTCTATTACTGCAGAAGTTGCGGATACCTCGTATCTTCTGACTTTGTTTGATTAGAAAAGGTCCCTGTTAAACAGGGTCCTGTATGTTTATTGATCATTTTCGTTTTATTGTATTCTTCTCACAGGCTTTTGTGTATATACATGCTATGTGCATAATCTGACTTATAGATACTAAAAAAGTTGTCCGCTTTTGCAGTGTTAACTGTTTTATATGATATGGACCATTTTACCGAAACCAGGCAGGACAGAGGCCCATATTATATGACGTTATCAACTGGCAAGTATGCTTTCCTGCCGATTACTGAAAAGTGATTCAATATGGAAATGGAAGACCTTGTGATTTATACCATATTTATTGGCTTGCTTGCTAGCCTGATGTTATGTTATGCAAGCGGAGCTTTGCCATACAATCTGGATTTCATGCGTATATTTGTAATAGGCGGGGTTTGTGCATATCTTTTTAACCAGCTTCCTCTTTATTAGAATACTAGCTTTCAGGTCTGTTTTTCTATCGTATTTTCTGATATTTTCAATCATGTGGCAACCATCAGAACCTCATCATAATGAGTATTATTATATATAATATTATAGATATATTTATATAGTTTGTTTTTATAGTAGGAATTGCAGCTACAAACCTGATTAGACAGGTTGTCTGCAGTGACCAATTTGGATACAGGTTCGATATGGACCTCATCAAAAAACGAAACCTCAAAGGATCCGGGCAAAGTCATCCCCTCAATCCCTCAAAACGTAAACTTTGCCTTCCTTCCTTTGCCGCAGAAATTCAAAAATGGAGTATGAGCTAAATAAGTGGAGTATGAGCGATGGTGGATACATTCCGGCGTTGTGCCGGAATGTATGGGGTTATTGTCGTCATCGGTTATTGTCAAGAAGAATTACCACAAATTCCTCCGTTAAAAAAGAAACACCCTTTCTCTTTTTCCGATTGTGGTAATTCCTCACACTTATCTGTAAAAAATCTTTTTCTCAGCTATTGTCTTCACCCAGCTCCCTTGCTTTTTCATACATCCACAAGGCATCTTTCTCTCTTCCCGTATTCTCAAGTATGTAACCCAGATTATTGAGTGTGCAGGCTGCATTAGCCTTGCAGGATGCGTTGTCGGGTTCGAGGTCAAGTATATGGATGTAGATCTTGAGAGCGTTTTCATACAATGGCTTAGCTTCCCTGAAAAGTCCCTCTTCAAGTAGCAGATAACCCAGGTTGTTCAGTATATATGCTGCATTTTCCTGGTAGGATATGCTGGATGGCTCATATTCAAGCAAATCCTGGAAGTCATCCAGTGATGATCTGAACATCTTCTCAGCATCTTCCCTGCGGCCGGTATCCGTCAGTAATGAGGCCAGCCGGCACTTCAGATTACCCGTTTTTACCAGTCCGGAAACCTCAGGAGGTCCGGCGGAGTATATTTGAGTATAAACGGAAAGTGCGTATTCATAATTGTCCCTGGCTTTTTCAGCTGAGCCGCTCTCATCATACAGTGCTGCGATCCTTTCCAGTGTCCCCGCTTTATCCTCCAGTATACTCTCATCTGTAAGGCCCGTGTCAGCAAGCCTGTC